>JAUHZT010000218.1 GCA_030425905.1 Gammaproteobacteria bacterium
CAGGTTCGATATGCAGCATATCGAGCAGTTCCTGCACGTCTTCAGCCGACTTGCCCGCCGCTTTCAGCTTGATCAGGGAATCTTCAAGTCCGCCCGGTTGATAGTGACCAACATCACGCAGGTACTCGCGGCGGCGCCGGATCCGGTGCACCTTCTCTGCGGTGTTTACCATCTGGAAGTAGGTGGAAAAACTGCGAATGACCGCCAGCGCCATTTTCGGGTCAAGGTTCTCAACGAGCGCCGCGAGTTCTTCGCCGGGCTTTTCGTTTTCTTCGCGGCGGCGTATTGAGCGCAGCCGCGCGTTCTCGACAAATTCGAACAGTTCCTTGCCGCCTTGCTCTATTAGCAATTCGCCAATCATTGCACCGAGCGTGCGCACGTCATCGCGCAATGCCTGGTCTTTGTCTTCGAAGGTAATGTCCTGTCGGCGCAAGAGTCGGGTCCGCAAAGTGGCTGAGAGGAGGGAGGCGTCGCGACAATATCAAAAACTCGGCAGCCTGCCCAGTTAAGTAACTGCAAGCGCAGCTTGTCCCCGGGACAATAGCATTTTGGTTTTCCGGGCCGCACGGAGGGCCCTTGCAGATGCCAGCAAGGTTACAGCTGCAAGCAACTGAACCGGGCGCCACGGCACATGCGTGTGGCCTGACGCTGAGCGCACATGCCGGAGCTGTGCTCACCGTTCAGTCAGTGCGCGAGCGTATGCTTGGGCAGCTTGGCGATGTGCTAACAAGCCAGTTGCCGGTTGCAGTTCGGGTGCAGCTCAAGGGCGACGCGCTTGAACGTAGTCGACAGTTCGAGCGTTTCTGCGCGCTATTGGCGGTCGGTTTGCAGGCTGCAGGCGCGCCCCGCGACTTACTCGAACTTACCTGCGCGGCGGCCGACCTGGCACCGGCGCGCGCGTGGGAGGCGCGCCAGCGACGGCTCGGCCCGGGTGTGGTCAACTGCCTGCTCGATGCGCAGACGCTCAACAATCCCGTTCTGTTGCTGGAGTTATGGCGTCTGCGTCATGAGAATAATTTGCGCGTTGCGCTCAGTCCGGCTGTCAGCAGCGCATGCTCCCTGCTTGCGAGCGAACCGGCGCAACACGTGTTACCGGAAAGCGGCACACAAGTGCCCGGCGAAACGGCATGGCTCATGAGTTCACTCGACGCCGCAAATTACCTGGCGAGCGACGGTACCATCGCGCTTGAAGCGATGTGCGACGAAGCTGTGCGGCTTTTTGATGCCGCAGAGGAGTGCTTCGAGGCCTTGCGCTGGCCTACTGCGGCGATGCGCCAGGACGCATGGCTAAACCGGCGCATCGTTGTGCGTCTGCAGGGCACAGGGCAGTTGGTCGCCCAGGCGGGTCTGGACCCGGCCTGTCTGGGTACACTCAGAACAGTTGCAAACATGGTTGTGACCTTGCGCTCGGTGCTGGTGCAACGCTCGATGCAGGTCGCCCGGCGTGCGGAAACCCTGCCGGCGATCGCCGCGGGTAGCCCGCGCTACGCAGGCGCGCAAGATGATTTGCAGCTTGCCTGGCAAAAGCGCTGGATCGACGCTGTACGGCGCTCGGCCCTGCGTCACAGGAATCTGCTGGTGATGTCGCCCTGGTCGCTGTTTCCGGCTGCATCTGCCGATTTTCGTTACCTGAACCTGCTGCCATTGCTGACGCTTGCCGATGCCCATGAATTTCGCAGAGATCTCTCGATTGCAAGCTGGAACTATAATAAATTCAATAACTTCTACATGCGTTGCTGGGCAGGATTAAGCGCCGGTGAAAGCAACTATGTCGTTGCGGAGCGCCTATAAACTAGGATACGGTCTACGATTACGAGGGGGGAGAGGGACCTCTTGGATCCAGTTTCACTAGATGCTCACGGCGTCGCCGTACTGTTGTTAACCGTAGTCGCGCTGTTCCTGTTTACGCGCGACAGAATTCCACTTGAGTCGTCGTCGCTGACGATTCTGATTCTGCTGGTCGGCGGGTTCACGTTGTTCCCGTACCAGCGCGACGGCGACATTGTGTTGCGCGCAACCGAGTTCTTCGCTGGCTTCGGCAACGAAGCGCTGGTCGCAATCTGTGCGTTGATGATGGTCGGCAAGGCGCTCGAAACAACCGGCGCGCTGCAGCCGCTGGCGAATATTGTCAGCCGAGCCTGGGCCACGCGCCCGGTGCTGGCCCTGGTTACCACGCTGATAGCCGCGGCCGTTCTAAGTGCATTCATGAACAACACTCCGATTGTTGTGCTGTTAATGCCGATACTCGTCGGTGCGTCGTTGCGGGCGAAGTTTCCGGTGTCCGGTGTCATGTTGCCGATGGGCCTCGCCACCATTATCGGTGGCATGTCGACGACGATCGGCACGTCGACCAACCTGCTGGTTGTCGGTATTTCCCAGGATCTCGGCCTGCACGAGTTCTCGATGTTTGAATGGGTGTTGCCAGTTGCGATAGTCGGTGGCGTCGGTGTTCTGTTCTTGTGGCTCGTTGCGCCACGGCTGTTACCCGACCGGGCGCCGCCAATGGCCGATACCTCGCCGCGAATTTTCAGCGCGCAACTTAACGTCAAGGAAGGCGGGTTCTGTGACGGCGCGACGCTTTCGGAGGTGCTCGCCAAAGCTGAGGGCAACATGCGCGTCGACAAGATTCAGCGCAGCGACTCCCTGTTTCTTGCCAAGCTCCCATCGGTTGTCCTGCAGCCGGGCGACCGCCTGTTTGTTAAGGACTCGCCTGAAAACCTGAAACATTACGAGCAAATCCTCGGTGCCACGCTGTTCAATATTTCCGATAGTGAGCACCCGGTCGACGAAAAAACACCACTGAAGGCCGAAGGCCAGCAGCTTGCCGAGATCGTCATCACACGCGGGTCGCCTTTGCATCTTCGCAGCCTGGCGGCGGCCCGGTTTACGGCAAGCTATGGGTTGATGCCGCTCGCGCTGCATCGCGCACGCGCGCCGAGTTCGCAGGTCACCGGCGATCTCAACCTGATACGGCTGCGGGCGGGCGATGTGCTGCTCGTGCAGGGTACCAGCGATGCGATCAACGGCTTGCGTGACTCGGGTTCCGTGCTGGTGCTTGACGGCACCACCGACCTGCCGCATAC
>JAUHZT010000002.1 GCA_030425905.1 Gammaproteobacteria bacterium
CACACAGAGAACCTCCTCTTGGTCGATCAGAATCGCCATATACGTGGTATCTACAATGGTTTGAGTGCTTCGTCCGTGAAGCACCTGATCGAAGACATTGAAGTACTCAAAGCAAACGATTAGTTATTTCGCAGCGGAAGGCGCGGGTCGAAGGTAAAAGCCAAACGTTTGACGGGAGCTAAACATATTTCTTATCAGAAGGTTAGCCATTCCCTCGACCCACAGCGCGTGTTCGAGAGGGCCGACATCGATCGGTTCCAGACCAATGCTGCCGGCGAGTTCGGCAACAACTGCCTTGGCCTCATCATTGTCGCTCGCGAGAGGGATCGAAACTGGTCCGGACGCACTTGAAGGATCGGCCATGTGTTGTGCGGGCAGCGTATTAAATGCTTTTACCACCCGTGACCCCGGTGCTGCTTGCTGAATCAATTCAGCAATAGATGTGTTCGGCGGCAGCTTGAAGGCAGGATCAGGGTTCAACGGGGCATTTGTTGGGTCAATGATAATTTTGCCGTCAAGGTCGCCGAGCCCGAGCACGATCTGTTCAGCAAGCTTGCCCGGAACAGCGAGGATTATGATGTTCGCTCTACCGGCTGCGTCGGCCGGACTTTTCGCGCTTGCGTTCTTGCCGGTTCTGGAAACCAGGTCCAGAACGGCTTGTTGCTGAGGTTTGAGAGAGCCGTAAGTAATTTCATGGCCCTCAGCCGCAAGACGGGGTCCAAGCGCGGCGCCGACATTGCCGGTACCGATGACGGCGATCGTCTCGGCCATTGCCGGTATAGCCGTGAGCAAGAATGTGAGCGCGAGAATAATTGCACGCATTAGTAAGAGACCCCATTTGTCAGCCGAGCCGAAGATAGCTCAAGAAGCTTGGGTTTCTAACACACTCTGGCGAAACTATAAACTTTGACGCGCAAGCCGGCGCGGAGTGGCTCGTTATCTTGTGTCGCGGCCTGAACCGACAGCCGGCTTGCTTCAACTAGTAGCCAAAGTCATGACGCAAAGCGATCTGGTACTGCCGCCCGAACGGATTGTGAGTGCGAGCATCAAAGTTGAGGTCCTGATCGGCGAAGGGTGGATCTTCATCTCCCACGTTAGTCAGGTTCAGGCTCAATATCGTCTGGCCATTACCGAAGCGATAGTTGTAGTAGATATCGAACGTTGTCCATGAGTCGATCGTCGCGTTGTACTCCTGCAGCGGCGTCTTGTCGTCGTTGTAGGAATCGATGTAATGCACAACCAGTTTTGCCTCGTGTTGACCTTTGAACCAGCTCAGGAAGCTGTTGGCACGCAGTTCCGGCACGGGACCGACAATGTTGCTTTCATTGCGGTTGCCGGCGGCGTCTACATCAACCGTGGTCACTACGCCATTGACTACGCCGGGGATGCCGCCGATGTCGTAGTCGAGTACATAGCTGGCTTCGAGGCCAAAAGTCATGGTTGAAGTCGCAAATGCATCGAAGTTGATGCTGGCGCTGAGATCGATACCGCTGGTATCAATGGTCGGTGCATTCACATAGGGGGTGATGACCTTGCTGATCTCGCCGCTATGCTGCAGGTTGTCGTTCGGGTCTTCGCCCGGTAGCGGGTTGCGCAAGATGTCCGGGTCCCGGCAATCCGGGGTGCGTGCGTTACACAGTACATTTTCTATGGTTACCTTGGTCTGTGCATTCTCGGCTGAAATGACATCTTCGAACGCGATGTTCCAATAGTCGATAGTCATGTCAAAGCCGCCGATGTCGCTCAGCACAAGGCCAATATTGAAGGTTGTCGCTGACTCCGGGTCGAGATCGGGATTGCCGGAAATTTCGGCGCCCTTGAACCCTGTGGCCGGTGCACCGCCACCGATAGGCACGTCCCCCAGCGGAATCAGGTTGGTCTCACGATTGAAACGCTGGTGCAGGCTGGGTGCCCGGAACGTAGTGCTGGCTGTCGCTCTGAGCCCAATTGTATCGGTTGCCTGCCAGCGCAATGCGATTTTCGGGTCCAGTGTGTCACCGGTCTGGTCGCCGTAGTCTTCGTATCGCAAAGCGAGTTGGGCTTCGAGTGTGTCGGAAAGTGGCAGTAGCAATTCGCCAAACAAGGCGTAAACGTCCTGCGATGCATCGACGTTCGCGCCGCCGCCGACGAAAATAAAGTTATCGGGGATCAGGGCCTCCGGATTGCGAATGACCTCCAGACTTTCATCACGAAACTGGGCACCGAAAGCGCCTCGCACAATGTCGCCATTCATTGACCAGAGGTCACGCGTAAATACGGCATCGAACACCAGCAATGAGGACGTCTGGTCGAGGTCATTGGAACTGCGCATAAAATCTTCCACGGCTGGGTCATTCGCGAGTGCCGGGTCTGTCCAGCGTGTGCTGAACGGATTGAACCACATGCAGTTACCTACGCCGGGTGTGCCGTTAACCGTGTCGCAATCAGGCCCCCCGAGGCCGTCCAGTGCGTCGGAAAATTGTTGCTGCAACACGGTCGGGCTGGATTCCTTGACGTTGTTTTCGCTGTAGTTGAGCGAAACATCGTAATCCCAGCTGCTGCCGAAGCTGCCGCGAAACCCGCCGACGAGGCGATAGGTCTTGTAATCCCGCCATGAGGGGCTGATCGGGTAATTCTGACCGAACGGCCGGCCAAGGTAGATGCCATCCACGCCGATAAAGTTGCCCGGGTTTTCGGCCGGTATCACCT
This sequence comes from Gammaproteobacteria bacterium, assembly GCA_030425905.1. Taxonomy (GTDB): domain Bacteria; phylum Pseudomonadota; class Gammaproteobacteria; order Steroidobacterales; family Woeseiaceae; genus UBA1847. The sequence continues at coordinate 2,689 of JAUHZT010000002.1, forward strand.
CGAAGCGAAGAACTGGAAAAGACGGTGAGTTAGCGATGTCGCTCACATCGACTGCGTAGTAGGCGGCCTCTGCATAAAACTCCGCGGAATCGCTGATGTTCATTTCAAACGTAGACCAGAAATTCAGTTTTTCCTGATCATCGGCCAGGTTGTAGTACTCAACAAACGAATACCCGCAGCGTCCAAACTGCGGCGGGTAGCCGAGGTCCGTGGTACGCCCCTGTACATTGAAGGCGATGCCGCCGGTTGCCTCACAGCCAGGGTCGATGTTGGGTGCACCAGCGCCGATCAATGCCTGTGCAAACGGTGCTGCAGCGCCAAACGAAGTGATGTAGTTCGTCAGGTTGTTCACCTGGTTAGCATCAGTGAAGTCAGGGGTCAGGATCAATGCACCCGGCGCCGCGAGCGAGGAAACGCCGCGATTCGCTTCGAGTTGCCCAACCGTCCAGTCGACATCTCCGCCGTTTAGTTGTTCTACGCCGCTGTAGGCGCCAACAATGACCAAATTGCTGCGGTCGGTTTCCATGCCCCAGATGGCGCTGATGTCATAATTGGCCTGGCTGGCCGACGCTGTCCGGTTGCGATAGCTCCCGCCGAGCTCAAGCCCGACGAAATTCTTGCGCGTCAAAAAGTTAACGACGCCGGCAACCGCGTCCGAACCGTAGGTTGCTGCGGCGCCGTCTTTAAGAACTTCGATCCGCTCGATGGCGATGCTTGGGATCAGGTTAATGTCAACAAATGACGCACCAACGCCTGACGAGGTGGCGTGGATTGTGTTGCGTTTGCCATTAAACAAAACCAGGGTTTTGTCGAGCCCGAGGCCGCGAATATTTACATTGGCTGTGCCCGTGTTGCGGTTCTGCCCGCCCAGTGCGTTCGAACGATTTTCCGAACTCGTGTTGATGACGAGGTCGTTGATCAGGTCCGTGGTGGTCGGCGCTCCCAGCGATTCAATTTCATCGCGATCGATAACGTCTATCGGCAGTGCGCCGGTTTCCTGTGAGCCACGTAAGTGGGACCCAGTAACGGTAATCTCCTCGAGCAGGTCAGACTCATCAGCAGCGCCAGCGCTCTGCGCATTCGCGATATTGATACCTGTGAAAAAGAATGCGGCTGAACTGAGCACACATACTAGACGGCTACGAAAATACAAATCCATTGCGAATCCCCCCGGATGCAGACTAGATTGTAAGTCGCCGCGTTGGCTGAAATGCGGCGTCTCGCCAATAAGGCGAAGCATTCGCCTCCGCTCTATCATACCAACAGTGGGTTAAAAGCCAATGGACCTGCGCCTGGGTACCGGGCTGCGGCCCGGCGTTGCTCACAAGCCGTGAGCCAGGAGCACCGAGGCAGGCGTACGGAACGTATCCAAATGGTGGGCTGCGGCTGAACGCCGCTAGCGGGCAGGTGGGGTGTCGTCCGCTTGCGGCAAGTTTGGGGTGGTGGGTCGGAGCACGTCTTTACAAAGCCGCAATCGTTCTGCGGCGGCATCCCCCTGGCGCAGCGCAAGCGCAACGAGAATGCTGTCAAGCAAGGCAAGGTGTGCCAGCCGCGAACTCATGGGCGTGAACAGGTTAGTGTCTTCCGATACCCGGCACGGGAACAACAGCGTTGCGAGATCTGCCAGGCTGGAGTCAGGGCAGGTCATTGCAATAACGGTGGCGCCGCGTTCGCGGGCGACCCGGGCTGCCTGGGTAATTTCCGGCCAGCGGCCCGAATGCGATAACAGGAGCAAGACATCGCGCGGCCCGCTGATCGCTGCGAACTGCAGAATTGTCGGTGAATCAAGCAATGTCGAACACGGTATGCCGAGGCGGAAAAATTTGTGCCGGGCATCGCAGGCAACCTGACCCGACGCTCCAAGCCCTGCAAACGCAATCTGGCGTGCCGATTGCATTGCTGTGGCAGCCGCCTCAATGGGCATTTGCGACAACTGTGCGCGCAGGTCGACCAGCGACTGGATAGACGCGTCGACAACTTTGGTTGCAGCGTCGCTAATCGAATCGTCGAGGTCGACATCCCGGTGCAGGTGGCTACCTGGCGTACTCATCGACTCGGCAAGGCGCAGACCAAGCTCACGAAAACCGCCCAGGCCAACGTGGCGGCAGAATCGCACGACAGTCGGCTGACTGGTGCCGCAGTCACGCGCGAGCTGCGCAAGATTGGCACTGAGCGCCTCTTTGGGGTGCTTGAGGATCCACTGACCGACCTTTTGCTCAGCGCGGCTCAAGGCGGGGAGGGCATCGGAAATTCTAGACAACATGTAGTAAAATTACAGAAAATCAGGCACAGTTGCCACTCAAATGATGCGTGATTGTTACATTTGTAGCAAACTTTCAGGAAATTAGAGGGTTCCATGGCCCAATTAATACCGGTCGAGACGTTTGATCTTGTCATTTTTGGCGGCACGGGCGACCTCGCCATGCGCAAACTGTTGCCGGCGCTGTATCACCGCGATCGCGATGAGCAAATTACCGGCGACAGTCGCATTATCGCAACCAGCAGGGGCTCGTTAAGCCGCGAGTCCTACCTGTCCCGCGTTGAGGAGGCTTTGCGACGCAATCTCGGCGAAGGTGAATTCGATGAGGCCCATTGGCAGCGTTTTGCACAACGCGTGCACTACGTCGCCGCCAATGCGCTCGATCATGAACACTGGGAAGACCTTGTTGAATTGCTGGGTGTTGCCGACCAGCGAGTTCGGGTGGCATATCTCGCAACGGCGCCCAGCCTGTTTGGGCCCATTGCGCTTGGGTTGAAGTCGAACGGGTTGATCAGCGAATCAAGTCGCATTGTTCTTGAAAAGCCATTGGGTCGCGACCTTGCGTCGGCCCGCGAAATTAATGACGCCGTCGGCGCCTGTTTTGCCGAGGACCAGGTCTATCGCATCGATCACTACCTCGGCAAAGAGACCGTGCAAAACCTGCTCGCATTGCGCTTTGGCAACTCGCTGTTCGAACCACTGTGGCGCCGTAGTGCTATTGATCACGTCCAGATTACCGTTGCGGAAGATCTCGGGGTAGGAGGGCGTGTCGAGTTTTATGACCGGGTGGGCGCGCTGCGTGACATGGTGCAGAACCACCTGTTGCAACTCGTATGCCTGTTCGCGATGGAGCCACCGTCCAGCCTTGAGCAGAACGCGGTGCGTGACGAGAAGATCAAGGTGCTGCGGTCTCTCAAGCCGATTTCGGCGGAGGCCGTGCAAACAAGCACAGTGCGCGGTCAGTACTCGGCTGGCGCAATTGGAGGCGAAACGGTAGCGGGTTACCTGGATGAGCTGGAAAGCAAAGAGAGCAGCACCGAAACTTTTGTTGCGCTGAAACTTGAAATTGAGAACTGGCGTTGGTCCGGTGTTCCCTTCTACCTGCGTACCGGCAAGCGACTAAGGTCCAAACATTCAGAAATTGTCGTCCAGTTCCAGGACGTGCCGCATTCAATTTTCCCGGAGCAGGAATTCAACGTACGCCCGAATCTCATGCGAATTCGCTTGCAGCCCGACGAGGGTGTGCAGTTGACCATTATGGCCAAGGAGCCGGGTCCCGGCGGCTTTGACCTGCGGCCCGTGTCGCTGGACCTGAGTTTTGCCGAGACATTCGGCATTCGCTATCCCGACGCTTATGAGCGCCTGCTGATGGAAGTGCTGCGCGGTAACACGGCATTGTTCATGCGCCGTGACGAAGTGGAGGCAGCCTGGCGCTGGGTGGATGGGATCATCGATAGCTGGGCCACTTCGCGGCAGAAAATTTCATCCTACGTTGCCGGGAGCTGGGGACCGGCGGATGCATCGTCCCTGCTTGATCGCGACGGGCGCTCCTGGAAACCGGAGAACTAGGCCGTGCAGTTGCTTGAGTTTGATAATCGTTCGGACGCGGCACAGGCAGCAGGACGGCGTATCGCCAGTGCCCTGCATCGGCGACTCGAACATAATGAGCGCGCATCGCTCATCGTCAGCGGTGGCAGTTCGCCCGCGCCGGTCTATGCTTATCTTTCGCACAAGGAGCTTGCCTGGCATCGGGTTGATGTCCTGCTAAGCGACGAGCGCTGGGTCCCACCTGAGCATCCTGACAGCAATGAAAAGATGTTGCGAGAGTCACTCGCCGTGTCGAGGGCACGTTATGCAAAGATTGTTTCCTACTTTGATCCTGCCTGTTCGCTCGAGAGTCGCTGCGCATCGCTGAACAAGGAAATTGAAGAGTTGCCGCAGCCATTTGCTGGGGCGCTGCTGGGCATGGGTACAGATGGACACTTTGCGTCGTTGTTCCCTGACGCCGACAACGTGCAGGACGGGCTTGATCTGGAAGGTGGCGCATCGTTCTTACCGGTTCACACCCCCAGCAGTCCCTACCCAAGATTGAGTATGACGCTGGCCGCACTACTAAGAAGCGATGAAATCCTGTTGCTGATATTCGGCGCAGAGAAGCGCGCGCGGCTTGAGGAAGCTATCGCGGCAGACAGCGAACTGCCAGTCGCACATTTACTAAGACAAGAATGCGTACCGGTTTTTACATTCTGGGCGCCCTAGGTAGAAAAAATGAACAAGACAGTGATTGAAGTTACGCGTCGCATCGAGCGTCGCAGTGTTGAGAGCAGGCAGTCTTATCTTGCGCGAATGCATCGTACCGCGAGCGACGGTCCATCGCGAAGCCGTCTGTCGTGCAGCAACCTGGCGCACGGATTTGCTGCCAGCGGTGCTTCCGACAAGCAGGCCTTGTCCGGTGGCGAAGTGCCGAACATCGCCATCGTCACTGCCTACAACGACATGTTGAGCGCACATCAGCCTTATGCAACTTATCCCGACACTATCAAGAAAGCGGCTACGAGCCGGGGTGCGGTCGCGCAGGTAGCGGGTGGCGTGCCAGCTATGTGCGACGGCGTGACACAAGGTCAGGACGGCATGGATCTGTCACTGTTCAGTCGTGACGTTATCGCCTTGGCGACCGCGGTGGCGCTGTCTCACGATATGTTTGACGCGACACTTTGCCTCGGCATTTGCGACAAGATTGTTCCGGGGTTGTTAATCGGTGCATTATCGTTTGGGCATTTGCCCACCGTGTTCGTGCCGGCCGGGCCGATGGTGTCAGGGCTGGGCAACAAGGAGAAGGCCCGCATTCGCGAAGAGTATGCGAGCGGTAAAATCGGCCGCGATGAATTGCTCGCTGCCGAGTCCGCTTCGTATCATTCCGCCGGAACCTGCACGTTCTATGGCACGGCGAACAGCAATCAGATGCTCATGGAATTCATGGGCTTGCAGCTGCCGGGCGGATCGTTTGTAAATCCCGGTACGGAATTACGCGACCTGCTCACGCAGGAAGCCGTCGGCGTGGCTTTATCAGGAACAAATTTGGGCCAAGACTATCGCCCGCTGGCTGAGATCGTCAGTGAAAAAGCGCTGGTTAACGGCATCGTTGGACTGCTGGCAACCGGCGGTTCGACCAATCATACGATGCATCTTGTTGCTATCGCGGCCGCGGCGGGCATTGTTATCGACTGGCAGGACTTCTCAGAGCTCTCGGAAGTCGTACCCCAGTTGTGTCGCGTTTACCCCAATGGTCTTGCCGACGTTAACCAGTTCCACGCCGCTGGCGGGCTTGGCTTTGTCATGTCTGAGTTACTGGCCGCAGGGCTGCTGCACGATGACGTCCAGACAATCCTCGGTTCGGGGCTGGCGGATTTTTGCAAAGAACCAAACGTAGAAGGTGGTACGCTGGGCTGGCGGGCCGTGGTAGACGCATCGCTCGATACCGACATCGTGCGCAGTGCGAAGGCGCCGTTTGCTGCGGAGGGCGGCTTGCGACTGGTATCGGGAAATCTCGGTCGGGCTATCGTTAAAGCGTCGGCTGTTGATCCGGACCACCACACTATCACGGCTCCGGCTGTCGTTTTTCATTCGCAGCAGGCATTTATAGACGCGTTCAACAACGATGAGCTTGAGCGAGACTTTGTCGCGGTTCTCAAATACCAGGGGCCGCGTGCCAACGGAATGCCCGAGCTGCACAAACTCACTCCTTATCTTGGGGTGCTGCAGAACAGGGGCTTCAAGGTAGCGCTGGTGACAGACGGACGCATGTCCGGTGCGTCCGGCAAGGTGCTGGCGGCGATACAGGTAACCCCCGAAGCGATGTGCGGTGGGCTCATTGGCAAGGTACGCGATGGCGATGTTGTAACGGTCGATGTGCGTTCCGGCACACTACAGGTCGCGGGCGATGATATTGCGGCTCGCGAAGCAGAAGTTATCGCGCCTGTGCAGCATGGCCTTGGCAGGGAGTTGTTTGCGGCCTTCAGGGAACGTGCCAGCGCAGCCGAATCGGGTGGCAGTCTTTTTGCGCGTGAGCCCTGAGTAGAAGCTGACTTGCCGCGAGCCGACTGACCAACAAGTGAGTAAGCGCTGCGCCTGCTATTCCGGCCGTTTAATTTTTTTGCGCTGCGCGCCTGAAGGTACCTGGCGGACACCCGGTTAGTTTCTTGAAGAACCGTGAAAAGTAGGCCGGGTCTTTGAATCCCAGGTCGGCAGCGATGCTGTCGACCGGCTTGCTGGTGTAGATCAGACGTCGCTTGGACTCAACCAGCAGCCGATTCTGGATGGTAAGTTTGGCAGTTTGATCAAGGTGCTCCCTGCAGCAACGATTCAGGCTGGAAACCGAAGTGTGAAGTGCACGCGCGTACTGATTGACCGTCAGGTGACGGTCAAAATTCTCTTCGACCAAACGGCGAAAATTCTCCAGCATTGCATTGCTGGAATGCCGATGCGGCTTGCCGCGATGCTGGCTGGTGAGCTGTCGTTTAATACTCATCAGAACGATACATGTCCATGATTGCAGCAGTAGCTCGGAGCCAATGCTCTGGTTCAGAAATTCGGTGTGCAGGCGTGACATGTAGTCGCGAAGTTGACCGAAAAGTACACTATCCCTTTCGAAGCGTGCGATCTGCGCGGCCTGTATGACGGACTCGAATGATTCGCGGGAGCCGTGTGGATTGCGGCCACGGAAGAGATTATCCGAGACCGAAAGGATCAGGCCTCGGGTGTCCGGCTTGAAAGTGAAAGAGTGCACAGTGCCGGCCGGCACTGTGATGGCGCAGCGGGCGGGCAGCAGGTACTGCTGATCATCCAGGCTTGCCTCAAACGCCTTGTTTTCTATGAGCAAGACTTGAAAAAGTGCACTGTGTCGATGCGCTGCGATGCGCCAGTCGTTGCTTGTACTCCGTGCTGCAATGGTCTCGATGTGCACGAACTCATGCTCGGGTTCGACAGAGGCTTCGCCGTACAGACCAAAATGAGGGATGGATTTCATCAGTTTGCGATTCGGCAGCAGCCGCGTTGCGGCCTGGTGTATGTGTTTGTTATTCAGGATTGACTGAATAGTACAACTAATAGTGCTGAAATTGAATTCACGGCCCCGGCAGCGTGGCGGACAATCAGCGAAGGTATTGCTGCCACTCCGGTTCGCAATCTTTGAGAATTCAGGGGCGAGCTCATGAAAACGCTGAATACCCAGGTCGCGATCGTTGGTGCCGGACCCGCCGGCCTGCTGCTAGGACAGCTACTGGCAAGACGGGGCATCGACAATGTCATTGTCGAAAGAGCCAGTGGTGACTACGTACTCGGGCGCATACGTGCCGGCATTCTGGAGCAGGGTTTCGTTGAACTCGTGCGCGAGGCCGGTGCTGCCAGCCGTCTCGACAGCGAGGGCGAGGTGCACGAAGGGTTCAATATCTCGGTTAACGGCAAGCAGGAACGCATCGATATAGCGCGTTGCACGGGCGGCTCCACGGTTGTTTGTTACGGGCAAGTGGAAATTACCCGTGACCTGATGGAGGCACGATCAGCCGCAGGATTTGAAACCTTCTATGAGTCGGCGGTAACGGAGATTCGCTCTGTAGAATCAAACAAGCCGTCAGTAATGTTTCAACATGAAGGTGAAGACTACGAACTCAATTGCGATTACGTTGCCGGATGCGACGGCTTTCATGGCATTGCGCGTCAGACAATCCCGGCGGAAAAGCGCACCGAGCATGAGCGAACGTATCCGTTTGGCTGGCTGGGGTTGCTGAGCGAGACTGAGCCTGTCAGTCACGAGATCGTCTACTGCAAGAGTGAACGTGGTTTCGCATTGGCCAGCAAGCGTTCTTCTACCCGATCCCGTTACTACCTCCAGGTGCCGCTCGCAGAGAAAGTTGAGGACTGGTCCGACGACAGGTTCTGGAGCGAACTCAAGAAGCGTCTGCCGCTGGCCTGTGCTGAACGTTTGCAGATGGGTCCCAGCCTGGAAAAAAGTATTGCGCCTCTACGGTCATTCGTTTGCGAGCCAATGCAATACGGCAATCTCTTCCTCGTGGGTGATGCGGCTCATATAGTGCCGCCGACGGGCGCCAAAGGGCTCAACCTCGCCGCCTCGGATGTCGCGACACTCTACAGGCTACTGGTGCGTCGCTATTCGAAGGATGACGCCAAGTGCCTTGCGCACTACTCGGAAATAGCCCTGCGACGCGTCTGGCACGGCGAGCGATTCTCATGGTGGATGACCAATATGCTGCACCAGTTTGGTGACGTAGACGTTCAGGGTATGAACGGTTCGACGCTATCGCGGTTCATGGATTCGGAGCTAAGTTACTACCTGGGTTCTGAAGCGGGGCACCGGGTGATGGCGGAACAGTACGTGGGTTTGCCCTATGAAGACATCGACTGTGCGCTGGGCGCAGCGTGACAAAGGCTGAAGACTTCTGAGTCCAGAGGCCCAGGGTAAAACGTACTGCCTGAGGTCATATTGTTAACATTTGGATTGAAAAATTGCGATTGAGGGCCCATAATCGCGCCACTTCGCCATAATTGTTAACAATTTGGAGCCTTTTCTTGGTTCAGGCATTGCAGCCAGCGCACGAAAACCTGTCCGCCCGCGTCTTTGAAGCACTGCAGGATGCAATCGTTACAGGCGATCTCGAGCCGGGCACAAAACTTCGCGAACCGGAGCTTGCCAGGCGCTTCGGGACCAGCCGGGGGCCATTGCGCGATGCTCTGCGGCGGCTCGAAAGTCGGCGCCTTGTAATCAATACGCCCAATGCCGGCGCCCGGGTTGTGGCCCTGTCTCGCCAGCAACTGGTCGAACTCTACCTCGTGCGCGAAGCGCTCGAAGGTATGACCAGTCGCCTTGCTGCCGCCAATATGAGCGACACAGAGATTCAGGAGCTCGAAGTGCTGCTGAAGCGCCACGAGCAGGAAATCCAGCGCAAGGACGGAGCCGAGTATTTCAAGCAAGAAGGCGATCTCGATTTCCATTTTCGCATCGCCGTTGGCAGCCGAAACGAACTACTGCGTATTAGCCTGTGCGAAGACCACTACCAGCTCATGCGGCTTTACCGATACAAGTTTTCGAACCGTATCGGCCGCCCTGCAATCGCATTGGCGGAACACCAGATGATTCTTGACGCCATTCGCGATCGCGATGGCGAGCTGGCCGAGATATTGATGCGCCGGCATATTCGCAACGCGCGACGAAATTTCGAACAACATCTTATCGATACGCCCAATGGAGAAAACACATGAGTACATCTGCTGGCCAACGGTTTCGTTTGGCAATGGAAGCGGAGAAGCCGCTGCAGATTGTCGGCACTATCAATGCCTACGCGGCGCTGATGGCGGAGCAAGTCGGCTTCCAGGCTATCTATGTATCCGGCGCTGGTGTTGCCAATGCGTCCTACGGTTTGCCTGATCTGGGAATGACTACGCTCGACAATGTGCTGGAGGATGCAAGTCGAATCACGAGCGCAACCGATGTCCCGTTGCTGGTTGATATCGATACCGGTTGGGGCGGTGCTTTCAGTATTGCGCGCACGATCAAGTCAATGACGCGCGCAGGCGTTGCGGCCGTGCATATCGAGGACCAGGTGGGTCAGAAGCGCTGTGGGCATCGGCCAAACAAGAATATAGTCTCAACGCAGGAAATGGTGGACCGGATCAAGGCCGCGGTGGACGCGAAAACCGACCCGGACTTTGTGGTCATGGCGCGGACGGATGCGCTGGCTGTTGAAGGAATGGAGCCGATGCTGGAGCGGATTCGCGCCTACGAGGAAGCCGGCGCAGACGCTATTTTTGCGGAAGCGATGACCGAAATCGGTCTGTACCGACAAGTTACTGATGCGGTTTCGGTACCTGTGCTTGCGAACCTTACGGAATTCGGCATGACGCCAATGTACACAACAAGCGAACTGGCCGAGGTCGATATTCGCATGGCCTTGTATCCGTTGTCGGCGTTTCGTGCAATGAATGCGGCGGCACTGAACGTGTTTCGTACCATCCGTAGTGACGGCACCCAGAGTGCAGCGATAAAGAGCATGCAGACGCGCGACGAGCTGTATGAATTTCTTGGCTATCACGACTTCGAACAGAAGCTAGACAAACTGTTCGGAACAAAGAAGTAAAAGGAGATAACTATGGCTGACAAGAAAGCGGGCGGCGCCGGGTTGCGCGGCCAGATAGCCGGTAAATCGGCAATCTGTACAGTCGCGATGGGCCATTCCGGCCTGACTTACTTTGGTTACGAAGTTGATGACCTGGCGGAAAACTGTGAGTTTGAAGAGGTGGCTTACCTGCTCTTTAACGGCGAGTTGCCCAATCAGCAGCAATTGAATGACTACAAAAAGAAGCTGACCGGTTTGCGCGACTTGCCGCCCGCGCTCTGTGAAGTGCTGGAACGGATACCGGCAACGGCGCATCCGATGGATGTTCTACGTACCGGAGTTTCGTTTCTCGGCAATCTCGAAACGGAAGACAGTTTCACTCAGCAAAAAGATGCGGCCGATCGGCTGATCGCAACCTTGCCAGGGATGATTACTTACTGGTATCGATTCAGCCACGACGGTGTGCGGATCAGCATGGATACGGGCGCTAGCTCCATTGCGGGGCACTTTCTGCATCTTCTGCATGACAAGGTGCCAAGCGCGCTGCATGAACAGGTAATGCAGGTGTCGCTGATTCTTTATGCCGAACATGAGTTTAATGCCTCGACGTTCACGGCACGTGTCTGTGCATCAACCCTCTCCGATATTCATAGCTGCATCACCGGCGCAATTGGTTCATTGCGCGGCCCGCTACACGGCGGCGCAAACGAAGCGGCGATGGAAATGATTCAGCAGTGGAGTTCGCCGGACGAAGCAGAGCAAGCCATTCTGGGCATGCTGCAGCGCAAGGAAAAAATCATGGGCTTTGGACATGCTGTCTACACAGAGTCTGATCCGCGCAACGGCATAATCAAGTCCTGGGCGGAAAAACTGGCCGAGGAAACTGGCGACGAAGTATTATACCCGGTCTCGGTACGCTGCGAAGAGGTCATGTGGCGCGAGAAGAAGCTGTTCTGCAACGCGGACTTTTTCCATGCGTCCGCCTACCACTTCATGGGTATTCCGACGAAGTTGTTTACGCCAATATTTGTGATGTCGCGGACCACGGGCTGGTCGGCGCACGTGTTTGAACAACGGTCAGACAATCGCATCATTCGTCCCAATGCCGAATACATCGGTCCTGCTCCGCGCACCGTAACACCGCTGGCCGACCGCTGAAGCCATTCCTGTTTTTTTTAACCCCCAGAACGGAAACCCTATTCAATGAGTTCAAATGTCGAATCCAACGTACGCCCTGACTACGATCAGGTCATTCAGGACATCGCCGACTACGTCATCAATTACAAGATTGATTCGGCCGAGGCAATGGATACCGCACGCAACTGCCTGATGGATACCCTTGGTTGCGGTTTGCTGGCACTGCGTTTTCCCGAGTGCACCAAGCATCTCGGCCCACTGGTGCCCGGCACGGTTGTGCCAAATGGCGCGCGCGTACCAGGCACCCAGTACATACTCGATCCAGTGAAAGCCGCCTGGGATATCGGCTGCATCATTCGCTGGCTCGATTTCAACGACACGTGGCTGGCCGCTGAGTGGGGGCACCCGTCGGACAACCTCGGCGGCATTCTCGCAGTCGCCGATCATCTGTCGCAGCGGAATCTTGAGCATGGCAAGCCCGCGCTGACAATGAACGACGTGCTTGAAGCCATGGTCAAGGCGCATGAGATTCAGGGTGTATTGGCGCTTGAGAACAGCTTCAACCGCGTTGGCTTGTGTCACGTCTTGCTGGTACGCGTTGCGTCGGTCGCTGTTGTTACGCATATGCTGGGTGGCAACCGCGAACAGATCATGGCGGCAATTTCCCAGGCCTGGGTCGATGGTTCTTCCTTGCGTACTTACCGGCATGCGCCGAACGCGGGTTCACGCAAGTCCTGGGCCGCAGGTGATGCGACTTCCCGCGCAGTCCGCCTTGCCGACATGTCAATACGCGGTGAAATGGGCATACCCGGTGTGTTGACGGCACCGCAGTGGGGCTTTTACGACGTGTCCTTCAGCCATACCAACGCCGATCTCAAGCTCAAGGACAAGAAAGATCGCGAATTCAAGTTTCAGCGCGATTACGGCAGTTACGTCATGGAGAATATTCTTTTCAAGATCAGCTTCCCCGCCGAATTTCACTCGCAAACGGCTTGCGAGGCAGCGGTCCGCTTACACCCCGAGGTCAAGGATCGTCTCGACGAGATTGAGAAAATCGTCATCACGACGCATGAGTCGGCTATCCGAATCATTTCCAAGGAAGGCACGCTGGCCAATCCGGCTGACCGCGATCACTGCCTGCAATACATGACCGCGGTGCCGCTGATATTCGGCAATCTGGTCGCAGAGCACTATGAGAACGATTTCCATGCCGCGAATCCGCTCATCGACGAACTGCGCGGCAAGATGGAGATCCTCGAGGACAAGCGCTATAGCAAGGAGTATCACGACCCGGACAAGCGCTCGATCGCAAATGCCATCCAGGTATTCTTCAAGGACGGCAGCAGCACGGACAAGGTTGAGATTGAATATCCGATTGGCCACCGCAGGCGGCGTGACGAGGGTATTCCGGTGCTGGAAGCGAAGTTCCAGAGCAATCTGGCTACACGCTTCCCGAAAGGCCGTAGCGACGCCATCTTCAGCCTGTGCAAGGATGCGGATACTCTGCACAACACGCCGGTCAACGAGTTCATGGATATGTTTGTGATCTGAGCCAGAACGCTTGGCGGCAGCGTGAGGAGGCCTGTTCCCTGACTCGTCTCTGCGGCTATACTGAGCTACAACTACACGGTCGAGTACACAACAGTGCCCGGCCGTTTTTTTAGCCCGGAGGTGGTCGTTATGAGAAGAGTACAACTTGCGTGCGCTGTTATTATGTCGCTGTTAAGCACCGGCGCCTGGTCGGCCGATCCGCTTGTGCTGCAATCGGACTTCGGTGTTAAGGACGCAGCCGTTGCTTCGATGAAGGGCGTGGCTGTCGGCGTATCGTCCGACCTCGATATCTACGATCTCACGCATGAAGTGCCCGCATTCAATATTTGGGAAGCATCGCTGCGGCTGGCACAGGTTGCCGAGTACTGGCCCAAAGGTACGGTTTTCGTATCCGTCGTTGATCCGGGCGTTGGCACGCCGCGCAAGTCTGTCGTTTTGCGGACGCAATCAGGACATTACTTTGTTTCACCTGACAACGGCAGCCTGACTGCCGTGGCCGAGCAACTTGGTATCGACGCTGTGCGGGAAATCGATGAAGCCGTGAATCGGCTGAAAAATTCTGAAAAGTCGTACACGTTTCACGGTCGCGACGTGTACGCCTATACCGGCGCAAGATTGGCGTCCGGTGTCATTACGTTTGCCGAGGTTGGCCGTCAATTGCCCGCTGAGGTGGTCACTATTGCGTACCAGAAGCCAAGCTACCGCGATGGTGTTGTGCTCGGCAATATCGAGATTCTCGATCCACAATTCGGCAACATCTGGACCAACATCGATCGCGAGACGTTTGCGAAACTCGGGCTTGAGCCTGGCGATAACCTGTCGATTGAAATTTCAGAAGGCGAGCGGATTGTGCTCAGGCAATCGCTGCCGTACTTCCGGATGTTCGGCAAGGTCCCTCTCGGCAAGCCGCTCCTGTATCTGAATAGTTTAAACCGGGTATCGCTGGCGCTTAACCAGGGTAACTACGCGGCGAGCTTTGGAATTGCATCCGGGCCGGACTGGAATCTGAAAATCTCGAAAGACTGAAGCGCAACTTTGTAGCGCGATTAAAGGCGCTGCATCAATGCATCACTAAATCTTTGTTGCATGATGCCCTATGCTGCGTTCTGATGAGTATGCCAATAGGGCATAGTTAGCCCGAAAAGGGTGGAGGCGATATGAAACTGCGCTACAAGATTTTGAATAGCATCCTCGGGGTTCTCATCCTGGCGATCGCCTGCCTGGGCTATGTAATCAGTCAAACAGACGATTGCGTTCCCATAGCGGGTGCAACGGGTGAGCGTCCTGTTATGCAGGCGGTTGTTCAATACTGTTACGGCTCGCCGGAAGACTTGCAGACAGTAAGCGTTGATAAGCCTGTACCCGCCGATGACGAAGTGCTGGTCAGGGTGGCGGCCGCGTCGGTAAACCCGCTCGACTGGCACTATATGCGCGGCTCGCCGTATATCATGCGCCTGGGAAGCGGTCTTGGAGCACCAAAGGACCCGCGCTTCGGGGTGGACTTTGCGGGGACAATCGAAAGTGCAGGGCAGAATGTCACAGAATTCGTGCCGGGTGATGAGGTGTTCGGTGGACGTTCCGGTGCGTTTGCCGAGTACGTACTTGTACCTGCGGATCGTGCAATCGTGAAGAAACCAGCGTCAGTTTCTTTTGAGCAGGCGGCGGCAGTGCCAATAGCGGCCGTCACCGCGTTGCAGGCGTTGCGAGACAGCGGCAAGCTGCAGGCGGGCCAGAAAGTGCTGATCAATGGGGCGTCGGGGGGTGTGGGCACGTTCGCGGTACAGATTGCGAAACTAATGGGCGCGCATGTGAGCGGTGTGTGTAGTTCTCGCAATGTCGAAATGGTCAAGTCGATCGGTGCGGATCATGTGTTTGACTACACGAGGGAAGACTACACACAGAGCGGCGAAGAGTATGACCTGATTGTTGATATGGTCGGCAACCATTCCTTGTTGTCGAACCGCCAGGTTCTCAAGGACGACGGCGTCTACGTGATGGTGGGTGGCCCCGCCGGCGACTGGGTCGGGCCCTTGATCGGTCCGGTCAAGATGCTGTTGCTCGACCCTTTTGTCGAGCAGGACTTCAATAAGATCTTGGCGCAACTCAACAAGGATGATCTTGCAACGATCGCCGGGTACATGAGCGCGGGGCAAGTTACGGCAGTCATCGACAGTCGTTTCGCATTCGGCGAGATTCCGGCGGCTATCGAGCATTCCGAGAACGGCCATGCGCGCGGCAAGATCATCATCAATGTCGCCAACTAAGGCTCGCGTTCCAGAACCTCAGCGAGCGATGGTGCGGGCGGTTGCCCCGTCAACAGCGCGCAGCAGGTGATCAAGGCCAACCGTGCAATTGCCACTGAATTTGTGGGTCGCGATATCATCGGCGCGCGTATGCCCCTGGTTAATAATGAGAACGGGCTTCGCGCTCGCCACGGCACGGCGTACAAACCGGAACCCTGAAAATAGCATCAGCGAAGACCCCGCGACCAGCAGACCGTCGGCTTGGTCGATTGCCGCCATCGCGGTCTCTACTCGCGCGCGCGGGACAGATTCGCCAAACATCACGACGTCGGGTTTGACGATACCTCCGCAATGCGGACAGCCTGGAACAATGAAACTCTCATGACTGGATTCGGCCAGCTCGGCGTCACCATCCGCGCGGTAACGAAAAACTCGGGCGTGCCAGTCGGGGTTGCTGTCCTTGAGTGACTTCTGAAATTCCAGGCGCGCAAATTGCACCAGGCAATCAAGACACCGCACGGTGTCGAGTTTGCCATGCAGGTCGATCACGGACTGGCTGCCCGCGGCCTGGTGCAGGCCATCGACATTCTGCGTGATCAGAGCGCCTACCTTGCCCCGCGATTCGAGCTTTGCCAGGATCTCATGGCCTGCGTTCGGATTTGCTCTTGAAAATCGCTGCCAGCCGAGAAAACTGCGCGCCCAGTAGCGCTGACGGCATAGCGCGTGCCCGGCAAACTCCTGAAACTGGATTGGTTCAGCGTGTTTCCACTGGCCGGATTCATCCCGGTAGTCCGGGATGCCCGAGTCGGTGCTCATGCCGGCGCCGCCCAGCACCACCCACGATGCCTGGCTCATGAAACGCTGTGTCAGGGCTTCGAGTGCTGCATCCATTCATCCATTGCAGCACTGGCTACAGCGGCTGGTCAAGTCTGCCTAAAGAATCTGGTTACGAATGGGCTTGCTTGCGGGCGGCCAGGATTTTCGTTCCTCGTTGATCAGCTTTTGCATTGTTTGACGAAAGTGCGAGAACGCTGCGTCGGCCTGGAGAAAGCGTGGCTGGAACGGGTCCTCGATCTCCAGCAGTTTTTGCTGGGCCTCGATGAGCACCTTGTCTTCCATGAAACCTTCCAGCAGGCTGTCGCGCAACGAAATCGACACCTCGGGCTCGTCATGACGAAAGTCCCGCAGGTAGTTCCAGAAAAAATGCGAGGTACTGCGGGTTTCCGGCGTCATGTACTGACAGTTGCGATACTGTCGCACACCGTTGAAGTCGCCGGAATCGGGGTCCCATCCGACCGGCGCGAACGTCGTTTCCATAAAGAAGACGCCGGGCACAAGCATGCGCACGTCGTTACGTCGATCCACGCGGGCGCCGCCTTCCGGGCTCACTTTCTGATGGTAGGGCGGTGGCGCGCTGTCTTTGTGCCAGCGGACAAAGCGAAAGCCGCGTTCGAGTTGGTCGACTTCCTGAGCGGTGCTCACGTAGGCGTATTCTTCAGAACCGCCTAGCGTGTTTGTATGCACGAAGGCCAGGTGAGAAAAATCGGCGAGGTTATCAACGATCAACATCCAGTTGGCATCGTAGTGCATGTACGCCTGTTCGGGCAGCCCGGTCCAGCGCTCATCCGACAAAGGTTCGTAATCCAGGATGTCGTCCGGGTTGGCAAGATCCGGGTCGCCCATCCAGATCCACAGCAGGTGACCTTTCTCCACCAACGGGTATCGTCGGACCCGGTGAGTGCTGCCGATATGCTCCTGTCCTGGTATTTCGATGCATACGCCGTCGGCGTCGTACTTCATGCCGTGGTACATACAGCGGATGCAGTCACCCTCTACCCGGCCCATTGACAGCGGCGCTGCCCGATGACAGCAGCGGTCATCAAGTGCGACATAGTTGCCACTCTCCCCTCGGTAGATAAGCACCGGCTTTTCGAGGTAGGTCCGCGCAAGTTTCTGGCCAACGCCGATCTCGTGGTCCCAGGCCGCTGCGTACCAGCAATTCCAGAGAAACATTTCATCCGCGCTCTTCACTTTTCACTCCCGGCCGTCAGGCAATTGTCGGTGGCGTCAGTTGCAAACAATAGCACTGGGCCAGGGGCTGAAGACAGAACAGCGCAGGACGTGTATTACGGCTTGCGCAACGGACGCAGGGCGCTGTCAGGCGCGGAACCGAGACCTGCGTCCTTGCCCAACGTGTCTGGCTGCGGACAATGTGCCCTTCGCTCAAGAGGCTGGCCTGACGGAGGCGCCATGAAAAAACTACTTGTATATGCGGCTATGGGGCTCGGGGTCGTCGGTTACGGTGTAATGACCAAAGCTGATCGCGACGGATCAGGTGCAATTGTTGATGCCGGCAGCGTCGACGCGTTCCAGGTCCGGGCTGGCGATTGCTTTGATGATTCGGGCTCACTCGATGAACAGATTACAAGTTTGCCAGGTGTACCCTGCGCAGAGCCACACGACAACGAGGCCTATGCCATCGTGACGCTGTCGTTGGCCGAGTATCCTGACGAAGAGGTGATGTCGAGCCTGGCATTCGATGAGTGCATGGCGCGCTTCGAGCCGTTTGTCGGCCGTGACTACGAATCATCGGCGCTGGATATCTTTTCGATGTACCCCACGGTTGAAAGTTGGGCTGCCGATGACCGTGAGGTTGTTTGCGCCGTCTACGATATGGAAGGCCAGAAACTCGAAGGTAGCGTCAAGAATCTCGGCTTGTAAATGACCGGCCGGCCAGTTGTTGGCCGGGCTCAAGAGGTTGCGGAGCTGGCCGCTGTCAGCTCTGCGCCGTCTTGCGCGGTGTAATGTACATCGTGATATCAGCATGCACGACAACGGTGCCGGCACTATCCAGCACGTCAACTGAGACCACAACATCGTGAGGTTCCCGTGCCGTGATAGCCGGTAGAGTGCCGGTTGCGCGCAGGTCGGTCGCCGCTTTCGCGAGGTACTGGATGTTCATGCCACGTGGGATCCAGCGCATCGAACCCGGAACGGAAGCCTCAGTCAGGGTGCCTGCAATGAACTCGCACAGATTTGCGATAGCAATTACGTGCACAGTGCCGATGTGATTCTGAACCGCACGCCGTTTCTTTATACGGGCAACAGCGTGCCCCACCTCCAGTTCATCAAGCATTGGTCGCACCGAAGAAAAATACGGTGCCTTGAAGCATATCAGCCTGGAGAACAGCCAGCGCCCAATGGCTGTGCCTGAACAGCGTTGCCAGAGTTTGAGTACGTCCAGCGCTGGCACTCAGGGTGTAATCTTTTGTGCTTGCCCGGGCGTATCCGCAAAGCTCAGGTTGGCGCGCTTCAGCGCTTCCTGCTTCTTTTCGGAATGCATCAGGCTCGCGTTCTTCATGCTCATGTCTATCGAGCCGGAAAAGTTTGCACCGTCTTCCATCATGATACGCGGTGAATAGATATTGCCTTCAACGACGGCAGACTTGTGCAGCCGCACTACCTCGTCGCCGCGCACGTCACCTTCAACTCTGCCAAGGATCTCCACGCTGCTTGCATGGATGTTGGCTTTAACGCGGCCTTCGCGGCCGATAGTCAGGTTCTTGTCCTGGTGCGCAATTGAACCTTCGATCTCGCCCTCAATGATCAGGTCTTCGTTGGCAGAAAGCTCGCCTTTAAACTTGAGGGTGGGGCCGATAACAGAGACATTACGCTTGCGTACGTCGGGATCAGGAACCTTGGCAGGCTTTGCGGCCACTGGGGTATCGTCGTCGTCACTTCGCTTCTTGCCGAACATGCTTTTCCTCCTGGCAGTGCGGTTTTTATTATTAGTGCGCCGCTTGACGTTATGTCGGAACCCAGCCTGGCTGCCGACAACGCGAAAATTGCGGTCCGCCAGTTTGACATATTCGCCAAACCGGACTCACAAATGAGCAAGGGACCCTGAAGATACTCTGCGACCGGATTATCGGCAAGCGGCAAGCTGGTGCAACAGGCCGACATCACGGAATGCCTCCGGGAAGAAGTGCGAGCGTCGCCAGCGCGCCGCTACCAGCCGGGCAACAATTTGAATTTTGTAAAATGCACGGTCGCGTGTACGCTGTGGCCTGAATCCGATGACGGCAGCGTCTATGAAGTTTACCCGGCGTGACTTTTTGAACGGCGTGGCTATTGGCAGTGTCGCCGGTAGCACGCTAGCGCCTTTCGAGATACTGGCCGCACAAAATTCTGCCCCGTATCCGCCGCAGCTTACCGGCTTGCGCGGTAGCCACGTTGGTTCGTTCGAAGTCGCGCACGCAGTTTCTTGGGCTGGCGCCAGCTACCCGGACCCGCCAGCGCTGACCGATGCAGAATACGACCTTGTAGTCGTGGGCGGCGGTATTTCGGGTTTGTCCGCCGCGCACTTTTTTCGACAGAAGGCAGGCAACGACGCACGCATACTTGTCCTCGACAACCATGACGATTTCGGTGGTCATGCCAAACGCAATGAATTCAAGGTTGGCGGCCACGAATTGATCGGCTATGGCGGGAGCCAGTCCATCGACACCCCGGGGCAGTATTCTGCCGTTGCGAGGCAACTGCTTGTTGATCTCGGTATCGATACAGCGCGTTTCTATGATTATTTTGACAGGGAGTACTTTGCCCGGGCCGGCCTTGGCTCAGGCATGTACTTCAGCGAGGAAGGGTACGGCAGGGATGTGACGCTGCCGGCGATTGACTCCCTGGAATTTACGCAGGGCCAGGCTGGAGAAGATCCGCTTGCAGAATACCCGCTGAGCAAGCGCGACCGGGACTCGTTGTCAGGTTTGCTCAATGTCCGCCAGGATCCGCTCCCGGCGCTTGATCGGGACGAGAAGATTCGTTATCTGCGCTCGGTGAGTTACCGGGACTTTCTGCTACATGACGCCGGCGTCACCGAAGAGGTTTACCTGCTTTACCGCGATACCGCGCGCGGACTGTGGGGCATCGGCTGGGATGCGCTGTCTGCACTGGAAGCGTATCGATCCGGGATGCCCGGCACGCAGCAGCTGGGCATTGGCGCGCTGGAGGGGGAGGGTTCCGGCCACGATGAACCCTATATTTTTCATTTCCCGGATGGCAACGCCAGCATTGCGCGTTTGCTCGTGCGCAAGCTCGTACCGGACGCTGTGCCCGGTTCCACGATGGAAGACATTGTTCTCGCCAAAGTTGACTATACGCAGCTCGATCAACCCGACTCGCGGTGCAGGGTTCGCCTGAACAGTACTGCCGTCAATGTGCGCCACGGCAAAGGCGGGAAGCACGTGGATGTCACCTACGTGCGCGAGGGCAAAGTGCACCGGGTGCGTGGCAAGCATGCGGTGCTTGCGTGCTACAACGACATTATTCCGCACATTTGCGCTGAACTGCCACAAGAGCAGGCGGATGCCATTGCCTACGCAACGAAAGTGCCGCTGGTCTATGTCAGTGTGGCGATTCGCAACTGGCAGGCCTTTGCGCAGCTTGGTTTCTCAAGAATCTCGATACCCAAGCCGGAACTCATGCATTCATTCACCCTCGACTTCCCGGTGAGCATGGGCGGCTATGCCTTTACCGATGACCCGTCGCAACCCACGGTCGTGCACGGTACTTATGTACCGACGGTGCCGGACCGGGGGCTGACTGCGCGTGAACAGCACCGGCTCGGGCGACGTCGCTTGTACGAGATGAGTTTCGACGACTTTGAGCAGGCCATACTAAGGCAGATGCAAGGAGCGCTCTCCGCCGGTGGCTTTGACGCGCAGCGTGACATTGCAGCGCTCACTGTGAATCGCTGGCCGCATGGCTACGCCTACGAATACAACGACCTGTCAGACCCGGCGGAATACGGACCTTCCAGGGGGCCGCATATTGCGGGCGCGGCGCCGCTGGGGCGAATATCGATCGCTAACTCCGATGCTTCCGCTTATGCCTATGTCAACGGCGCGATCGATGCGGCTTACCGTGCTGTTAACGAGCAGCTCGGCTGAATGTCTTCTTAAACTGTGCTGGCGCTGTCGCGCCAAAAGGATCCAATGGACGACCCGACTTTTATTTCGCTGGTACCCACGCTAATCGTCTTCATGCTCGCCGTGTGGACGCGTCGTCCGATCGAATCACTGATCGCCGGAGCTCTCGTCGGCTTATTAATAGTGCATGGCACAGGATTCGTAGAGGGATTTGCCGAGACCTCGATCCGTGTGATGACCGATGAAGATGTTGCCTGGGTGATTCTGGTTTGCGGATTCATGGGAAGTCTTATAGGTCTTCTCATCCGCACCGGGGCAACCAGCGCTTTTACCGCCCGCATGGCCGCCAGGGTGCGTGGCAAGAAGAGTGCCTTGTTTGCGGCTTGGGGGCTCGGCATTCTGATGTTCGTCGACGACTACCTGAACTCTCTGGCCGTTGGCTCCGCAATGCGCGACTTGACTGACAAGTACCGCATTGCGCGTGAGAAGCTCGCCTACGTTGTCGATTCGACCGCCGCCCCTATCAGCGTCATCATTCCGTTCTCTACCTGGGGTGCTTTCTTTGGCGGTTTGCTGGTGGCCAATGGCCTCGCTGCCGAAGGTCAGGGCCTTGCTGTATATATCAGCGCCATTCCTTACATGCTCTATGCCTGGGTGGCGGTATTGATTGTTCCTGTGGTGATTGCCGGTTACCTGCCGTCACTAGGCCCGATGAAGACGGCTGACGTCCGGGCCGAGACAACGGGTGTGACGGTGCCGCCTGAAGCGGCGCATATCGAACAGGCAAATCGTGCGATCAAGACCAAAGAAGGCCTGACTCCGAATGCGCTGCTGTTCGTGTTGCCCATGGTAGCGCTTGTGGTCCTCACGTTCTGGTTCGACAAGGATTTCCTGAAGGGCATCTATGTCAGCCTGTTCGGTTTTATTGCACTGATCCTGGTGCTCAGAATTCTGGATTTCACCGACGCGTTTAATACCGTCATCGATGGGTTCAAGATTATGGTCGAGCCACTGGGCGTTTTGGTGGCCGCCTTTATTCTCAAGGACGTTAACGACGCACTGGGCTTACCGCTGTATGTTGTTGCAACTGTGCAGCCTTACCTGACGCCGGAGCTCTTGCCGACGATAATTTTTGCAACCATGGGGCTTGTGGCGTTCATGACGGGTTCGAGCTGGGGTTTTTTCGTCATCATACTGCCGATTGTGACAACGCTCGCCAATAACCTCGGTGCTGACATGACCGTGGTTATCGGAGCGACACTGTCGGCCAGTACTTTTGGCAGCCATGCCTGCTTTTACTCGGATGCAACCGTGCTGACTGCGCAGGCGACCGGTTGCACACCCATGCAACATGCTTTAACACAAATTCCGTATGCGCTTATCGCAGCGGCGATAAGTATTCTCGGCTACCTCGCCATTGCATACCTGTAGAAATGAGTCTGACCAAGGAGAAGTCATGAAAAAGCTAATTATCGCCGCAGCCACTGCGCTAGGGGTTCTTGCGTTCTCGGTGCATGCCGGTGATGCCGTCATCAAGCCTGCCAAGATCAGTAAGGCAGATATCACAGGCGAAATTTTTCAG
The DNA here is from genome assembly GCA_030425905.1 of Gammaproteobacteria bacterium. Taxonomy (GTDB): domain Bacteria; phylum Pseudomonadota; class Gammaproteobacteria; order Steroidobacterales; family Woeseiaceae; genus UBA1847. The sequence goes on from JAUHZT010000002.1 coordinate 25,518, forward strand.
CGTGCTGACATGATTGAGAGCAAGCACGGCGACAACACCACGCTGGACGTGACCACCTTGCTCAGTAGTGACGGGAAGTTCGCATCGGGCATGTACAAATCGGGCAAAACGCGCTCGGAGATCACCGAGCCCTATGGCGTGGATGAGTTCATGTACTTCATTGAAGGTGGCGTCACGCTGACCTCATCGGACGGTAGCGTGCAGGAAATTCGTGCGGGTGAGGCGGTAACTATTCCGAAGGAATGGACGGGCGTCTGGGATACCGACGGCTACACCAAGATCTGGGTCATATACTCCGAGGACGGCTCCGGCCTCTAACGCTGACCGTCAGGCCTGTGTCAGCGTGGCACGTGTTCAGAACGTGCCGCCTTCGCGTTCATAAACAATGCGGCCGGCAACAATGGTCATGAGGATCCTGCCCTTGAGCAGGTCTTCGGGGCTGTCGTCGGCGAGCACAAACGGGTCGATGTCCATGACAGTAAGATCGGCCCAGCGGCCGGGCGCGATTTTGCCGCTTACGTCTTCGCGAAAACTCGCATAGGCGGACCAGTCGGTGTAGGCGCGCACGGTCTCTTCGGCATTGAGTGCTTCGTGTGCGTACCAACCGCCCTCTGGCTGCAGCGCCTTGTCCTGGCGAGTAATGGCCGAATGCAGGCCGTAGAAGATGCTGTGATCCGAGCCGGGATTGTCGGAATTGAACGTCAGGGCGGCGTTGCTGAGTCGAAGTGAGCGCCACGCGTAAGCGCCCCGAATTCGTTCGGCACCCAGCCGTTGCTCTGCCCAGTCCTTGTCTTCCATGGCGTGTGGCGGTTCCATGGACGCGATCAGGCCCAGTTCAGCGATCCGCGGCAGATCGTCCCGGTGAAGTACCTGGGCATGTTCAATGCGATGACGCAGCCGCCGGGTCTCCGGCGCAGTGTTAATAACACGTTCAAGAATATCCATTGCTTCGCGATTGCCAGCGTCACCAATAGCGTGGATGGCGATCTGGAATCCTGCGCGCATCGCCTCGGCAGTCAATGCTTCGTTGAAGCCGTAGCCGGCGCCACTGATACCACGGTGGCCGGGCAGGTCGCTGTAGTCGTCCAGCAGCCGCGCGCCACGCGATCCCAGCGCGCCGTCGTAGTAGGCTTTGACCGCCCTGGTGACGAGCATGCTGTTGTTGTCCCGGTCCGGACCTTTGTCCAGCCATTGACGTACCAGTTCTTCGTCACGCAATGAAAGCATTGCGTATACACGAATTGGCAGGGCATCTTCATCTTCCAGTTGCTGCAGAATCTGCATTTCGGCGGCGGGCAGACCAGCATCGTGCACAGCAACGTAGCCGTCCTCGGCCATCTTGTGCAGGCCGAGCAGGAGTTGGCGGCGCATGTCAGCTTCTGTGCGTGCCGGCATCGCGGCACGAACGATCTCAACGGCTCGGTTAATAAACAGGCCATTCGGGGTACCGTCTTCGCCGATTTGCATTTCCCCGCCCACGGGTACGGGTGTATCGGCATTAATTCCGGTTGCATCGAGTGCCGCCTGGTTCACCCAGTCAGCGAAGCCGTGCAGTCCACGCATCAGAACCGGGTGGTCGGGCACAGCGGTGCTGAGCAAGACCTTGTCCGGGTAATTGTCTGCCCAGGCACCTTCATCCCAGCCAAGCCCGATGATCCATTCACCCTTTGCAACAGTCTTTGCACGTTCCGCAATGCGGTCAACGGCCGCCTGTTCAGTGTCTGCACCGACGAGACTGACCCGATCAATCTGCTCGCCGAGTTCGAACACATGGGTGTGAGAGTCAACAAGGCCCGGCAGTACGGTCGCGCCAGCCAGGTCGACAATGCGACTTTCAGGCTTACGAAATTCAAGTGCATCCTGACTGCTGCCAACAAAGCGGATTGATTCGCCGGCGAGCACAATGGCCTCGGCGTCCGGGTGCCAGCCGTGTTGGTCATGCGGTGCGCTGTGGTGCAGGGAGCCGTCCGGCGCGGCTTGTGGCCAGTCGAGCGTGTAGACGCGACCATTGATTAGTATCAGGTCCGCGGTGTCCGCTGACTTTTCGGTGCAGGCAGCAAGCGCGGTGAAAAATAGCAGCAGTGCAAGGTGCGTGGCTTTCATGGATGCTCCCGATACCGTCGTGCAACGGTAACGCAGGGAGGCCGGCTTGTCAGCCCGAACCAGGCCGCAGCGAGAGCCCGGAGTTAGAGACCGCGGCAGCGCGGCGCCGCCGCGCAATGCACAGGGTACTAGTTGCCTGCTGATCGGCGCTCGAAAGTGTAGTCGTACAACACCTCGATTTCAGAGCCGCCGCTGTCGGGAACTGACATCATCTTCAGGCTGGCCGTGTCGCCGTGCAAGTCGAGATACGAAAAGCCCCACACCATGCCTTCGGCAAACACCGTTCTGTGTTCGGGGTATTTCCGTTCCTGGTGCTGCATGAATGTCGTGTGCAAAGGGCGTTGTTTCGATGCGGCCCCCGACAGTATTTGAACCAGCGGTTTGGCGGTGGGTTCACCCAGCGCTGCGGCGCAGGAGTCAGTATGTATTTCGAGCGTGTGTTCGTGGCCAACAATATAAGCATCGGCGTACTTGCACATGGCCGGCAGGATCAGCTTGCGCAAAACACGTGCCTGCTCGAACTTACTGCCTGACGATGACCAGATTGGGTGATGCGCGAGCACCAGTTTCCAGCGCGCCGTTGAGTTCTTCAGTGCGTTCTCGAGCCAGATGTGCTGATTCTTTTCGGCATCCGTCAGCGGCTCCACGAAATAGTTCGGTGGTTCGATATTGCCCAGGGAACCTTCGGACCCGTCAGGGTTTAGCGAGTCTTCACGCACCGGCACCGACGCCAGAAGCATGCTGGTGTCTATAACGAAGAGTTCGACATCACCCTTCGCCCCGGCGGGTTTCACCGAATAGAAAGGGCCGTCCATGTAGACGCCGGGTTGCTGTTCCAGGTAAGCGATCTGTGCGAAGCCGCCTTCGCGTGATGTCTCCCAGTCATGATTGCCCAGGGCAACATAGGTTTGGTAAGTATCAGGCGAGGTGACCATGCTGCCGTACGGGTCTTCGAACATGTCCTTGTAGCGTTGCGCATCATCCACACCGTCGGCGCCCAGCGTGGCGCCTGACGGATAAATATTATCGCCGACCAGCACGCCGAAATCGCAGGTCGCAATATCACGGCAAAAATTTCGCATAGCACCGGCGACGCCCGGCATTCCGGTTGCCGGTACGATGCGGCCTGTAACCCGGGAGACGGCGAACGGTCGCGGCTCGTACTCGTCAACCGGACGATGATCCTCAAGCCAGTCCTGCCATTCGGACTCTAGGTATTGTTCTTCGGTGAACAGGTCTTCGTAATCGTCCTGGTCCGGGTAATCAGGGTGATAGCCGCTGTCGCCAAAAATCAGGATGCCGACATGCTCGGCCTTGTTATCGGCGGCGGGCGTAGTGGTTTGCGGCGCGCTGCATGCCGCGCATAGAACAACCAGAAAGAGCGTGCCTGCGGCGTTTCGTTTCATTGCAATAAGTCCTGTCTACACTGAAGGGGTCATCCGTATTATAAAGATTGGAACAGAAATTTCTATATGCTACAAAAATAGAAAATTTGTTTCAAAATCTGCCATAATGACCGACGGGGGGACCGCAAGGGGTCTCGAAACGTATCGATAAACCGGGATTTTTCATATGAGAATTAGTAGCTTACTCTTTGCGCCCATGATCCTGATGAGTGCCTGCGAAGCGCAACTGGCAACGCGCGAGGCGGGTAGCGCCGCGCCATCTGCGACGCAAGCGGTCACTGCGACCGCAGAAACTGCGGCTACCCGCACTGATTCTGCGAATGATCCGGCCATCCTGATTAACGGGTCGAACCCTGCCAAGAGTCGCATTCTTGGCAGCAGCGAACAAGGCGGGATCGAGTTGTATTCCCTGAGCGGCGAACGTCTCGCAAGCGCGGACCAGCGCCCGGCAACGCTGGTCGATGTTCGCTACAACTTTGCGTACATGGGGCAACGGCAAAGCCTCGTAATTAGCTACGATGCGGCAGCCGCCGAACTGGTTGCTTACGTGACGGACGGGGACAGCCTGCGACAGGTCTCGGCACCCATGCCAACGGAAGCGGAGATTGAGGGCTTGTGTCTCTATGTGAGCCCCATCTCTGGCAAATATTATGCATTTGCCGCAGGTGAAGGCATGTTGCAGCAGTGGGAACTGCATACGGCAGGCGAGCAAGTGCGAGGCCGCTTGATTCGCTCGGTACCGGTGGGTCCAGGCGCCGCGCATTGCGCCGCCAGCGACAGGCAGCGAGCAGTCTACTATTCGCAGGAAACGGTCGGCGTTGCACGCCTCAATGCTGAGCCGGAGTCTGAAGCTGAGGTCGAATACATCGGGCTGGCCCAGCCGCACGGTGTCTTCGAGGGGGACATTAAGGGTGTTGCCCTCTATGAACAGGGTGACAGTGGCTACTTGCTGGTCTCGGATGCGGACGTTAATCGCGTGCAAGTTTACGACCTGGACAGCCACGCACATCTTGGCGCCATTCGCGTGACCGGTTCGGGTGCGATTGACGACACCGAAGAAACCGAGGGCATGGCGGCAGTCAGCCTGCCGCTCAGTGATGCATACCCTCAGGGTATGCTGGTTGTCGCCGACGACGATAACAGTGGCGAGCCGACAAATTACAAGCTTGTAAGCTGGAGCGGCATTGCTGCCGCTCTCGAGTTGCCGGTTGCGGCGGCCTACGACCCAACGGTGTTGGACGTGCCCACGGCCAGGACCGTTTCTCCGAGTAACGAAACTGTCCCTGTCAGGCACTACGGTGATGCGGCCGATGATCCTCTGATCTGGGTTCATCCGGAAGACCCTGCGAAAAGCCTCGTCATCGGTACGCAGAAAAAACGTGGCATCAATGTTTACGATATGAAGGGTGCGCTGGTGCAGGAGCGCGAAGACGGGCGTATCAATAACGCCGATATTCGCTACGGCTTTATGCTCGGCGGGGAGGCTGTGGATATCGTCGCGGGCAGCAATCGCACCCATGACAGCATCAGCGTCTGGAGGATAGACAAAAACACTCGGCAGCTGGTTGATATTGCCGACGGAATCCTGCCGACCGGCATGACTGACCCTTACGGCCTGTGCATGTATCGGAGCCCGCGCGATGGAAGCTACTACGTGTTCGTCAATGACACTGATGGCGTCGTCAGGCAGTGGCGACTGGCAGAGCGTTCTAATGGTCGGGTTGCGCTAGAGCAAGTACGTGAATTCAAGCTCGACTCACAAACGGAAGGTTGTGTTGCCGACGATGAAACCGGAGACCTGTATGTCGGCGAAGAGGATGTCGGGATCTGGAAATACTCGGCCGAGCCGGACGGTGGTGATCGACGCCGCATTATTGATCGCACTGATGGCGGCAATCTGACTGATGACGTTGAGGGTCTCGCAATCCTGTACGGCGAAGACGGTGCCGGCTACCTGATTGCGTCGAACCAGGGTGCTGACAACTACGCTATTTATGAGCGGCAGGGCGACAATCGGTTCCTCGGGCTCTTTTACGTGGTTGCCGATGAGGAAACTGGCATTGATGGCAGTTCGGAAACAGACGGGCTGGATGTCACGAGCGCAAACCTGGGGCCGCAGTTTCCGCACGGTATGCTGGTGGTCCAGGATGGCCGAAATATTGCGCCGAAAGGCCGGCAGAACTTCAAAATGATTCCGTGGGAGCGTATTGCTGCGGCGATGGGCCTTGAGGTCTACACAGGATACGATCCACGTGCGACGGCGCAATAACGGGCGCACGTGGACATGAGTTTGCTTGTCTGTCGAGCTGATACATGAAGTCGTTGCTAAACTTTTTCGCGGCTGGCAAGGATGCGCCACCGATCACGGACCCGGCCGTGATCGACGCGGAGTTCCGTACGCACCGACGTAATATTATTTTCGTTATTACGCTCAGTTACGGTCTTGGCTACGTCTGCCGCCTCGCACTGAATGTGGTCAAGAAGCCGCTCATGGACGGGGGCATTTTTACGCCCGAGGAAATGGGTCTGATCGGCTCAATGCTGTTATACGGGTATGCGCTGGGTAAGTTCAGCAACGGTGTGCTTGCAGACTACTCCAACGTAAAACGCTTTTTTGCAGCAGGGCTGTTTCTTTCGGCGATGATGAACTTCGGCATGTCCATGTCGACGGTCGTCTGGTTGTCGGCGACGTTCTGGGTGCTGAATGGCTGGTTCCAGGGCTTTGGCGCGCCAGCCTGCGTAGTAGCCCTGGCCAACTGGTTCAGCAATGCCGAGCGCGGCCGTTACTACGGTCTCTGGAGCACGGCGCATTCGATCGGCGAAGGGCTTACCTACCTGGGTATCGCCTTTCTGATCGCTATGCCGCCGAAGGGGCTGGGACTGCCCTGGCAATTCGGTTTCTGGGTCCCTGCGGCTATCTGCGTGATCGCGGCAGGTCTTGTCTATTACTTCCTGCAGGATCGGCCGCAGACACTCGGCCTGCCGTCAGTGGCAGAATGGCGTGGCGACAGCGGTCTACGCGGTACCGCCAGTCATGATGTACGCAGTATTTTTAAGGACCAGCTACGAGTGCTTGCGATTCCCTCTATCTGGGTTATCGCGCTAGCCAGTTCGACGATGTACATCACGCGCTACGCGATCAACAGCTGGGGCAATGTATACCTGCAGGAAATCCGCGGCTTCGACCTGTTCGACGCCAACCTGTTTATTTTTCTCAATACCGCGGCAGGTATCCTGGGTTGCGTGGCCTACGGCTACGTGTCCGATAAATTGTTTGATGCGCGGCGACCGCCGACAAATCTGATCTTTGGGCTCATGGAGTTGTTGCCGCTGTTTGTTATTTTCTATGGTCCTGCAAACAATTTTGTCCTCGCGGCGGCACTGATTGTCTATGGTTTTGGCCTGAGTGGTATCCTCGCTTCGCTGGGTGGCTTGTTTGCCGTCGATATTGCACCGAAGAAGGTAGCGGGCGCAGCGATGGGTTTCATCGGCATTTTCAGCTACCTCGGGGCGGGTTTGCAGGACTATATCAGCGGCAAGCTCATCTACGACACTGAAATTCGCGTTGTCTTTCCCCTCGGAGACAGCGCCCCAACAGTGTACTTCTACGACTATTCCACACCAATTATTTTCTGGGTCGGCGCGTCCGTTGTTTCTGTCATACTCGCATCAAGTTTGTGGAAGGTAAGAGCGAGTGACTGATACCAGGTCATATCTGCAAGGTATTGTTCGTACGCTGGCCGTAGCAGCCTGCGTTACCGCGTGCACTACGGACGATGCAACAGACTATTGCAAAAACCACTATGTTTTCCATGCAGAGCATCTCGCGGACGTTGGCACCCTGGCGCTCGAGATGCACGAGGATGGCCATATAAATTCAAGCCTGCAACTGCCTCGCTCGGCGCTTGCCGGTATGGCGGATGCGTCTGTTGGTCTTGCACCCGAATCCGTTTTTCGGGTGAGTACAGCGTCGCAGTGCGAACATCAGCGCGTATCTGAGACGATTTCGAATAGCGGATTCGCTGCAACATTTGCATCGGACTGCGGCGCTGACAACGACCTGGGACAGATTGACGTGCTGCTGTTTGAAGCGCTACCGGCGCTGGATGAAATGCTTGTTGATATCAAGACGCCAGTAACAGCGAAGCGTTTTGCGATCAGCCGACAGTGCGCGAACCCGATATTTCGAATCGAACGAGGAACCGTGGATGACGGCTGATAGCCAGCGGCTGCAGTTTGCCTGTGATGTGGCCCGCGACGCAGGCACGCTTGCGCTCGAATATTTTTCTAACTTGAGCAGCCTGACGGTGCGCAGCAAGGGCGTGCAGGATATGGCGACCGAAGCGGATGTTAATTCAGAAGCACTGATTCGTGCCGCTATTGCTTCGGCGTATCCCGAAGACAGTTTTCTCGGTGAGGAAAGCAGTGACAGTTTTGCCGGAAGCAAAGGGGCGGGTACGTGGATTGTCGACCCGATCGATGGCACACAGCCTTTCGTGAGTGGCATGCGCACCTGGTGTATTTCGATCGCCTATTTTCGCGGCGGTGAGCTTGAGCTCGGCGTAGTCTACGATCCGTCGCTGGACGAGATGTTCGCGGCCCAGGCGGGCTGCGGCGCAACGCTCAATGGGCGGCCAATGCAGGTCGCACAGGTGACATCGCTGGACCAGGGGCTCGTCAGCATGGGCTATTCAACGCGCGTGACGCCGGAAGCGACGCTCGAACCCTTGAGCCGGCTGCTGCACGCCGATGGCATGTTTCACCGCAGTGGCAGCGGCGCCCTGAGCCTTGCCTACGTCGCCGCTGGTCGCTTAATTGGCTACTACGAGCCACACATGTGTGCCTGGGACTTATCGGCGGGCGCTATTCTTGTGCGAGAAGCGGGCGGCCGTACCAACGATTGCCTGCCCAATGAGCAGGCGCTGATCGATGGCAGCCCGATGCTCGCGGCTGCGTCTGGCGTGTTCGATGCATTAAGCGGTGTGGTTGCAGGAAACTAGCGGCGTTCAGGCGGCGCTCAGGCGAGCAAGATTTCTGTACCCCAGGCTGGCATAGTAATCGGGCGGGGCGACGGCCGGGTCCTGCTCCGCCTCCACTACGATCCAGCCCTCGTAAGCGGCCTTGCGCAGTGCCGTAAAAAAGCGCTCGTAATCCACGTCGCCATCACCGGGCACTGTGAATACGCCATCAAGCACGGCATCCAGAAAACTGCTGTCCCTGTTCTGACACTGGCGCATGACCGGATCACGCACGTCCTTGCAGTGCACATGACCAATTCGGCCGGTGTAATCATCAACCAGCTGTACCGGATCGGCGCCCGCAAAGTAAGCATGCCCCGTATCGACGAGCAGGCGAACCTCATCCGAGCTACTGTTCATCAATGCGTCGATATCGGCGCGCGACTGCACCACGGTACCCATGTGGTGGTGGTAGCACAGCGCGAGCCCCCGATCGGCGCAATAGGCGGCCACCGCTGACATACGCTCGCCGAAGGATTGCCACTGCGTGGCGTGCAGGTTTGGACGCCGCGACAGCCGTATGTCCTTGTTGGAGTGAATGCAGCCGGTCACTTCCGCAAAAATAAGCACTTTGCAGCCCATTGCGCACAACAGGTCAGCGTGTTTGCCAATGGCGCCGATTTCCTCGGCGGCGCTGCGGCGCAGCAATTCACCGCTGTACCAGCCCGACACTAGCGACAGGCCGTGTTCCTCCAGTAAAGGTTTGAGAACTGCCGGGTCACGCGGAAACTTGTGGCCGAGTTCAAGGCCGGCGTAGCCAGCGGCCGCGGCTTCCCGCAGGCACTTTTCCAGCGAGTTGTTCGCGCCGACGTACTGCAGGTCGTCGTTGCTCCAGGTAATCGGGTTGATGCCTATTGATACGTTCATAGTGAAGTGTCCGCGCTATAGTTTGCAGCGCTACCTAACGCTGTTGGGTTTTATTCTTGTAGGCCTCACGGGCAGCACTCACCGCGGCGTTGTCACTCGTTGCAGCGACCGGTACGTCCCACCAGGTGCCACCTTCGCTAGTTGATGCGACGGGGTCGGTGTCGATAACGATCACGCTCGTACGCTCGGCATTTTTTGCCTGCCTGAGCGCTGTGGCCAGTTCATCGAGATTCGCAACCTTGTTTGCCAGTGCGCCAAGCGCGCTCGCATGCTTTACGAAATCAATCGGAGGCGCCGTGTCGCTGGTGTAACTCGAGGCCAGCAGGTTGTTATAGGGTTTGCCACCAAGCGAGGTTTGCAATCGATTGATACAGGCAAAGCCGCGATTGTCGAGCAGCACGATAATCAGCTTGACTCCGAGCGCGACCGAGGAAGCGATTTCCGAGTTCAGCATCAGGTAGCTGCCATCGCCAACCGTGACGACAACATCGCGCTGGGGCAGCGCAAGCTTCACGCCCAAACCGCCGGCGATCTCATAGCCCATGCAGGAAAAGCCGTATTCAACGTGGTAGTTGTCGGGGTCGCTCACGCGCCACAGTTTGTGCAATTCGCCGGGCAGGCCACCAGCGGCACAGACCACCGTCGCATTCTCGGGGAACGTTGCGCTGATCACGCCGAGTACCTGCGCATCACTGGGCCTGGCTGCGCCAGTGTCAGAGGTCACCGCTGCATACACCCGGTCCCATTCGTCGCGCAAACCGGCGGCCTTTTGCGACCAGTTTGCGTCGGCCGACCATGCGCCGAGCCGGTCCTGTAATTCAACGAGGCTGCGCTGTGCATCGCCGCATACCGCCAAGGCATCGCGCTTGACCGCGTCAAACCGGCACACGTTGATGCTTAGCATGGCGCAGTCTGGCCGCCGTACAAGCAGGCCCGAACCGGTCGTAAAGTCCTGCAGGCGTGTGCCGATCGCAATCACAAGGTCTGCTGACTCGGCGAGTTCATTGGCCGCCTGAGTACCGGTCACGCCGATTGCCCCGACGTTCTGCGGGTGACCCCAGTGCAGGCAAGCTTTGCCGGCCTGGGTCTCCGCTACGGGAATGCCGAAGCGCTCTGCGAAACTTGCGAGTTCCTTTTCTGCTGCAGAGTAAAGAACGCCGCCACCGGCAATAATCAATGGTCGTTTGCTACTGCGCAGCAGGTCGGCTGCGCGCGCCAGGCTATCCGCATCCGCGCCCGGGCGTACGAAATGGTGTGTGCGCGGGGCAAAGAACGAGACTGGAAAATCAAAGACCTCAGCCTGCACGTCTTGCGGCAACGCGAGCGTGACCGGACCGCAGTCTGCCGGATCTGTCAGCACGCTAATAGCCTGTGGTAGCGAGTGCAGCAACTGCTCGGGCCGGCTGATGCGATCCCAGTAGCGTGAAACTGGCCGGAAACAGTCATTGGCGGTGACCAGGGGGTCGCCAAAGTCTTCGACCTGCTGCAGGACAGGGTCGGGCAGGCGATTGGCGAACGTGTCGCCGGGCAGGAGCAGCACCGGAAGACGATTGACGTGCGCTCCGGCCGCCGCCGTTACCATATTGGTCGCACCCGGCCCAATGGACGTGGTACAGGCCATCATTTGCCGGCGTTTTTTTGCCTTGGCATACGCGATGGCCGAATGCGCCATAGCTTGTTCGTTGTGTGCACGCAGAACGGGAAGGGCATCCCCGGCGTCCTCAAGTGCTTCACCCATACCTGCAACGTTGCCGTGGCCGAAAATGGCAAAGATGCCGGTAAGCAGGCGGCAGGTCTCATCATTGACTACGGTGTGCTGAGCGCACAAATAACGGACCAGCGCCTGTGCCGTGGTCAGTCGAATTTTCCCGTCGTTGCCCGTCATCGTACCCGTCCTGTCAGTCAGCATTCCGCGCTGTCGCCTCGCGCGCTGCGGATTCTTCCCAGTAGCGGATCATTGTCTTGTAATTCTCGGCTACCAGGCGGATGACAGCTGCATCGTCGCAGTCGCCGTTAAACCATTGCCGCGCAGCGTCGCCAAAGATGCTCCTGCCTACCGCAAAGCCGCGGCAGTAAGGGAACCCGCTGGCGGTGCGAAAGCTGTCTTTAAGCTCCTGTTCAGGCGCGTCGAGTCCGAGCACGAGTATGCCATGGCACAGTGGGTCGTAGTGTTCGATGACCTCGTTGATCTGTTGCCAGCTAGCGCTGCTCTGGGCTTCGAGTTTCCACCAGGCCGGAACGACACCGAGATTGTAGAAGCGGCGCAAGGCGTTGGCTGTCGTGTGCTCGTCAGCGGCTTGTCCGTTGCTGCTCGTGATAACTTCCAGCAGCAGTTCCCTGCCGAGTTGCGTGCATGCGGCGTTTAGCGCCACCACCTGGCGTTCCTGCTGCAGCCGCAGGTCGATGGGATCGTCAGGGTGGTAGAAGATCAGGCATTTGACAACGTGTTCGGCGGGCCAGCGCAGGAGCGACAGCGCGATATCCTGCGGATCGAAAACCACGGGCCGCGAGGCGGGCACTTCAACAGGGCGACCTATCCACCATTGCTTCGCGCTCAGGTGCGACAGGCAGTCGGCACCGTAGCGCTCGTCAACGATAACGCCAAGGTTGGCGTGTGAGCCGCGCTCTCTTGCCACCTGTTCAGCCGCTTTGCATACCAGCATCTTGAACGCCGCGATCCGGCTGTCGTCGGCATCAAGCGAGAAATCGAGTTCCTCGAGTTGCCGGCGGTGATCGAATGCGAGGATCATCAGCGGCGTGTCGGTTTGCCTGCGCGTCGTCGCAACGTGCAGGTAGTTGATCCTCGGGTCCCTGTCAGGGCGTTTGATCTCAGTGGCACGTTGCAGGTAATCGTCGAGTTCAATGCGTGTTGGCATCGCCGGTGTGCAACCGTGCCGTGACACCACCAGTGCGCCACAGGCATTGCCTGCCTGCGCGCATTCGATCCAGCTCTTCTTGTTCAGCCAGGCATTCAGGAAACCGCTCAGGAACGCGTCACCGGCACCCAGCACATTAAGTACTTCTACCTGGACACCGCGGATGTTGAGCCCGCCGTCGATATCGTCGGGAATAGCGTGCTCAAAAATACTGCAACCTAGCGGCCCGCGTTTCAGGACGATGGTTGCGGCAGAGAGCTTGCGTAACTCGCGCAGTGCCAGCAGAACGTCAGGGGACCCACCGGCGATGCTGATCTCTTCCTCGGTGCCGACGAGCAGATCGCAGCTGCCCAGCAAGGTTTGTATGCGCTCGGTGACAGCTCGTGACTCGATATACCGCTCTTCACCGCTGCCCGCCGCGGTCAGGCCCCACAGAACCGGACGGTAGTCGATATCGAGAATGAATTTAGTACCGTTGTTCTTTGCGAACTCGACCGCGCGCTTGACCACCTCGTAGGTTTGTGGCGTGGAAAGGTGCGTGCCAGTTACCGCCAAAGCGCGACTCGATGCGATATAGGCCTCGTCAAAGTCACCAACTTCCATGCCGAGGTCAGCACAGTTATCGCGGTAGAAAATATGCGGGAAAGCGTCGCGCCCGGCGATGCCGAGAATAACCAGTCCCGTTAGTCGGGTGGGGTCAGTGACAACGTGGCTGGTGTCCACTCCTTCACGCGCCAGTTGCTCGCGCACGAAACGTCCCATGTGTTCATTGCCGACCCGCGTCAGCATCGAGGAACGGCTGCCAAGGCGGGCAAGGCCCGCGGCGAGATTACAGGACGAGCCGCCAAGGTATTTCGCAAAACTCTGCATATCCTCAAGACGTCCGCCAAACTGGTCACCGTAGAGATCGACGGCGGCGCGACCCAGGCAAATTACATCCAGGGACTTTTGCTGGTCGTTGTACTCAGACATCCGGATTCCAGTAACGGCTGTCGGGATCCATGATCCACTTGTGCTCTTCGGTGAACTCGGGGACCGTGTAGCGATCATCCGGCAGATGCCGAATCACCCATGAGTAGTACATGCCATAGCCCGGTGCGGCACATTGCGCATGGTCATTCAGGTCTACGATCTTGACGGTGTCGAAATTGCGCACCTTGAGTACCTGCTCGCCCAGTTCGCCGTGGCCGTAGCCCTGCGGTTCCGTAAAGCGGTAGTGATAAATCTCGGGTTGCGCATGGTGGTGCGGTGGATAGCTGGACCATCCGCCCTGGAAGGTAATGACCTCGCCCAGCACGAGCTCCGTGTTGGGGTGTGAGTTGGAACCGTCGAAGATCGTGCGCACGTAGCGAAGGCAGCGGTCATTGACCTGGCCTTTGCCGCGCGGCTCGTTTTCGACGTCGTCCGGCGTAAAAACCCGTGCCGGGAACACCTTGTGGTTGCTGCAGGAGTAAACGGTGAATTCCGTGTCTTCGGTCACTTCAAGGTCGATCGCCGTACCGGACGGCAGATGAAAACAACTCGCCGATTCATCGAATAGCGAAGTTCGCGCAAAGTCGAGGTCAATGTCTGCCACGGTGCCCTTGACCGCGCCATGCATCAGCAACCAGGCCGTTTCCGATTCTGTGTCGCAGGCGATCTTGCTGCCTGCCGAAAATTTTCGGACTTCCAGCGTTATCGGCACTTCCTGGTTCCTGTCGAACTCACCCGTGATCGTGGTGGTTCCGAGCGGGAAGCCGTCGCGAAAGTTTTTGATGTGGATGGTCATACTGCCTTACCTCATTCTGTTTGCGTCGCTGCTCAGACCAACGCGTCGTTGTTATCCAGCGCCGACTGCCGGGTATCCACCCATGTGCCTTGAGCGGCCGACAGTTCTATTGCGGCGGTCAGCTGTTGTACGCGGCAACCATTCGCGAAATCGGAAAACACGGGTGCTCCGCTCGCGATACTGGCAAGGAAATTTCGTACCTCAATAACCTTGAGGTCGTTGATGCCAAGACCGTGGCCAGGTGCCGGGCAAAATGCCGCGTAGTGCGGATGTTGCGGACCCGAAAGAATAGTACGGTAGCCACGGCGATCGGCAGCGCCGCTGGCGGAATAAAGGCGCAACTCGTTCATGCGCTCCTGGTCGAACGCAATGCTTCCCTTGCTGCCGTATAACTCAAAGCCGAGCCCGCACTTCTTGCCGGTCGCGATGCGGCTTATGTCGAAGCTGCCCGGTATCTGATCGTCGAAGCGGCACATGACCTGTGCAATGTCTTCATTCTCAACCTTGCGCAGCGCACCGCTGACTGGATCAGGCCGCTGTTCATGGATCGTGGTGAGTGAACCAAGCACCGAGGTGACGGGACCGAGCAAATACTCGGCCATGTTAATTAGGTGCGTCCCGAGATCAGCGAGTGCACCGGCGCCGCCCTGGCTGCGCAGGCAACGCCAGCTAAACGGCGTGGCCGGGTCTGCGAGGTAGTCCTCTTCATACCAGCCACGAAAATTGAAGGATTCGCCGATCTCGCCTGCCTGGATCATGTTGCGTGCCAGTTCCACCAACGGGTTGCACATGTAGTTAAAACCCATCGATGTCTGCACCCCGGCAGCGGCGGCGGCATCGCGCAACTGCATGGCCTGCGCGGCCGTCAACGCGAGCGGTTTTTCGCAGTACACGTGTTTGCCCGCGCGTATGGCCTCCATGGCCATCTCCCAGTGCAAGTGGTTCGGGGTACAAATGTCGACGACGTCAATCGCGGGGTCGTTGCACACTGAGCGCCAGTCATCACTGGCGGTATCGAAGCCCCAGGCAGCCGCGCAACGCTGCGCGACGGCGAGCTCGGCATCAACCACGGTTGCCAGGATCGGCGCGTCAAATTCATCGAAGACCGTGCCCACGGAGCGCAGGGCGATCGCATGGGCGTTGCCCATGAATCCGGTGCCGATCAGGCCAAATCTGAGTTGTGTCACTTCTACGGGTTCCTGCTGTCAGAGTCGCCTGCGTCCGCCGGGTGCGGCGGCGAGGCAGGCTCACAGTAACGAATTAGAACAAAAATTTCAATTTGTATCAAAAATAGAAAATTCTTTCGAAGGTAGCTTAAAGCGACACGGGCTGGCCGCTGGTGAGGGAGGCCTGCGCCGCATCCGCGAGCCGCAACGCGGCAATACCGTCGTTGCCGTCGGGTAATTCAGACTGGCCACCGGCAAGCCGGGTCAAGAAACGCTCAAGCTGAATTCGATAAGCGTCTGCGTAACGCTCGAGAAAGAACGGCAACACAGGCTCAGTCGTAAAGCCGTCTTCGTTCGCGACCTCCACCTGTGTCTTGGTCACATTGCCGGCGCGCAACATGCCCCTGGCACCAAAGACCTCAATGCGCTGATCGTAGCCGTAACTGCAACGCCGCGAATTGGTGATCTGGCACATGCGGCCCGACGCTGTTTTCAGAACCGCTACGGCCGTGTCGATATCACCCGCAGCGCCGATGGCTTCGCTGGCGAGCGCCGACCCGCTCGCAAACACTTCAATGGGTTCCTCACCCAGTAGCCAGCGGCCCATATCAAAGTCATGAATCATCATGTCTCGAAACAAGCCACCCGAGCGGGCAATGTACTCAACCGGCGGCGGCGCCGGATCACGGCTTGTGATACTGACGACCTCGACTTCACCCACCTGGCCCGCGTCGATCAGGGTCTTGAGGTTTCCGAGCGTCGGATCATGGCGCCGATTGAAGCCGATACTCAACAGCACGCCGCACTCGCGGGCGACCGCAACACACTGGCTGGCTGCGTTAATGTCGAGGTCCAGTGGCTTTTCGCAAAAAATGGCTTTGCCTGCGCGTGCCGCCTGTTCGACAAGTGTCGCGTGCGTGTCGGTGGAACTGGCAATGACCACGGCATCGACGGACTGGTCATCGAGTATCTGGCTGACCTCCGCAACGGCCGCACCCGTGCGCTTTGCAAGTTGTGTTGCGGCATCACTGACGACGTCGGACACGTAAGCAAGTGTGGCCTGCGAATTTTGATGCAAATTGTTAGCGTGAATCTGCCCGATGCGTCCAGCGCCGATTACAGCAATCTTGATCATTTGCGGGATTCTCCGGTAGCGGACTTATCGACGCCGTATTTGTAGGCGTAGCTGATAACCAGTGTCTGTGCGATACACATTGATGCGGTTAGCGAACGGAACTGGCGTACTTCAGCGTCCTTGATCTCGAAGCAGACTTCGGCGTCACGCGCTATCGGGCTCAGACGACTGTCGCTAATGGCGATCAGCGGCGCGCCGTTCGCTTGTGCCCGTTCGGCGACTGCGGCGGTATCGTTTGCATACGGCCGGAAAGACACGGCAATGACAATGTCATTGGGGCCGAGCATCCAGCTTTGTTCCGACGTCATGCCGGCCACACCATCGAGCAGGAAAGCGCGTTTCTCGACATGACTCAGCGAGTAAGCGAGATAGGCGGCTACGGGAAATGCGCGTCGCACGCCCGCGAGGTAGATGGTTTCAGCGTTATGCATGAGCTCGACCGACTTCGTGAGGTCCTCGGGACGTACCACTTCACGTAGATGCTCAAGTGCAATGATGTTGCTCTCGGCGAAGTCGTGCAGAACATTCTCGGGCGCGAGCCAGTCCATTTCGTCGGAGCGCTTGCGGAACTGGCGAATTCGCTCCGAGTAGCTCGGGCTTGGCGAGGCGCTAAGAATTTCGTCGCGAAATAGCCGCTGCATGTCACTTGCGCCCGTGTAACCAAAAACCTTGGCAAAACGTACGATCGTGGATGGCTGCACGCCACAGCGGCTGGAAATAATGGACAGGGTTTCCAGGGCCACATCGTTCGGGTTATCCATGATGTAGCTGGCAACCTGCTTCAGGCGTGGGCTCAGGGATTCATACTGCGCGGTAATTTCCTGTTTCAGCGCTTCCAGGTCGCTTGGTGGTGATTTGGGCATTGCGGGTCGCTCCGGCGGCTTTGTGCCGCGGCAGTGAAACACATTTTTCATTGTTGAAAAAGTCGTTTCAATTGATGGCGAGCTTCGAATAGTTGTAACAAAGCGTCCGTAGGCTTCGTCTCCTTAAACGCTGCCGGGCGCAGTATAGAATATTTTTTCCAAGATTTTTACTTTTCGGAATTTCTATTCTATACTGCGCCCGTAGATCATCCATAGAGAATTTGGGGGGCGATGTGAATACGACTAAAAAGGCCTGCATGCGCAGGTTGGCTGGCAGGACCGTCCGGCTGGGCACACTTCTTCGACACACTGTTTGGTCCGCTGCCGGATTGCTGATTCTTGGCTTTTCGAACTCGGCGTTTGCTCAGACCGTAACCGGCGAAGTGACAGATTCCCGCAAGACCGTTGCATTCGAAGGTGCGATTGTCCGCATCGACGGTTTGCCCGTGTCTGCGACCACAGATTCCAGCGGTCGTTTCCGGCTGCCTAATGTCCCTGAGGGTGATCACACGCTGATCGTGTCGTACGTAGGTACTGAGGACACGCGTATTCCCATCAAGGTTGGCAGCAACGGCCTGGCATTGGGCGAGGTCGTCATTGGCGCCAGTGAGCGAGCCACCCTCGAGGAGGTCATCGTGTTCGGCCAGGCGGCAGCCTTTGCCGGTGCCCTGAATCAGGAGCGTGCATCAGATCACCTCGTATCGGTGCTCGATACCGACGCGATGGGACAGTTTCCTGACCAGAACGTTGCTGAATCGCTGCGGCGGCTGACCGGTGTCAGCGTTGAAAATGATCAGGGCGAAGGGCGCTATGTCGTGATACGTGGCATGGACCCGGACCTGAATGCCACCTCGATTAACGGCGTGCGAGCCACCGCAGGTGAGCCGCGACGCGCATTACAGCTTGATGTGATTCCTTCCGACGTACTCGATGGACTCGAGGTTCACAAAACGCTCACGCCTGACATGGACGGTGACGCGATCGGTGGCTCGATCAACGTCAAGACGCTATCGGCATTCAGTCGCAAAGGGCCTTACCTGAAGGCACGTGCCGAAGGCGGCTATAACGAATACCGCGAAAAGTGGAGTCCAAAACTGTCTTTCGCGGGCAGTAACATTTTTGACCTTAGTAACGGGCAACGGTTCGGTGTCGCTGCCGCGCTCAGCTATCACGATCGTGCACTGCTGGTCGACAACAATGAAGGCGACGATTGGGAAGAAGCCGACAATGGTGCCGAGTTTGCCGAGACTTACGAACCGCGGCTGTACACCGTGGACCGTAAACGCATCGGCGGCGCCCTGAATTTCGATCTTGACCTGAACGAGACGACCGCACTGCACCTCTATACGCTCTACAGCACCTTTGAGGATGTCGAGGTTCGCAATGCAGTTGAATTTGCGCTCGATGGTCTTGACGAAGATACCGTGACGGATGCCAGTGCTGATTATTCGGAAGTAGAAATTTCTCGTTCAACCAAGGATCGAATGCAGACAGCCGATAATCTCTCTATTTCATTGGGTTCCGAAACTCAGCTCGACAAATGGCTGATTTCAACAAATCTCGGTTACTCCGCGGCCGCCGAGGAAACAGAAAATGGCGTAGACGGTGTTTGGGTGGCCGAATTTGAGACGGACGATGGCATTATCGGCGCAGATCAGCCGGTGCTTACACTCAACAGATCCAATGTACAGATCCCGGTGGTCGAGTCAGCGTTCTGGAGTGCATTGTCCGATGGCAGCTTGTACGAACTCGATGAAATCGAGACTTACTATGAAAAGAACGAAGATGAGCAGTTGTCATTTCAGTTCGATGTGGAACGCGATACGGACTTTGGCAACCTGAAGTTTGGTGTCAAGTCGCGGATGCGCGAGAAATCTGTGCGCGAAGTTGTGGACCTGTATTCCGGTGATGGCACCTGGTTTCTCTCGGACGTACCATTTCCAAACGGTGGTGCAAGCTTTGGCTTCCCGACGCCCGTTGATCCCGTCCCCAACCTGGCTGGAACGCGCGACATACTTGCTGGTGGCGTAGGGCTGGAGTATGAAGACCTCGATTCTCAGATTGACTCGAACGTTGCCAATTTCACCTACCAGGAAGACGTCATGGCGGCTTATGGTATGGGTACCTGGGAAACGGATCGCCTCACGGTAACCGCCGGTGTTCGCGTTGAGTGGACGGATACCGACAACGCTGGCAACGAGGTTGAGTTTCTGGAAGAGGGCGAAATTGTTAATGGCGTGCCCTTGGCCGACGACACGGTTTTTGTAACACCCGTTCAGCAGTCGGACTCGTACAGTGACATATTGCCAAGCGCCAATTTGCGGTTCAACTTCACCGAAAACGTTATCGGCCGCGCGTCAGTGCACAAGTCAGTGGTCAGGCCGGGTGTGGAGTTTGTCGCTTTTCGTGTGGCGATTGAAGACAACGAAGCGGAGCTCGGCAATCCCGAACTGAAACCCTATCGGGCGTGGAACGCCGACGCATCGCTGTCCTGGTACCCGACCGAATTGAGTGTGCTGTCAGCCGGTGTCTTCTACAAAACGATTGAGGACTTTGTGTTCCTGCAGGAAATTGAAGACTACGCCTGGCAAGGCAGGGTCTTTGATGAGGCCGTTATCGCGCTCAATGGCGAGGACGCAAGTGTGTTCGGTTTTGAGTTTACGTATCAGCAGCATTTCGGTTTTCTCGGCGCGCCCTTTGACGGCTTCCTAGTTTCGTTCAACTACACCTATGTTGACGCCGAGGGCGATACGGGCGAGCGCACCATCAGCTTGCCCAAGCAGGCACAGAATATCGGCAGCTTCATGATTGGCTACGACAAGCACGGGCTGGATCTGCGGCTGGCGATGAAGTATCGCGACAAGTACATAGACGAGCTGGTTGAGGAAGGACTTGACCGATACACGGACGAGCGCGTGCAGTGGGACCTGACCGCCAAGTACCGTTTCACGGACAACTGGCTCCTGTACGCGGAAGTAGCAAATATTGGCAACGAGCCTGAGCACTACTACGCAGGCCGCAAGAGTCGTCTGTACCAGTACGACGAGTACGGTACGACGTCGGCGCTGGGTATTCAGTACAACTTCCAGTAAGCTGCGCACGGCGCCGCCAGCGCCAGTACGATGTCTGCAAGCAGGGCCGGACCTTTGTTCCGGCCCTGCTTTTTTATGCGGTATGCAGGCGTCGCGGGCGTGTTCGCCGCTTTTTTTGCAAACCGGGGCGACCTGCACCAAACTGACAGCCATTCTCGACAAACTTCTACCAGAGGGACACCAAGATGCGCGAAGCTGTCATCGTTTCCACCGCGCGGACCGCGCTGGCCAAGTCGGTCCGCGGAACGTTCAACAACACTCACGGCATAACGCTGGCGGGCCACGCACTCAAACATGCGATCAGCCGAGCGGGCATTGCGCCTGAGCGTATTGAAGATGTGCACATGGGCAGCGGCCACCCCGAAGGCGCCACGGGTTTTAATGTCGGACGTAATGCGGCGATAGCGGCCGGCTGTCCAGTGTCGACGGCAGGGGCAACCATCAGTCGTTATTGCTCGTCCGGACTCCAGTCAATTGCTACCGCGGCAGGCCGAATCGTCAACGAAGGTGTGCCCGTGATGGCGGCCGGCGGCGTGGAGTCCATTTCGCTCGTGCAGCTCGGTGGACATTTCAATATGTTCCATGCGACCGACGAAGAGCTGTTTGCGCGCATGCCGCAACTATGGATGTCGATGATCGAAACGGCGGAGATTGTCGCCGAACGCTACGGAATTTCACGCGAGGCGCAGGATGCTTTTGCGCTTGAGAGTCAGCGGCGCACGGCCGACGCCCAGCAAGCGGGTCGCTACGATGAGGAGATCGTGCCACTGACCACCTCGTGGAAGATGGTCGACCGCGAAACAGGTGCTGAATCGTTTGTGGAGCGTACCGCCGACAAGGACGAGTGTAATCGTCCGGATACAACTGCCGAGGGACTGGCTGCATTGAAGCCGGTCTTCAAAGACGGTCAACAAGTCAAAGTCGGCAAATTCATCACGGCCGGCAACGCGAGCCAGCTTGCCGATGGTGCGAGTGCTTGCGTGCTCATGGAGGCATCGGAAGCCGAACGCCAGGGGATTGAACCGCTGGGTGCGTTCCGCGGGTTTGCGGTGCACGGTTGCGAAGCGGATGAAATGGGCATCGGGCCAGTCTATGCCGTGCCCCGACTGCTCGAACGCAATGGCCTCAAAGTCGATGACATTGATCTTTGGGAGTTGAACGAAGCGTTCGCAAGCCAGGCAATATATTGCCGGGACAAGCTAGGGATCGACCCGGAGAAACTGAATGTTAACGGCGGTGCGATCTCGATCGGTCACCCCTACGGTATGACTGGCGCGCGCTGCGCCGGCCACCTGTTGCTGGAGGGGCGCCGGCGCGGTGCGCGCTACGGTGTCGTCACAATGTGTGTCGGCGGCGGCATGGGCGCTGCCGGTTTGTTCGAAATTTTCTGAGCCCGCCGGTCTCGACGACATCAGCCGGGCGTGCCCGGCTACAGGCGTGCAGGCAGTATGCGGAGCCATGGCGGCAGCCCAGGGGTCGATACCGGGCTAAAATTTCCGTATGGACAGTTTCCGGGGGCGTGCTTGCGGCTGCCATTGAACAGAATGTGCCGAAAGCCGCCCGAATGCCGGCCGAGTGCAGCAATTTGGATATCGCTGTTCGCGACGATGTAAGATTGCCAGAGAACAACAATAAGAAGAGACTGGCTATGAACTCTCTGCAGAAAATTGCCCTGCCTGCTGTTTTCTCACTAATTGCGCTCTGTGCGTGTGGCGGCGGAGGAGGCGGTGGTTCAGCACCCCCGGTAACGCCACCAGTGACACCGCCGGTTACCCCGCCAGCGAACGTTGCGCCGATGGCCGTGATGGACGTCAACGTGGATTCGGGTCATGCGCCATTGCTGGTGAGTTTCGATGCCACGCAGTCGAGTGATAGCGACGGCAACATTGCGAGCTATGCGTGGACGTTCGGCGACGGGGCGACCGCTTCCGGCAGCACGGTTGACCACAGTTACACCGACCTCGGACAATTCACCGCCACGCTTACGGTTACTGACGACGATGGCGCGACCTCGGCAACCTCCCTGTCAATCAAAAGCTATGCGCAATTGCCGGGTTTCTATACGGGAACTTTCGCATCGACGGCAACGGGCACTCCGATCGAGATCGACATGATCGTTGGTAGCAACCTGCGCATGCATGCCTGGAACCGGGTAGACCAATCGTCAGGTTACTGGGGCACGCTCAACGTCAGCGAGCGCATGGTTGACGGGACTGTTTCTGCGCAAGTCTGGCAGACTGGCAACACGTTCCCGGACGGTAGCGAGTTCGGCCCGGTAACGATCGCAGGCACGGTTGCCGAGAACCAGGGCTTTACTGGTACGCACAGTGGTGTCGGTGACAGTGGTGCAATCGATGTTACGTATATTAGCGATGTGTCCGACACGGTCTATACCCTGCAGGACATCAGTGGCGACTGGAGCTACGATGACGGGGCCGGGTTCACGGACATGATCAGCCTGACGGCAAGCGGCGATATCACCTACAGTGCATCCGATGGCTGTACGGCGACGGGTTCGATCGCCATTCTCGATGAGCAACTCAATGCCTTCTCATTCAGCTACGACCTGAACTGCCCACCGGGCACGAACACAGTGCCAAACGGTGTGCGCACCGGCGTCGGCTTTGTCGACGACTTCAACTACGTGGATTCGTGGTTATTCATGGCAGGCTCAATAGCCGACGACGGTACCTTGCTGAGCTGGAACCGGCCGAAGTCGGGCGCGACACCGAAGCCGCGAAACGACAATCTGAAGAACATGGCAACGCCCAAACGCGCAACGCCCGTATGCAAGCAGCGTGTTCGTTGAGCCTCGCGGCCATAGCGGCATTCGCGCTTAAGCCGGTAGTTCCCTAACTGCGCGATGCGCCTGGGAGATGGCCGTGTTGGTGTCGGCGCTGGCACCCGCGTCCGAGTTCGCAATCGTGATCCGGCCACAGGGCTGGCGGCCGATCACCCAGGGCTTGCTGGCTTCATCCGGCCAGTCAGGTTCCCAGGTCAGCCCCGGGCTGTAGGCGTAGCCGTGTGACCATCGATTGACCGTGATCGCGGAAATATCCCGCTCGGCATCGAAGCCAGCGCCTGAGAGGGCCTGATCGAGCTGATCGTACACGTGAGCTTCGTATTCCTCGAATGGGGTTGTCAGGAGTTGACGGCGGCCTGCACGCCATTGCTCGGGTCCCTTGATGTCTTTGAAGTACGGCACATGACACATGTGCAGAACCATGGGTTCATCAGGCGATGAGCTGAAGTCGTAAGCGCCCATCGAGACCGGGTAGTCCAGTTCAACCTGCTTGTAGAAGTCATTGGTATAGTAAACAAACGACACGCCAAGATCGGCGAACGCACGCCAGTTCTTCGCCATCACCTTGGTGTAGACCAGCGGAATCTTGACGTTGTATTGCAGGCCCGCCACCTGCGCTTCGGGCAGTTCCGGGCAGAGGTATGGGATAGCACTGTTGTAGCAGGCCATAATGCAATGACTCGCGCGAACGGTGCGGGCAGTGGCGCCGTTAACGTAAGTGATATCGACCGACTTTTCGTTAGTCGTATGCTGCACGTTGACAACGGTACTGTTCAGCCGGATTCGTGTTGCCGCATCGGCCTGATCCAGTTCGGCGTATTGCACGCGCGCGGTGACGATATCTTCCATGCTGTTGCCCGGTACAGCAGCAGGGTTCAGTGCGCGAACGAGCAGGCGTGCGACCGAGGCGTTACCATCGGGGAAGTGGAAAATGTAGGGTTCGTCGCCGCGGTGTCCCACACGCGGCATCGTGTGCCTGAGGCCCGGCATGCCGCCGCCGTCGTCATACCCCTGTACTTGAATAGCAGGGATTTCCTCAATGCCGACACACCAGAAGCTGATGCCCCAGCGGCGATACATCTCCAGAACCTGCTGGTCCATGCCCGCATAGTCTTTGAGGAAATCGTAGTAGCTCAGCTTGCTGAGCAGCGCAAATTTCTCCTCGCGATTGAGATCAGGAAGATAATCCTTCTCCTCCGTAAAGATACGAACAAGGTCGACCTTCGCCTGCTTACAAAGCGGTGTTTGTGCTACAAATTCCTGCCACGGCAAAGTACCGTAACCGACAGCGAGCTTCTGCTCATTGAAAGTCTGCTGGTCGAAAACAATTCCTTTGCCGAGCTTGAGCGAGTCGTACAACGATTGATCGTAGTAATCATAGAAACGTGGCAGATCAATCCCGATGTCTTTGAGTAGTTCGCGCGCGATGTCCGTGTAGGCCGAAGGCGTATCGATGGATTCAGTACCGCCGTAGCCAATTCTGGTTGCGCCGTTGACAGTGAACTCATTGCGTTTCGCATGGCCGCCGAAGTCATCGTGGTTGTCGAGTAGCAGTATTTTCGCAGCCGGGTGTGACTTGCGGTAAAAATACGCGGCCGCAAGCCCGCTTATGCCGGCACCGGTGACCACCAGGTCAAAATGTTCTTCAGGCTGTCCGACCGGCCAGCGCTGTCCGCTAACCCGCGCGTGCATGGTTTCCCATGAGCCCTCGTGACTACCGCGTAACCCGGTCTTAGCCGGTGGGTAATAGTTTCCGGGCAGCGCGCCCGGACCGGCGTTGGCACCAAATACCTCGTTCCATGGCGTCAACAGGGATGCGCCCATTGCAACCTGGGTGCCGTTGAGAAAGTCGCGTCGGGTGATTCTGTTTTTCATGCATCCAGCATAGCTGATGACGTCCTGTATGGCATGTCCTGACAGCGCGTCCGGGCGAGGTCGATGAGCCGAAATTTCGTCAAAAATTCAGTTTCTCGTCATTTAGCCAGGCGCTCGATTACCTACCCTGTACGCCACGCTGCAGCACGGGGTTGCGGCGTAGCGAAGGACATTCCAGGGAGGTCAGGGTATGAAGCTCACGCATAGCGCAGGTAAACCGCAGCAACGATGGCTGGCGGCAATCACACTTCTGCTGGCGCCGGGCGCGCTGCTGTTCGCAGGCATCGGTGAGGAGCGTTCCAGTTACGAGCGCCTCGAGAACGAGCAGGAATACGCCGTCGGGGTGCGCGAACTGCTACGCCGTGGCGCAGCGGCGTTCGGCGCGCAATGGACGGCCGATGAAGGAGGCGGGCGACCACTGACAACCGGAACCGGTGCGCCATTGGCCGACGGTGCGGAACCGCTGGTGTTCCCAAGAAACTTCAACCGTGTATCGGCGCGCGATGCGAACAGTTGTGAGGGTTGCCACAATGCCCCGTTTGGGCTGGCAGGCGGCGGCGGAGATTTCGTCACCGGTGTATTTGTTGCCGCACAACGCTTCGACTTTGCCAGTTTTGATGCAAGCGACCCGGTGCTGATGAAAGGGGCGCTGGATGAGACCGGCAACGCAGCGCAGTTACAAACGATTGGTAATTTCCGTGCCACCATTGGCATGTTCGGTTCGGGCTACATCGAAATGCTGGCGCGGCAAATGACCGCTGACCTGCAATCAATCCGGGACAACACGCTGCCCGGCCAGTCAAGCAGGCTGCTTAGCAAAGGTGTCTCGTTTGGTGTCCTGCGGCGCCTGTCCTCGGGCCAATGGGACACGAGCGAGGTCGAAGGACTGCCACCGCAAAGCCTGCGCAGCGCGAGTGCAGACAGTCCGCCCAGTCTGGTTATCCGTCCCTTTCACCAGTCCGGCAGTGTCGTCTCGATTCGGGAGTTCACCAACAACGCTTTCAACCACCACCACGGCATGCAGTCAACGGAGCGTTTTGGCGAAGCGACCGACCCCGATGGCGACGGCGTCATCAACGAGCTGACACGCGCCGACATTACGGCGGTCAGTTTGTTTCAGGCAAGCTTGCCGGTGCCGGGCGTGGTGATGCCGCGCGAACGCAATGCCCGCCGTGCCGTTGTGCAGGGCAGGCGGCTGTTTGGCAAAGTGGGGTGTGCGGACTGCCATGTGCCAGCCTTGCCACTGGACAACAATGGCTGGATTTACAGTGAACCGAATCCCTACAATCCGGCGGGAAACCTGCAGGTTGGCGAAGCGGCGCCGGTAAGTATCGACCTGTCCAGTGCTGCATTACCGGGCCGGCGCCTGACCCCCCGGCACGGCGTCGTCTGGGTGCCCGCATTTACGGACCTGAAATTGCATGACATCACGGATGGCCCGGATGACCCGAATGCCGAGCAGATCAACATCAATCACCCGGGCGGTTCCCCGGGCTTCTTTGCCGGCAACCGGCAGTTTCTGACAAAAAAACTCTGGGGTGCGGCAAACGAAAGCCCCTATTTCCATCACGGACTGTTCACGACGTTGCGCGAAGCCACGCTCGCACACGGCGGCGAGGCGCGCGCATCACGGCAACGCTTTGTTGCCTTGAGCCGGCAGGAGCAGGCAAGTGTTATTGAGTTCCTGAAGTCACTGCAGGTGTTGCCGCCCAGGCACCGCAGGTAGTGCTCGGCGGGCGATCGCGGCCAGCGAAGTGTAGGCGACGCGCGTCAGCTGGTGCTGCGTACGATCAAGGACTTGAGCAATTCAACGATCAGCCACGTGAACAGTATGGGCAGAATAATTGTCTGTAACACGAACAGCACGATCAGGTTGATTATGTGTTCGCTTGCATTCGCGGCGCTGGAACGCAGGTTTTCAAGTCGCGCTTCGACGTCCATGGACTGCAGGGTACTGCGAACTCGATCGCCGAGCCGGTCCATGATGGACTGGTCGGGATTGAGCCGGGGGGCGGGCTCCTCGTGCATTGATTCGATCTCGGTACTGGTCGCTTCCAGCGCCGCCGTTGCAGCCTGCTGTTCGGGTTCGAGAAACTGGTTCGTCACCACATTGGTACCGATGATCAGCGCCGGTACGATAAACCTGAGCACCAGCGTCATAAGTAACAACCGCGTGCCCATCTGGACGTAGCGATTCTCCGAGGTTGCCGGCCACCACAGCGCGACAATCGCAATGCATGCGGCGCAGGCAAGCGCGACTGTGAAGCCCCACCAGCTGGTGATGCTGAGCAGAAAGTTCTGGAGTCCGAGCGAGGTCGCAGCGATCAGCATCACGCTCGAAAACTGCTCAATCAGGTCGTTGATGGGGTCGAGGATTTCGCCGACGCCGAGGTTGACACCAACGCCGCCGGGCTCGAGCGCGAGTTCGGTACCTTGGGCAAGCGAGATGATGCCATTGAGGGTGCGTGCGACGGCGAAGGTCACCAGCGCCCGCTTGAATGCCTCATCGGCATAGCGCTGTGCCGTATCGTCAACGAGCCCGCTGACAGCAATGCCAATTGATATGACGGCAATCAGCGTCCAGAGGATCTTTCTCTTAAGCATGGTGCTCGCTGTTCGCTGCAAGAACTACCGCGATGCTAGCATGTTCGGCCGCCCCGATGAGCCGC
The DNA here is from genome assembly GCA_030425905.1 of Gammaproteobacteria bacterium. Classification (GTDB taxonomy): domain Bacteria; phylum Pseudomonadota; class Gammaproteobacteria; order Steroidobacterales; family Woeseiaceae; genus UBA1847. The sequence goes on from JAUHZT010000002.1 coordinate 53,159, forward strand.
TGGCAGCCCTAGCCGGGCTGCCAGCGCTGTATGGCCTAGAGCGGTACCTGGGACAGGAGCAGCGGTGCCCATTCCGGGGTGACCCGGCAGAAAGACTCGCCGGCATTGCTGTCGAAGCCGATACCGGCAGGGTCGATGCGGGTGTTGTAGTCGAGTTCACAAATACTGTGAGCGATAAAGCGCAACACGCCTTCGATGTCTGCCTGCTGATGCCCGGCAAGGTTTCTGCTGGCAACCGCTGCGTTGACGTCGTTAAAGGCAGCGGTGTTCGCCACCGTATTCGCGCAAAGTTTCGGGCGGGTTCCGTCGACGCTGCCAGACCCGTACTCGGCGCGCGTCGAGACGGGGCACAGTGCTTGCAAGTAATTGCGGTAAGCGAATGCGAGCGCAGCAACCCGATCGACGGCGGCAAACGTGAGGTCCAGGATGGCAAAATCAGACTGGTCGCTGCAGGTAGGGCAGCCCGCGGAAGGATCGCCTGTAACAGCAGTTAGTTCGATGGATTGCACCGCGCGGTTGCCGAACGGTTGCTGCAGGCGAATGATCGCAGCGTTGCTAGTGACATCGTTTGAGTCATCGCCGGACAGAACTGTGTAAGAAAGATCCTGCAGATCGCTGACATCGCGGTCGTTCAACGAGCTAACAGACCACGTGTAAGTGTCGCCAGCACCGTTAGCTTCCGCTGTATTGGTCAGCGTAGCGGTGAGTACATCATCGGCCAGGACAGCCGTGATCTGGGCGACCTCCTGCACGTCACTGAACTCCGGGCCATCGTACAACAGCGCCAGCGTCATCTCTTGCGCCACGAACGGTACGTTTGTCGATACCGCGGTCGCGGCACCACCAGATCCCGCGAGGATTAAATCCTGCGGCCGCACCACCGACGCGACGGTCGCTGTCAGCGACTCGCCGATGTTTATTTCACCGTCGGTAGCGCCGGAAATGCCCACGACCGTGAATCCGCCTGCCTGGCGATGCGAGAAATCGCCACCGCTTGCCGACAGGTTCAATGTCAGGTCGCTCGCGAACAGCCCGGCACTGACCGCGGCCGCACCGTCAGGAATATCGGTGGCACTGATCGTTTGCAAAGCGCCAACCTGGCGTTGCAGATCCCAGCCGGCAAGGCCCGCGTTGAGCGCAACGAGGTGATCCTCGCAGGCGCCACTCAGGTGCCCCGTGTTCTGCAGTTCTTCATTGCAGCCCGACTGCACTGCGTTTAACGGCAGGTTGATGCGCTCGTTGGCTTCCCGATCCCCGTATTGGTAAAGGACATTGTCCGCTATGGGATCGTCGCTGCTGCCAAGCTGGCTTTGCAGCTCATTGCCCATGAAATCTTCGATAACGAACGTGAGACGACCGCCAGCACGTACGCGGCTGCCGCAGCCGACCAGATTGTCCTGCACGTAGAGGTTATCGACGTAGTCGCTGCTCTGTGCAACCGGGTTGTTGGAGCCATCTGTCCGGAACAGGTCGTACTGGTCGCCAAACAGCAAACCGTACTCGACGTCATCGAGGCTCGTCCCGGGAGCCGCCGAGCCGACTGGATCAAAACCCGGCACCCAGCATTCGCCGGGCGTCTGGTATTGCGTGTAACCGCTGGTCGGTGTGATTTCCGGGGCCGAGACAATATCTACAAAAAATACACCGTTGCGCGCACAGAATTCAGGACCGACTGTGGCATTTTCCAATACGGGAATGTTCGTGAAATCGAGCGGCAAGTCGACAGCAGCACAGGTGCCGGTGTTCGCATCGTAACGAGGGTCCTGGAAAGGGCCCTGTGTCTCAAACGCGCCGATGGTATCCGGGTCGATACCCGCCAGCTTCATCGTTACGCGGTTGTTGGCGATCTGGCAGCCAGTAGCCGACAGGCAGTCGGCCGCGAGGAAGGTGCCATTGTTGACGAAATCGATGCCCAGGGGATTGCGTAAAGTGTGGTCAACAGTTTCGCGAACGGTTGTAAACAGGCTATCCGTACCGGCGTCGTAATCGATCTCGAACAGGGTTACGCGACCGGTCGATCCCGACTGCGTAAGCACGCCGCATGGGCCGTCGACGTCAAGGTCCGAGTCGACGTCGTTCGAGGGAGCGAAGAAATTACACAGCGCGGTTGCGATAGAACTGACGTTGCCACTGCCGTTCATCAGGTTGCGTTGTACGCTGCCATTATCCAGATCGATGGCGAGGATTTCTTTGGCGCCCGCAACGCCCAGCAGGTAGTTGCGCTGTTCGCTTCCGGCAGGGACTGTTGTCACGGCACCCGACTTCAGTCCGGCGATGACTGAACCCGGTACGACGGACATGCCCGGCGTTACTGATGCGGGATCAGTGATGCGATAGGCTGCGCCTGGATTGGCACAGACAGCCAGCAGGTTGCCGCTGCCGGAGGGGTACTCCTCCAGCGTCACAATGTCCTGGCAGCTACTGCCGTTTACAGAAAGCGGCGGCAGGTCAGATGACTGCAGTGCATAGCCGACATAAGGATCGCTTGCGGCACCGCTGCGGATAAAGCGTTCTATCACGGCCGAACCGGGGCGCGCGACATACAGCGTGTCATCGTTACGTGTAACGACCATGGCTGACGCGCCGTCACCTGAGAAAGTCTGCGATGACCAGTTCGCGCCACCCTGTTCTTCAACCAGCAAAGTGATCCTACTGCGGTTGCCCGAACTGCCGACAAAAGCATAGTTCGTTGCCTCGGCACGGCCAATCGCAATGGCGTTGGCCTGTTTGACGCGCAAGGGCACAATTCTCTCGACCGTTTCGTCGCAGTCTTCGACGATGTCGCACTGGTAGTTGAGCCGGTAAACAGTGCCTTTAAGATCAACCGCAAGGCTCAGGGCGTCGGCGTTTTGCGCCTGGCTGTATCCGCTTAACAACAACAAGGTGCCCGTCAACGCCACGGCGTGCAGCCGGAACGAGAGTAAAGTGCTCATAGCATCGCTCTCCGATAGATTATTATTATGCTCAGCCATTGCAGCTGATCGTTTCTTATTGCGCCTATTATGACGATATCCGGCGGCTAGAATCGTCCGTTGAACATAATCCCGTACTATTGGACGGCTGTAGCGGCCAAGTCGGCTGTTTTCGACGCTGGCCGGGTGGTCGCGTACAGATGCGCCAGACGTTCCGCGGTTGCTTCGACGAAAACGGGCATGGCGGTGCTGCTTGCCTCCAGGATGCGGCGGGCCTCAAGCAATGCCTGCTCGGCCGGCGCATAGTTTCCCTGGCCGGTCATGGCAGCCCCCATGATGCTCAGTGAGGCACCCGTAAGCCAGTGCTCCGCGCCCAGTGCTGCCGCGAAAATGTCGTGCGCACGCAGCGCTTCCGCTTCGGCTTCGATAAAGCGGCCTGTGTCGAGGTGCAAAGTGGCGAGCGTCATCAGGCTTTTTGCGGCTTCCGGGTTGTCTTCACCCAGCAATTTACGGCGCATTTCGTAGGCCGTTTCCAGGTGTGGCTCCGCCGCCGCATAATCTTCGCTCTCGGTCAGCATGAAACCGAGGCCACTGTGGGCGCTGGCGAGCTCCGGGTGCGCGCCGGCGTACACTTGCTCAAACATGGTGGTTGCTTCGGTTTGCAGCTCGATAGCGCGCGCAAGATTGCCTTTGTCGAGCTGCAGCCAGGCGAGATTACCGATCGAGGTCGCCAGTTGTGGATGAACGGCCGGCAGAAACTGGCGATCCATAGCGATTACGCGTTGGTAGGTCTCCTCGGCTGCGTCCAGTTCACCCTTATCGTGATAGACAAACGCCAGGTTATTGAGCGTTGTAGACAACTCGGGGTGCTTGTCACCAAACAGTCGCTGGTCAATTTCGAGTGCTTCCTTGTAAAGCCCTTCGGCCTCGTCATAGTTGCCCAGCTCAAGGTGCACCAGTGCAAGGTTTGAGATGGCGCCCGAAGTTTCGGGCAGGGGCTCGGCATGCACGGCCCGGCGCATGGCTACGGCTGCCTGCAGGTTCTCGATAGCGGGCGGGTATTCGCCGATATAGTAGTAGTAGAGGCCCAGGTCTTCGAGGCTCTCGGCGATATCCGCATGCTGCGGGCCGAGCAATTCACTGCGGCTCTTGAGTGCGTCGCGTATCAGGGGTTCGGCGGCTTCATACTCGCCTTTGCGCATCAGGACATCGGCGAGGCCGGTTTGCGTGTCGGCGCGCAGCGTTGCCTTGTCATGCGCTGACAGGTCGTCGTTCATTTCACGGATCTGCAGCGACTCCTCGACCAGCGCATGGGCGCGATCGTAGTCGGCCGTCAGCGCAAGCACGGCGGCAAGACGATCAATCGTGTCAGCGAGTTCGCTGGGGGAGCCCACCTTTTTTTCCTTGCGGGTGCTAAGTGAGCTTTCCAGTAATTGCGCCGCGCGCGGGTACATGCCGAGCCCGGTATAAGCCTGGCCCATGGTGTCCATAAGGGTCGCCTGTATTTGCGGCTGGCCACTGAGTTCGGTGCCGATCCGCTCGGCGCCTTCGTCGAGAATCTCGCGCGCCGTGATCGTTGCACCGTTTGTGCGTGACTGGTCGGACAATTCGAACAGGCCGACCATAAAATCACGCGTTTCACGTGCGACGGCCGTTTCTTCTTCGGCGCGCAATCGTTGCCGATCGGCTTCGGCACGTGCCATGAAAGCGAACGTGGCCAGGCCACTGGCGACCAGCATGCCAACCGAAGCGGCGGTTGCAACGATCGCCATCTGGCGATGCCGGCGCTGCTGTTCGCGCTGCTTGAGTGCGTCGAAACCGACGCCAAGCATGCCCGAAATAAGCTTCAGCTTGGCGTTCTGACGGCCGTCGCCCTGCGCACGAGCATCAGCGGCGATGGGCTCGGCAAAATGCTCTGACAAGTTGTTGTCATCGCCCAGTTCATAGCGCAATGCGCGCGGGAAGCATTCATCGCTCGCAGTGGCTTCGTTATTTGATGCCCAGGGTTCGCCATCGACAATCAGGCAAAAGATATTGCCGGAGCGCCCCAGTCGTTTGTAGCCCAGGATCTCTTCATTGACCCATTGCGACCTGGCGGCCGCAGGTGAGCAAATGACAACAAGGTTTTCGGAGTTGCGCAGGGCTTCGGTAAGCACTTCGCCGAGATTCGTCGCAGACGGTAGCTCGTCACGGTCGCGAAACACCGGGGCCAGCCGTGCCGGGATCTTGCCCGCTGCGGTGGTTTCGCCGACGAGGTGTTTGGGAACGCGGTAAGTCTCGAGCGATTTGTGCAGCCAGGACGCCCATTTCTCGTCACGGTGGCAGTAGCTGATGAACGCACGGTAGCGATATTGCCGGTCCACAGGCTTGCTCGGGGGTCCGCTAAAAGAGGTAGTCTAGGGCAATTACTGTCGTTTGGACACTGCATTGACGGCTGACTGTTGTGCGCTATTCGCTGTTCGGCCTGAATCTGGCTACCATTCACAAGCTGCCGCAGCAATTCGTTGGTATTGGTGAATGCCCGTAAAAGCAAAACAAAAAGAGCAGGCCAAGACGCTCAGGGACCGTCCCCTCATTATCGGTGTGACCGGCCACCGCGATCTGATTCCGACCGAGATTCCCGGCATCAACGCACTGGTGCGCGAGCTTTTTGCTGAACTGCTGCAGCATTTCCCGGGTCGTTCGCTGACGGTAATGTCGCCGCTGGCAGAAGGTGCAGACCGGATTGTTGCGCTGGTCGCGGAAGACCTCGGTATCGACCTTGTGGTGCCGTTGCCGATGGCCGAAGCGGTGTACGCGCGCGATTTCGAATCGAGCCGCTCCTGGGCGGAGTTCGGGCGCCTGATGGGCTACGCAAGCGAAGTAAGCATTTTGCCGCTGGTGCCGGGCAACACGCACGAGTCGGTGTCTGACTACGGGCCTGAGCGGGACCGGCAATACGCTGAAGCGGGTGCCTACATTGCGGCGCGTGCCGATGTGATGATCGCTATCTGGGACGGGCGAGTAACGGCTGATCTCGGCGGTACCGGTCACGTGGTGCAGTTTCGTCGCGCAGGCACGATGCCCGGCTATGTGCCGAACTTCACCGACGCTCCGGCACGGGATCTTGTTTTTCACATCCCCTGTTCGCGCGATCGCCTGAGCGGTGCGCCGGTCGGCGATCTGAAACCTTTAGTGCCTCGCTGGCTTGGTTCCCGCGACCGGCAGTTTGCAAGTTTCCCGCATGAGTACATCGAAAAGCTCAATTCGCTATCGCTGGTCGAGGCCCAGGTCGAAAGAAAGGAGGGCATTGTTACCCGGGACAGCTATCGCTTTCCGCTGGTCATCGGCGTAACCGGTCATCGCGACCTGGTGGCCGCGGAGGAGCCTGAAATACGTAACCGGGTACGTAACCTGCTGCTCGAGTTGAATGAGCGGTTTCCGCACCGGAAATTGCGCCTTATATCGCCGCTTGCGGAAGGCGCCGACCGGCTGGTCGCCGAAGTGGCACTTGAACTCGGTGTAGAAATAGGCGTTGTGTTGCCAATGCCGCGGCACCTTTATTATTCGGACTTCAGTTCCGACGAATCCATTGCGGAGTTCAACGCGCTGTACCGTTGCGCCAGCGACGTCATTACTTTGCCGCTGGCAAAAAAGAATACGCTCAAGGATATTAGCGAGCCGGGCGCCGCACGCGATCTGCAGTACGCGCAGAACGGAGTTTTCCTGTCGGCTCACTGCCATGTGCTGCTGGCGCTCTGGGACGGCAAGACCACCGGCAAACTCGGCGGCACCGCGCAGGTTGTACGCTTTCATCACCACGACATCATGCCAGGCTACACCACGCGCACGGTCGCGACGCAGCAGATGCTGATCGATGACGAAAGCGACCTCATCTACCATATTGTCTGTTCGAGGGATGTGCCGGACGGGGCGCCTGCGGAAGGATTTGAACCGCTGGATTGCTGGTGGTTCACGAACGACCGGCACGAAGCGCGCACGCGCGAGCTGCCAGCGCAGCATGAGCTGGTGTTTCGTCGCAGTGCCGAGTTCAGTGAGGACGCGACGCGCTTTCGCGATTCGATCGCCGAGGAGCGCTATCCGCTGATGCCGGACGATGCGAGCGCTGAATTGCCATTTGGGCTGGCGAGTATTAACCATCTTTTTTGTATCAGTGACTGGCTGGCTATCCACTACCAGAAACTCACTATTCGCGTGCTGCGCGGTACGCACGCGCTGGCCTTCCTGATGGGTCTGATGTTTATCCTCTACTCGGATTTGCGGACCCAGGAAATCTTCATGGTTGCCTTTCTTGTATTGTTTTTTGCGGCGGCAGGCTTGCAAAAATACGCGCAGCGAGAAGGCTGGCATCGCAAGTATCTCGACTACCGTGCGCTCGCGGAAGGCTTGCGGGTGCAGTTCTACCTAGCGGCGGCAGGTATTACGAACGACAACGAGTCGAAGTTTACACACGATAATTTCCTGCAAACACAGGACCCGGAGCTGGGCTGGATCCGCAATGTCATGCGTGTTGCCGGTACCCGCTGTGACGCGGAGCGCGAAGTAACTGATGCCGGGCTGCAGTTTACGCTGGACGAATGGGTCGGCGACGAGACGAGCGGACAGCTTGGGTATTATCGGCGCAAGGCATCGCAGTGGGTAACCAGTAACCGCGGCACCGAGCGGCTGTCCCTGCTCAGCCTGATGACCAGTATTGTAGTCGTCGTTGTCATTCTGCTGCTGGGTGGCCGGCTGGGCGAGAATGTTGTCGACATACTGTTTGCCTTCATGGGCGCCACCCTGCTCTTGTACGCGGTGCGCCAGGGTTATGCGCAAACGACAGCGGAAAAAGAGCTGATCAAACAATATGAATTCATGTTGCGTGTGTTTGAAAATGCCAAGCGCAGACTCGACAATGCCGACGATAACAGTGAGCGCCGCCAGATCATTCGCGCGCTCGGCGGCTCCTGCCTCGACGAACACGCGGAATGGATCCTGATGCACCGCGATCGTTCAATCGACAATAGCGACCTGTGGCGCTTCGGCGGGTGATCCTTCGAATGATGAACCGCGTGAACCGAGGCAGTTGATTTGGCGCAACACTTTCAATCAGCCGACGAGCTTGTTGATGCGTTGATCGCATCGGTCGGCAAGACCATTGTGCTGGGCTTGCCAATCGGGATTGGCAAGGCGATTCATGTCGCCAATGCGCTGTACAGGCGCGCCGTCGAAGACCGTTCCCTGTCGCTGAAAATTTTCACCGGCCTGACCCTGGAGAAACCGCGCTTCAAGGGCGGTCTTGAGGAACGGCTTGCCGGTCCAGTCGCACAGCGGCTGTATGGCAGCTGGCCGGAAACGGAGTATGCCAAGGCACTCCAGACTGCGGGTTTACCGCCGAACGTCGAGGTGCGTGAATTTTATCTGCGCCCGGGTGCTTTCCTTGGCAACGAGCGCGTTCAGCAGAACTACACAAGTATCAATTACAGCAAGGTGGCCGATGCGCTGATTGACCTCGGTGTCAACGTGATTGCGCAACTTGTCACGGCCGAGTCAGAGGACTCGGCGCACTACAGCCTTGGCGGCAATCCCGAGGTAACGCTGGACCTCCTGCCCGCCTTCGTTGCCCAGCGGGAGGCAGGGCGTCGTGTTGCAATGGTGGGGCAGCTGAATTCCTGCTTGCCTTACATGCCCGGTGATGCCCGGATTGATGCGCACCAGCTGGATTTTCTGCTGGTGGCACCGGAACTGGATCACCCCTTGTTCGCGCTGCCAAATCGACGTGTCATGCCGGCCGATTATGCGACAGGAATGCACGTTGCCAGCCTGATTCCCGACGGCGGTACGCTGCAGGTGGGCATCGGCTCGCTCAGCGATGCCGTAGCGCATTGCCTGCGCTTGAGACACGAGCAGCCGGCACTGTTCGCAGAGGTACTCGCGGCCTTGCCGGGCGGTTCATCGAGCGCGCAGCGCACGGTGTTACCGATAGAGGACCAGCCGTTTAAGGAGGGCTTGTACGCGTGTACGGAGTTGCTCAGTGATGCACTTTTTTCGCTGTTCAGCGGCGGCATTATCAAGCGGCCGGCTGACGAAACTGACGATACCCTGATTCATGCCGGCTTCTTCCTCGGCTCGGGCGGATTCTACGAGGCTTTGCGCACGCTGGACCCGGAACGGCGCAGGCGTATTTGTATGACACGGATCTCCTTCGTCAACACACTGTTTGGCGAAGAACAAAAAAAACGAGCCCAGCGCCGCCAGGGGCGTTTCGTCAATGAAACCATGATGGCCACCTTGCTGGGCGCCGCCGTTTCCGACGGGCTTGCTGATGGACGGGTCGTAAGCGGGGTGGGTGGACAATTTGATTTCGTCAGAATGGGGGCCGAGCTTGACGACGCACACTCGATACTGATGTTGCGGGCGCGTCGCGAACGCGGTGGCATCGCGCAATCGAATTTTCGCTGGTCTTACGGGCACACGACGGTGCCCCGGCACATGCGGGATGTGTACGTGTCGGAGTATGGGGTGGCGGCAACCCGCGGCCAGACCGATCAGCAGGTGATCCGCTCGATGCTGCAGATTGCCGATTCGAAATTCCAGCCAGACCTTGTGCGCCAGGCACAGTCGGCCGGCAAGTTGCCGCGTGATTTCGAGTTGGCGCCGGCGGCACGCAACAACACGCCTGATGCCATCCATCGTGTGTTTGCGCGGCCCGAGATTCGCGCTGCGTTTCCGGCTTACCCGATGGGTAGTGAGCTAACAAGCGATGAACAGGTACTGGCGGTCGCGCTTGAGACCTTGCAGGAACGCACGCAATCCATGCGTGGAAAATTCAGCACGGTGGCAGGTGCCCTCAATACCCGGCTTGAGGCGGCGAACCAGTCGGCGCTTGAGCGTATGGGCCTGCATGAACCGGGCAGCATGCGAGAGCGCCTGTTACGCCGTCTCGTCAATTTTGCTTTGCAGGAAACCAGACCATGACCCAAGCTTCGAAGAGCCCGCGAGACTCCGCTATCGATCAAAACGTGCACAAGGTCTTTCCCAACGACCTGAATTCCGAATACACGGTGTTTGGCGGCCTGGTAATGGGGCTGTGCGACAGGACCGCATTGATTGTTGCCGAGCGGCACAGCGGCCGAACCTGCGTTACGGCAGCGGTCGACAGCCTGAATTTTCTGGCGCCGGCACGTTCGGGCGAGACGCTGATCGTCAAGGCCTCAGTTAACCGAACGTGGAACAGTTCGATGGAAATCGGGGTGTACGTAGCCGCAGAGAACAGCCACAGCGGTGAACGCCGGCACGTGGTGTCGGCCTACCTGACGTTTGTGGCACTTGATGAGTCGGGGCGGCCCGTCGCAGTGCCGGCATTGCGACCGGAATCTGCCGTCGAACGGCGTCGTTACGAAGCGGCTGAACGACGCCGCAATGCGCGCCTTGCGGCGCGGGCGGAAGCGTCGGCGAGATCGTAACGCTAGGCGTTGCGGCTGGCCTCGAACTTGAGCCCCATGACCCGCCCGCGGCTGACGTACAGCAGGTCGCTGATCTTGAGAATCAGCGAGTCTTCATACTTGTCGAGCTGACCGTCAGCGTAGGCGACCTCCCAAAGCAGCCGTACTATGTCGGCTTTCTCGTCCTCACCCAGATTCCGGTGCAGTAGCTGGGTCGTTTCATGCAGCGACACGAGTTCATCTGCCTGGCTGTCTGCGGACTTGACCAGGCGGGCCGCGTCATCGTCCGAAAGCTTGAAGCGCTTGGCCATGAGTTCGATGACGCGTTGCATTTCGAGCTCGTCAAATACCTGGTCAGCGCGTGCGACGTCGACCAACAGTAGCGCGGTCGCGGTGCGCAAGGCCTGCTCACGGTCGCCAGGTCTGTCCTGCTCCGCGCTGCGCGCACTTGCAAGCAGTTTGTCGAGCCAGCTTCTTAGCATCGCAGCCTCTGCGCCTCAGTCGGCGTCGGAATCCGTAGCGGCGGCTGTGACGAGTTGCTCGCGAACAGCGCGCAATGCCTGCTGCACAGCGGTGGCGTTCTGCGGGCCCATCCGGATCAGGAGTTTCTGGCCGCTCGACAACGATTCCAGTGCGGCATCTTCGTATTCATAGAGTACATGCGGCCGTACAAGCGCCGGCCGGTCCGGCACTTGCGGTGTGGCCAGCAAGTGATCGATCACTTCGATGACGCGGTCATTGAAATAGCCGTCCGGGTAGCCGAGGCCGACATAGGCTTCCTGCATAAGCGGGTAATAACGGCGATAGGTATTCACCACCATTGTGGTGTCAGCATGCACCAGCATGTTAACGAGCGCTGCATAGCGTGCGTAGTTCTCGGCGCCAAGTACCCAGGAGTCGTCGACGGTGCCGGGCTCTGCCACAAACGTATCCGGCAGGCCTTTCACTGGCCGGATGCGTTCTGCGACACGACCGCGTGGCAGGTTATCTACAGTGGCCACAAACTTTTCGATCAGCGCTTCATCGGCCAGCATCTCAGCTAGCGCTTTGCCAAACAGGTTGGCCAGTTCAATCTTGAAATACTGGTCGCTGTCTGAGAGCGGAGGCAACGGCAACAATGCCTCGCTGTCACTTTCAGCTATCTCAACGGGCGCACGTACCGGGTACTGGGGCATCCTGGGTCGTTGCTCGGGCAGAACCGTTGCGGGCTGCTCAGAATTTGCATCAGGCGACGGCGATTTGTCCGGTGCGAACAACCACCACAGCACCGCCGCTGCAAGCACTGTCAGCACGGTGGCCACCAGCCATTGTTCAGTACGGTATTTCATGCTGAGGATTGTAGCCGCAGACCGGCAAGTATTCGAGCAGTCACGGCTGACTTGCATACGCAATCCTAGCTGTGCGTCAATCTACAGCCCCTTTTCTCCTGGCAAGCTCACTAATGGCCGACGATAAAGACACCGAGGTCGGGTTTTTCCGGCGCGCGCTTGGCATTTTTGCCTACAGTCGTCGCGCTCTCGAACTGGTCTGGACGACCAGCCGCGCACTGACGCTGGTGCTTGCAGTCCTCACGGTGGTTGCGGGTGTCTTGCCCGCCGCGATTGCGTACATCGGGCAGCTCATCGTCGATGCCGTCGTGGCAGAAATGAATGCGACCGACCCGGACAGCCGGCGTGTCTTGCTGCTGATCCTTCTCGAGGCGGGCGTCGTCATCGCCGTGGCCGCCTGTCAGCGTGGCATCTCGGCGAGCCAGTCGTTGCTGCGTGCGTTGCTGGGGCAACGTGTGAACGTAATGATTCTCGAAAAGGCGCTGACACTGCAGCTCACGCATTTTGAGGATTCCGAGTTCTACGACAAGCTGACCCAGGCACGACGCGAAGCTTCGAGCCGGCCACTCAGCCTGGTTAATCGGACATTCGGCCTGTTGCAGAACTCGCTGTCACTCGCGAGTTATGCCGTGCTGCTGTACGCCTTTTCGCCCTGGGCCGTGGCGATCCTGGTGCTGGCAGGGTTGCCATCGTTCTTTGCGGAGGCGAAATTTTCCGGAGACCGATTTCGCCTGTTTCGCTGGCGCTCGCCCGATACGCGCATGCAGCTCTACCTGGAGACTGTCATAGCGCGCGAAGACGGCGTCAAGGAAGTGAAGCTGTACCAACTGGGCCCGCGCTTACTCGCGCGCTACCGGGATATTTTCACGAAGCTGTTTCGCGAAGACCGCAAGCTGACCCTGCGTCGCGATGGCTGGGGCTTCGTGCTCGGCCTGTTCTCCAGCGCAGCATTCTATGGCGCCTATGCATGGATCGTGCTCGCAACCATTGCGAAGGAAATCACACTCGGCGCGATGACGATGTACCTGATGCTGTTCCGGCAGGGCCAGTCAGCCGTGTCTGCCATTTTGTCGGCGATCAGTGGCATGTACGAGGACAACCTGTACATCTCCAACCTCTACGAATACCTCGAGCAGCCGGTTATCAGCCGTTCGGGTTCGAAAACCAGCGGGCCGCATCCCGAACGCGGGCTGCAACTCGAACAGGTGTCTTTCGCCTATCCGGGTTCAGACACGATGGCACTTGAGGACGTTAGCTTGCAGGTGCGACCGGGCGAGAGCCTCGCCATCGTTGGCGAGAATGGCTCGGGCAAGACGACGCTGATCAAGCTGATTACGCGGCTATATGAACCCACCAGTGGCCGCATTCTGCTCGACGGTGTGGACCTTACCGACTGGGACATCGAGGCCTTGCGACAACGCATCGGCGTCATCTTTCAGGACTTCGGCCGTTACCAGTTCTCGGTGGGCGAAAACATCGGTGCCGGTGATGTTCGCTTCTTCGAAGACCCGCAGCGCTGGAAAATCGCGGCGCAACAGGGCATGGCAGCCCCTTTTATCGAGGAGCTGCCGGACGGCTACAACACGCAGCTCGGCCGCTGGTTCAAGAACGGGCGCGAGCTTTCCGGCGGTCAATGGCAGAAAATTGCCTTGTCGCGGGCTTTCATGCGTTCGGATGCCGACATTCTCGTACTGGACGAACCGACCGCCGCCATGGACGCGGCATCGGAGGCATCGGTGTTCGAGCATTTCCGGCAAATGAGCAAGAACAAGATGACGATTTTGATCTCACATCGCTTCTCCACCGTCCGGGCAGCCGATCAGATCGTTGTGATTCATGGCGGGCGTATCCTCGAGCGTGGCAATCACGAAAGCCTGATGGCAATGGATGGCCAGTATGCGCAACTTTTTCGCCTGCAAGCCAAAGGTTATCTGTAGGCGCGATAAAGCGTGCCGCCGACAGGACGAGCGGTGCGGCGAGCGCGACAAAAGGCGGCTTGGACACGAAAACCGGGCGCTGAATGCAGTACTATTGGCGGT
>JAUHZT010000077.1 GCA_030425905.1 Gammaproteobacteria bacterium
TTCGTCCTCTTCTTCTTCCCGCCGTTCCGATGGCGGCGCAGGTGTGCCGCTTGATGACGGTGCCTGCACTTCACTTGGATTACCGGGCAGGTAGAGAGGGCCGCTTTGTCCGCAGCCGGCAAGCAATAGCAGGGCGATTAGAATGGCTGCGAAATACTGCAGCGGCGCAGGTAGCAAGCGGGAGATCATCGTCGACATAAGTGTGCAGCCTCGTGAAGTAGGCTTGGGATTATACGACGTTCCTGGCTGACTGCCGCAGTTGATGCTGTTCCGGTCCGCTATTTGGCGAATTTTCTGGCGATCCGGCGATAAGCCTCCCGAAACGGGACGCCCTCTTCATGCACGAGACGGTATGCCTCTTCGGTCGCAAATATGCCGTCGTCGAGTGTGATGTTGTCTGGCCTGAACTGTAAGCCGTCGAGCAGGAAAGCCATGATGTCCGTGCTCTCGATGGCCAGGTCTATCGCCCGAAACAAAGGCGCTTTGAGGCGCTGCAGGTCACGATGATAGCCCGAGGGCAGCTTCGCCGTGATCATCAGCGCTTCGTCGAGACAGGCCTGCGCGGTCGCGGATGAGGCGCGCAGCAGCTCGAGCACATCGGGGTTGCGCTTCTGCGGCATGATCGACGAGCCGGTTGTTACTGCATCGGCCAGCGAGATGTAGGCAAATTCCTGCGTGTAGAACAGCAACAGGTCGGAGGCCATGCGGCCGATATCCTGTAACAGCAGCGTGATCTCAAACAGGAGTCCGCTTTCTGCTTTGCCGCGCGATAATTGCACCGCTGTCACGGGCGTCTGCGTTTCGGCAAATTCCAGTTTCTGTGTGGTCAGGTCGCGGTCGAGAGGCAGGCCAGGCGTGCCGTAGCCTGCAGCACTGCCCAACGGGTTCTTGTTGATACGCCGGGTTGCGGCCTGCAGGCCGGCGCGGGCATCGTCCAGTGCCTCGCCGAAGCCCTCGCACCAGAGCGCGACCGAGGACGGCATCGCATGCTGCATGTGCGTGTAACCCGGCAGGGTGATATCACCTTGCCGTTCGGCAAGCGCAGTTAATGACTGGCGCAGACCGTCGACGCTTTCACTGAGCGTCGCACTGACATCCCGCAGGTACAGGCGCAGTGCTGTCAATACCTGGTCATTGCGCGATCGGCCAAGATGCAGGCGGCCGCCCGCCTCGCCGATGGCCTTGGTCAGGCGCGACTCAAGTGCTGTGTGTACGTCTTCGTCGTCGAGCGAGATGCTCCACTCGCCGTTCTCAAATGCCTGTTCGAGTGCTTTCAGACCGGCACAAATCGCTGCGCAATCCTGTGCCTCGATCAGGCCCTGCGCCGCCAGCATTTCTGCATGGGCAATGGACCCGCGAACGTCGTAGCTGACCAGGCGGGCGTCCAGCCGATGGTCTTCACCCGCCGTATAGCGCAGCACTCGCTGATCAAGCGGCAGGCCCTTTTCCCACAAGCGGCTCACGAATCAAACTCCCCCTGTTCGGCGGGCGTCAGCGCTGCGATATCGTTGACGACGAGAGTGCCGGTGCCTTCATTTGTGAAGACTTCCAGCAGCAAGCTGTCGGCAAGCTTGTGTGAAATGACGTGTACGCGACTGACACCGTTCGCCAGTGCTGAATCGATAGCCGCGGCTTTGGGCAACATGCCGTCGGCCAGTTTGCCCTCGGCTTTTAGCTGCTCGAGTCTGGCGCGATCGATATAGCTGATCACGGAATGCGGGTCATCCTTGTTGTCGAGAATACCGGGGGCGCCGGTTGCGAGTATCAACTTTTCGGCATTGAGTTCGGCGGCTATCGCTGCCGCGACCGTGTCGGCATTGATGTTCAATATCATGCCGGACTCATCGCAGGACAACGGGCTGACGACAGGCATGATCCCGTTGTCGAGTTGCTTGCGCAGAATGTCCGCATCGACTGCTTCGATGTCGCCAACGAAACCGTAATCGACCGTTGTGTCATTTTCGCGTTCCACGGGGGGACGACGGTGTGCCCGGATCAGACCGGCGTCGACGCCGCTGATACCAACGGCGGGAATGTGCAGGTCGCGACAGGCCGCGAGTACGCGTGTGTTGATCTGGCCGTTCAGGACCATCGTCGCGACATCAAGCGACGGACCATCCGTAACGCGGCGACCGTCGATAAAGGTGGTGTCCATACCCAGCGCTTTGGCAAGCTCTGTCGACTGCGGTCCGCCGCCGTGAATGAGCACGACCTTGATGCCTACCTGGTGCAGGATGCCCACCTGCTCCATCAATGCCCGTGTCTGGTCTGCATCCACGAAGATTTCGCCGCCCGCCTTGAGAACAAAGATCTTGCCTTTGAACAGGCGAATGTACGGGGCGGCGTGTTTTAGAGCCGAGACGACGATGGCCCGATCTTTTCTGACGCTCATGACTGTCCCCCTAACATCTGGTGCAGCACAGCCATTTGCGCCAGCATGCGATTGCGCGCCTCGTGAATGACGATGCTGCGCGGCCCATCCAGCACACGTTCGCTGACAACGACTCCGCGCCGCACGGGCAGACAATGCATGAACCGGCAATCTTCGGCGGCGTTATCGAACCAGTCCTCGTCAACGCACCAGTCTTCAAGGCCGGTACGCAGTTTCTGGTCGGCGAGGCGGTCGCCGTAATGCTGCGTTGATGACCAGGATTTCGCGTAAACGATATGCGCGCCCTCGAGCGCCTCGGTGCGATCGTAGCTCTCTCGCAGGGATCCGCCAGCGGCTTCAGCCGCCTGCCGCGACCGGCTGACGATTGCTTCGGGTAGTTCGAATCCTTCGGGTTGCAGCACTGTAACGTCCATGCCGCGCCGGGCCGCCGTATACAGCGTAGAGGCAGGTACTGCGAGCGGCAAGGCCTTCGGGTGGTAAGCCCATGACAATACAAACTTCCCGCCGTTGGCCGGCACGTTGAAGTCGTCCATGGTCTTCCAGTCCGCGAGGTTCTGGCAGGGATGCCCCATGGCCGATTCCATGTTGATGTACGGGGTATCGATCAGGTCGGTCATCGACTTGAATTCCACTTCCGCCATGTCATGTTCGAGGCTCTTGCGTTCGGCAAAAGCGCGAATGCCAATGGCATCACCGTAAGAGGCGATGACCGGCACAGCTTCACGAATATGTTCCGCGGCCGCACCGTCCATCACGATGCCCGGACGGGTTTCGAGGCCATGAATCGACATGTCGGGAGAGATTACAAAAGAGCCGCCCCCAAGACGTGTCATCGCTGCCTGGAACGACGCGAGGGTGCGCAGCGAAGGGCTCAGAAAGAGCAGCGAGAGCACCTTGCCTTTGAGTGCATCCGGTTCCGGGTGCTGGTCGAGCCGGCTGGCGAGACTTACGAGAGCCTGGATTTCCTCATCGGAGAAGTCGCCGAGATCATTAAATGCTTTCATGAAAGGGTCCGTTAGTGAATATCGGCCAACGCTTGCGCGAGGCGTTTGACGTGGTGTTCGGTAATCGTGAGTGGCGCGAGAATCCGCAGTACGTTCGGGTCGGCGCTGGTGCCGGTCAGAATATCGCCGGCGAGCAACGTATCGCGAACAGCGCTGGCGGGACGATCGCAGACCAGGCCGAGCAAGAGGCCTGCACCCTGAATGCGCGTTACAGGACCCACACAGCATTGCTCGCGAATCTGTTGCTCGCGGTTGCGAACGTTGCGCAGCAAGTCGTCGGCGGTGATGGCCGCAATCGTTGCAACAATAGCAGCCGCGGCAATCGGCCCGCCGCCGAACGTCGAGCCGAGTGAGCCGCTGCCAAAATGTTCGCCAACGCTGTCGCTGCAGAGCACTGCGCCGCAGGGGATGCCGCCGCCCAGCGCTTTGGCCAGTGTCATGATGTCGGGATCGATAGCGTGCTTTTGCACCGCGAAAAATTCTCCGCTGCGGCCCATGCCGGATTGCACTTCGTCGGCGATCAGTAAGGCACCGTGCCGGCGCGTCGCGTCCCGCAAAGTCCTGAGAAAGTCTGGTGCGAGATCAAAGGCGCCCGCCACTCCCTGCACGGGTTCGAAGATCACGGCAGCGATCTCCTCGTTGATCATTTGCTCGGCTGTATGGCTGTCGTTGCGCGGAATGAAGTCAACGTCGAGCGGTTTGTGCGGAAAGCCGTACCAGGAGTCCGAATTCCAGGTCACAGCGCCGGCGGCGGCTGTGCGTCCGTGGAACCCGTGGCTTATTGCGAGCACTCGCGAGCGGCCGGTTGCGACGCAGGCCATACGCAGAGCGTTTTCGTTGGCTTCCGCGCCGGAATTGACAAAGAAAGCGCGCTGCAGCGAATCAGGTGCAACCTCGAGCAAGCGCTCTGCGGCGGCAGCGCGAATGTCGAGGGCAACCGCATTGCTCTGGAATAATAATTCGCGACACTGCTGCTCCATCGCCGCGTAGAGGCGGGGATGACTGTAACCAAGCGCGGCGACGGCATGACCGCCGTACAGGTCGAGGATTTTTCGTCCGTCGCTGGTGATGATGTCGCAACCCGTGGCGCGCACGGGTACGAACGGTAACTGACCGTAGACTTGCAGCAGGCTTGCGCTTTCGCGCGCGCGTGCGTCGCTCGGTGTTGCTGCGTTCATCAGGTCCACCCCGGTGCAGGCGCGCTGAGACCGTCGGTTTCGGGCAGGTTCCAGAGCCGATTCATCCATTGTACGGCGCCACCTGCGGCACCCTTAACCAGGTTGTCGATAGCACTGGTGACAACGATGGCATTCTGTTCGAGCGCAACCCCGATCTGGCACCGGTTGCTCGCGACAACGTTCTTTAGCCGAGGTGTTCCCTCGACGAGTTCGATGAAGGCTGCATCATCGTAGGCTGCGGCAAAGGCTTCGTGCAGGTCGGCGATTGTGCTTCCCGCGCTCGCCCGGCACTGCAGCGTGACATAGATACCGCGCGCAAACGGCCCTGAGTGCGGCACAAAATTGAGCGTTGCCTGCGTGCCGCTTGCGGCGTTGGCCAATGCGACAATTTCCGGAGCATGACGGTGTTGCAGCGCTTTGTAGGCGTACAGGTTGCTTTGTCGTTCCGGGTGGTGCGTACCGGCTTGCGGCACACGGCCTGAGCCGGTGCTGCCCGTGATGCCGGTGACAAACAATTCACTGTCGACGAGCTTTGCCTTGAGTAACGGAACGGCGGCCAGTAGCACGGCGGTTGCAAAGCAACCTGGATGCCCCACGTGCGGGGTCGGCGTGCCGCTGACATGCTCGGGCAGTCCGCTGGAGAACACCGGCAACAGCTCCGGCGCGCCATGGGCAATACCGTACACTGCGGCGAAATCGGCCTCCGCCCCGTAGCGGAAGTCGGCCGATGCATCGACGACGTGAATATTGATGTTCTTGCTCGCGGCGGCATCGATTGCTGCTTTGATAATGCCGGCTGATGCGCCATGCGGCGCCGCGGAAAACAACGCAAGATCCTCGCCTTCGTTGACCGCATCGAGCCAGTCTTCGTGCGCGACGAAATTATGTTCGGCGTATGCGCAGGCAAGATGGGGAAACCAGTTGCCGATACTGCGGCCCGCCTGGCTGTCGGAGACCGCTGCCCGCAACTCGAACACGGGGTGCAGCGCCAGCAAGCGCAGGAATTCGCCGCCCACGTAGCCGGTCGCACCGAGTACCACGGCCGGGATAGAAGTTCTGGTTGCGCCCGCTGTCATGCGCTTTTCCCCTGCAGGGCCGCGGCGATTGCGTCGCCAAGCAGTACGCCGTTGCTGAGGGCATTAATGCCGCGCAAGCCCAGGCGCTCGGCAATCTGTTCGACGCCAACGGCGTTATCGGTGGCGGGGCCCGTAACGACGGTTGGTTCAATCGAAAACTGTTCCCGCAGAATCTTGGCGCCGCCCCAGGCTGAGACCGGGTCATTCGCACAAAGCACGACCGCCGTCATGGCGGCACGGATCCCGGCATCGCCGAGAATAGCTTCAACGCCGTAAGCGCCAATCAGTCCGTCGCCGAGTTCCAGCACAATGACGTCCGGCGAATCCTTGGCCAGATCGGTCAGCAATGCGCGTGTCAGCGCTGGGCCGTTCTTCGCCGTGGTGGTTACAACGCCAAGGTCGGAAAAAATCATCGTCGCGCGTGCACCGGCGTCTTCCATTGCGTTGATATCGCGGCGCAGTGACACACCGGTAGCCTTGCAGGCGCTGACCGAGTAGCCGAGATGCCGCAGTCGCCCGACAATGGCACAGGCGGCAGCTGTCTTGCCGGAGTCCATGCAGGTGCCGGCCAGTGCGACAACGGGCACGCCGTGCGTATCGAGCTTTGCCAGGCTGTCAAAAGGGTGCTTGCCAGCCCGGGCGGGCACACCAATGCGCTCGCCAAGATAGGGAAAGTGCAACACGGTGCCGAGTACTTCACAGTTGAACGGCGGGCCAACATCAGGGTTGGCAGAGTCGCAGATGCCAAGTACGCCGCCGATATTCAGCAGTTGCACGGTGTCGCCGACTTCGAGTTTTTCGGGCAAGTGGCCCGAGTAGCCGCGCAGCGCATTGCGATGTCCCAGCGCGCCAACCACGATGTCGCCCTGGTTGACGGTCGCCATGCGGCCCGACGTCAGTTCGAGCGTGTTGTAGCGGGTCTTGTTATTGAGCACGCGAACCGCGAGCAGTACGCCCTCTTCGCAGGGAATGTTCCCTGACAGTCGGAGTTCCGAGCCAAGTTCATTGTGATGGGCAATGGACGCAATTTTGTCAACGACCGCCGTTTTCATTGCTTGCCTCCACCGGCGCGTGTCTGCAGGGAGCCAGGCAGTGACAGAATACGTGCGTAGCCCAGCGCATCCGCCGCTGTCCATTCGCCCGCTGCTTCGCCATAGACACCACGCGTTGCGGCCAGCAGCGAATAGTCCGAGTCGACACCTTCAACAAACAGGTTGCCGGGTTTGAGGGAGAACGTAACGGTGCCGCTGACGCGTCGCTGTGACGAGGCGAGCAGGGCTTCAATGTCATCGCAAACCAGATCGAGCTGTTTGCCTTCGTGCACGAGGTCGCCGTAGATGTTTGCGATGCCGTCCTTGATGCGCAATTGCTGGCCGCTGAGTACCAGTTTTTCGAGTTCGCGATGCAATGTGATCAGGGTGAGCGCGGCAGGCGCCTCAAACGCTACCCGCCCTTTCGTACCGAGGACCGTGTCGCCAACGTGAATGCCACGGCCAATGCCATAGCGCCCGGCCAGGGTTTCCAGCTTTTCGATCAGCGCCACGGGCTCCAGGTATTCACCGTCAAGTGCCACCGGAATGCCGGCATCGAATTGCAGGCTGTGCTGACTTGCAGGCTCCGGTTTTGTGAAAGCCTCGGGTGACAGCACCCACGCGTGTTCGGGAATGCTGCCCGCGGAGGTCAGCGTTTCGCGGCCGCCGATGGTAATGCCCCATAGCCCGCGGTTGATCGAGTAGTCAGAGCCCTGTGCGGGCAAGGGCATGTTGTGCTTTTTCAAATACGCCAGTTGCTCGTCGCGAACCCAGTTGTTGTCGCGTACCGGCGCGAGAATGTCGAGCGTCGGGTTCAGCGTGCGCAGCGCGACTTCAAAGCGTACCTGGTCGTTACCGGCGGCCGTGCAGCCATGCGCGACGGTACTGGCATGGCGGTCGGTCGCCAGCCGGGCAAGGCGTTCGGCCTGCAAGCCGCGTTCGGCACCGACACACAGCGGGTAGGCGTTGCCGCGCAGGACATTGCCGGCGATAAGATAGCGAATTACGTTATTGAAGAATTCCTGCTTGGCATCGATCAGCACATGTTCGGATGCGCCGAGCGCCATGGCTCGTTCCTCGAGACGCGCAGCCGCGTCGCTGTCGATACCCCCTGTGTCGACCGTCGCCGTGATTACGTCGCGGCCATAGGTTTCCTTGAGCCAGGGCACACAGAACGATGTATCGAGGCCGCCTGAAAAGGCGAGGATGATGGGGGACCGGTCACCGGCCGTGGTGCTTGTCACGAGCGTCTCCAACTTTAAGGGGTGCTAATAGGTTTTACTGGTCGCGCGAACGTTCGATCTTCGCCAGCAAATGCTTTTGTCCGTTGGCCGAAGCCGTTGCGACAAAGACCGTGTCGTCGCCGCCGATATTTCCGACAATCTCAGGCCAGCCGCTACGGTCAAATGCCAGCGCAACGCGCTGTGCCGCGCCGATAGCCGTTTTCACGACCAGCAGATGGGTGCCCGCCGGTGTAGCACTGCGTATCAGGCTCGCCACTTTGGCCAGTTCCTTGTCACCGTCATGTTCGCTGGACGGCAGCGCGTAGCCTTGCGCGGTCTTGATGGCGCCAATCTGGCGCAGGTCACGGCTGACGCTCGACTGGGTCGCTGCAAAACCGCGCGCGCTGAGTTCGTCGACCAGCAATTTTTGCGTCACTACCGGGCCGCCGGCCAGCAGTTTGCGGATGGCTGAACGTCGCTGTTCCTGTTCGGTGTTCGGGTTGGGCATTGCCCTGACCTGCTTGGCATAAATATGCGCATAAAAGTAACGTAATGCGCATAGAGCGTCAAGGGTTTTTGTCGCTTTATTTTGTTTTTGGCGAGCGCGGCCTGTGGCTCGGTTAAACTGCGGCGTTTTCGTCTCCGGAGAACCCCATGTCCCAGCCTGATTCCGTCATTCTCGAAACTGGTGCAGATCCCGAAGGTACCATTATCTGGTTGCATGGGCTCGGCGCCGACGGACACGACTTCGAGGCGATCGTGCCGGAGTTGCACCTGCCCGCGTCCCTGCCATTGCGCTTCGTATTTCCGCATGCGCCGGTACGCCCGGTCACTGTGAACGGTGGTATGCGCATGCGTGCCTGGTACGACATTCGCAGTTTCGACGCGGAGGGGCGTGCTGATGAGGCAGGCGTTCGGGAAAGTAGCGCGCTGCTCGATGCACTGGTGAGCGCAGAGATCGAGCGCGGAATGCCCGCTGCACGCATCGTCCTGGCCGGCTTCTCACAGGGGGGCGCCATCGTGCTGCACAATGCGCTGCGCTCACGGCAGCGGCTCGCGGGGCTGATGGCACTGTCCACTTATATGCCATTACCGCACCTGTTTGACGCAGAAGTCGCGGGTCGGGCCGATTCACAGGATCGCGCGCTACCGGTGTTTATGGCACACGGCAACCAGGACCCGATGGTGCCGTTTGCCGCAGGCGCCGAGGCGGCCGAGATGCTCAGGTCAGCGGGTTTCGAAGTCGAATGGCACGACTACCCCATGGCGCACGGAGTCTGTCCGCAGGAAATTGCGGATATTCGTGCCTGGCTGCTCGCGGTCTACGAGCGCGCAGTGTCCACGTCAAAATAAAAATCGGACTGACCGGTAGAATGCCCGTCGGACTTGAAACGCTTTTCGGAAATATTCAAGCGGCCCTCACGGTTGCGGAGCAGCACCGTTGAACAGCGCGTGCCGTAGTCCGGCATTACTATGAACGGCGCGCTATAGGCATGCGCCTTCTTGAAAGGGAGGCCGTGCGTTTCAACTTCGGCTGCACTCGCGAGCTGGCGATCGTCGAGTATGCGCAGCATGCTGGACTCGTTGACGAGACCGGCGGCGAGAGCGGCACTGAATGCTTCGCGACTGCGTTCAACCTTCGGCCAGGGTGTATCGAGTGTCGCATTTGCCAGCCCGTAGACGCCCGGCTCGAGATCCCGGCAACCGCCATCCCGGTTGGACAGGTAGGACGCACCATCGAGGTCGGCAACGATCAGGTTGAAGCCCGCAAAGTCCGAGCCGTCGATGCTGCGAACAAACGCGGCAGGCGACTGCTCGCTTTCGAGAAAGTCTGTGATCAGTTTGCCGCGCGAGACAAGCTTGCCTGCCGGTGGCACTCCGTCACGAAAGTTTGTAACCGTGGCAAAGCGGCCGTTGCGATGCACGCCGAGCCAGGTACCGCCGCCTAGCAGGTCACGGCCGGCAAGAATGTCCGGTCTCTCAACCCACCAGTGCATTTTCTGCGTTGGCCGGGCGTGAAACTCGTCGCGGTTGGCAGCGACAATAAGCGGCAAGGCTTTATTAACCCGGTGTGCGATCAGTACAAGGCAGATAGGTCAGGCCTCCGAGCTTGTGATCGCAGGATCGATCCACTGGTCGATCAGGCGTCGGGCAATTGAAATGTGGAACGGCAGTTTCGGGTAGCCGGAGCGCAATTCCTTGCGCGTAAACCACGCGGCATCTTCGAGTTCCCCGTCGTTCAGAACGATGTCGGTGCTCGTAGCTTCAGCCGTGAAACCAAGCATTAAAGCGGCTGGAAATGGCCACGGCTGCGAGCTGTGGTACTGAACGTTGCCAACGCGAACATTGGTTTCTTCATAGACTTCACGCCGCACGGCATCTTCCAGGCTTTCGCCAGGTTCAACAAAGCCCGCAACCGTAGAATAACGGCCTTCAGGCCAGCGGCTCTGGCGACCAAGCAGGCAGCGCTCGCCGTCCGATACCAGCACGATGATGGCCGGTTCAACGCGTGGAAAAAGAACCCTGCCGCATTCGTGATTCGCACAAACACGCGAATTGCCGCCGGCTTCGGGCTTCGCAGAAGAACCGCAGATACCGCAGTAGAGTTGCGAGCCGTGCCAGAGGACGAGCGCACGAGCATGGGCTGTAAGGTTTGCCTCGTCGGGCGGTAGCACCGAGCCGAGAAAGCGCAGGTCATGGAACTCGCCGAGCTCGGTAAACGGCTCTCGTGTATCGCCGTCAATGGCGAAGGCGAACACGGGACTGTCGCGGAACAGACCGAGAAATATCAGTTCGTCGTCAGATTGCAGGTAGTTCTCAATCTGATCATGGCGCAGAAGGATGGCACTTAGCGGATCGCCGCCCACGAGGCATTTGTCGCCCCAGACCGGCACGAAGCGACTCTGCTCGCTGGCAATTGCCTGATCGAGCCAGTCCGGGTCCTTGCGGCGTTCACCGTTGCGATCGACGAAGGCGCCTGCGAAGACGTTGTAATTCTGCATATTTGCTCCTGTGCGGGCCGCAGTGTACCGGAAATGCTGCAATTGGAGCAGGGTCACTCAGGCGGCAGAGAAGCTTCGAATTCCAGGGCGTCGTTGCTGATGCGCCTCAATTTCACAAGCCGGGCAGGTTTTTAGATCAAGCGCGTAGGCGTCCTGCACATAACGAGTTCGACAACCGCGACAAACAGCAAGGTAGAGTTCGTCGTTCCACGCAATGCTTTGCAGCAGGTTCCACGCCCATTCGAAATTCAACAGCGGTTTGTCGTGCAGCAGCAGGTAGTTTTCATACGCGCGGCAAACCCGGTGACCGAATTCCACATCGGGGCGCGGCCAGCGTGAGTGAACCTTGTTTTCCTCGTCAACCCGCAACAGCAGGCCAACGCAATACAGCGCTACCAGTGTGGTCGCCTGGAGCTGGTTGCCGGGGTTCTTAACGAAGCGCGCGATCTGCCGCGGTGATTTGCCACGTCGCCGGCGCACCTCGGCCTTGCCCGAGTTCTTGAAATAAGTCGTGTACAGCTTGCGTATGCGGTCGTCGGAAAGCCCGGTGCAGTCTCGTATGGTTTTGGTACGCGCCTCATGTCCGATCATCCTGAGGGCCAGCTCGAATTGGCTGCGTTCGCCGGCATAGCGGTCGTCTGTGAGTCGCATTTATTTCCCCTTATGCTAGTAATAGACCATATATGGTAAGGTCCGCTGTACTATTATCCATAATTGGGAAAATAAGCAAATATATAGAAAATCCGGATTGCGCTGATTTTTACTGCTGAGGAGACGAGTAATGCAATTTATGGGACCCGAGCCGGCCGACCTGACCGACGTACACGCATTGAACCGGGCGTTTCTGACTGTTCTTCGCCGCGAGCCGGCAATCCGCGAGCGCCTGCCGCCCGACACCCTCGCGATGCTCACTGACGCCCGACCCGAACAACGCGAACGGATTGCACGCAGCCCGTTCCTGATCTATTCGCTGCGCGAGTCCGATGAGCGCTGCTGGCAACGCGTGTTCGACGGCGATCTCGCCGACGATTTGGTCGATGCGATGGCGCGGCCGTCGCCGGGCGAAACGCAACTCGTCTGTGCCACGCTGGCGTTCCTGTTGCAGTTTGCAAAGCAAAATCCCTACTCATTGCGGGTTGTATCCGGCGCCTCGGCGGACTGGTGCCGCCAGCTCGCCGAATGCAATCTCGTCGATCTGTTTCGCTTTGCTGCGATGAAGGGCCAGCTCCTGACAATTCGTTGCCAGAATAACCCCGCGTTCTGGCGCAAGCTGCTGGTAGCCGGCTCGAGTGCCGAAGCCGATGTTCGAGTTGCTGCACGGATTACCGCCCTGCAAACCGTGCTCACGCGAACCGAACGCAGCCGCGAGCAGCGTCTACCGGCCGCGGCCTGCTCGATGCCGCAACCGGCGATGCGGGTCGCCGAAAGCCCGGCTGTGTCCAATCGAGCCAAGCGCCGTTACAATACGCCGCTCAATGAATGCCCTGACAATAAGAAATCTCAAGAAGACCTATCGAAACGGCAACCAGGCGCTGAAGGGAATAGACCTCAGCGTCGGCGCCGGTGAATTCTATGCCTTGCTGGGTCCGAACGGCGCAGGCAAGACCACCGCGATAGGCATCATTTCCTCGCTGGTTAACAAGTCGGCGGGTGAGGTCGAGATATTCGGCCATAGCATCGACAACGACCTGGCGGCTGCAAAGTCCTGTATCGGTCTCGTACCCCAGGAAATAAACCTGAACCTGTGGGAGCGTGTCGACAATATCGTTCTCAACCAGGCCGGATACTATGGACTGGGACGCAAACTTGCCCGTGAGCGTAGCGAAAAGTACCTGCGTGAGTTGCGTTTGTGGGACCGGCGCAAGGATGCCGCGCGCAGCTTGTCCGGCGGCATGAAGCGTCGGCTGATGATCGCCAGGGCGCTGGTCCACGAGCCGAAACTGCTGATCCTTGATGAGCCGACTGCCGGTGTCGATATCGAGATTCGACGTTCGATGTGGGAGTTCCTCACCAACATCAATGACGCTGGCACGACCATAATCCTCACAACCCACTACCTCGAAGAGGCGGAGTCGCTGTGCCGGCGTGTCGCGATCATTGACGGCGGACAAATTATCGAAGACGCGCCCATGAGTGATGTATTGCGCAAACTGCAATACGAGGTGTTTGTTCTGAGCCTGGCCGAGCCCTGCAACAAGCCCCCGGGCTTGACGCAATTTGAAACCACCGTCCGATCGAACGGTGATCTCGAAGTGGTTATCGGCCCCGGCCAGTCCCTGAACGAGATGTTCGCGGCGCTCACAGAGCAAGGCATCCAGGTCGTCAGTCTGCGCAACAAGGCGAATCGTCTGGAGGAGCTCTTCATGCGCCTGGTTGAAAACAAAAGCGACGCCGAGGTCGGCGCATGAATCTTGGATTGAACGCGGTCGCCGTAGCGACACTCGTGCGCAAGGAAGTCATGCGGGTCCTGCGCATCTGGGTACAAACCATCGTGCCGCCTGCGATCACGATGACACTGTATTTTATTATCTTCGGCAATCTCATCGGCAGCCGTATCGGCATGATGGATGGTTACGACTACATGTCTTACATCGCGCCGGGCTTGATCATGATGTCAGTGATCACCAATTCCTACGGCAATGTGGTGTCGTCATTTTTTGGTGCCAAGTTCGGCAGGCATGTTGAAGAGATGCTCGTGGCGCCGATGTCCAATGCGGCAATTATCATTGGCCACGTGGCAGGCGGCGTATTGCGCGGACTGTTTGTCGGGGCACTGGTGACAGCCGTCGCGCTGTTTTTTACGCGACTGCATGTACAGCACCCGTTTATCACGGTGTCGATAGTGCTGCTGTCTGCCATAGTTTTCTCACTGGCCGGTTTCATTAACGCCATTCTGGCCAAAAAGTTTGACGATATTTCGATTGTGCCGACTTTCGTACTGACGCCGCTTACTTACCTTGGCGGCGTGTTCTATTCAATTTCGATGTTGCCCGAGTTCTGGCAGAACGTGTCGCGAGCCAACCCTATTCTGTACATGGTCAATGCATTTCGTTACGGAATCCTGGGCACTTCCGACATCAGCATCGGCACGGCTTATGCAATCCTGCTGGTGTTTATCGTGCTGTTGTTCTCGGTCTGCCTGTTCATGATGAATCGGGGCGTTGGTATCCGGGAGTAGCGATGTGTGGCCGTTTTGCATTCTATTCGCCAAGCGAAGCAACCGCCGCGCTCTTCGGTGTCAATGACTCACTACCCGTAGAACCGCGCTTCAACATCGCGCCAACCCAGTACATCGCCGCCATCAGGAAAACGGCTGATAATGCCGAGCTGGTCATGCTGCGCTGGGGCCTGATTCCCTTTTGGGCCAAGGACCCGTCAATCGGTAATCGCATGATTAACGCGCGTGCCGAGACAGTGGCTGAAAAACCCGCTTACCGGGCTGCCTATCGCAAACGTCGTGCGGTCGTACTGGCTGACGGGTTTTACGAGTGGCAGCGCGACGGTGCCGTCAAGACACCGTATTACATCTCACTGGCCAGCGGAGAGCCCTTTGCGCTCGCGGGGCTCTGGGAGCAATGGGACGACAAAGAAAGCGGTGAAAGCATTCAGTCAGCCACGCTGATCACCACGGCGGCGAATGAATTCATGCAAAGCCTGCACCATCGCATGCCCATGATACTCAACCCTGACAGCGCCAGCCGCTGGCTGGCGGGCGACATGACCATGATTGAGACCGCAAGTCAGGACAGTCCGCCGTTGCAGGCCTGGCCTGTTGCACGCGAAGTGAACAACGCGCGCAATCAGGGCGAGCAGCTGATTGAGGCGGTCGGGGAAAAGCGGGTCGGGTAGACCGTGCGACAAGCAGCACCGGTTTGCTGCGGTCTTACTTGTTCAACGCGAAACGCGTCCCCTGGTGGTCCAGGATGACACCGTCCCGGGTGATTTCACGCAGCACCGGGCCGTCCGACGTGGTCTCGCGCTCCCGGTACTTCTTGCCGTTGATAAACACAAAGCGACTTTGCGGAACGTCGCTGTAAACGTGCATGTCGATGCGCATCTCCGGTAACTGGAGACGTCCGCTGAGGCGCAATTCATCCAGTGCCGGCAAGCCGGCAAAGTCCGAGGACGGGTGCGCCGATACGCTGTTCG
>JAUHZT010000078.1 GCA_030425905.1 Gammaproteobacteria bacterium
GACATCCATCGTCGCGTCTTCTTCAGCGCGCCCGGAACCCGCTGCAAGTCGCACGTTCAGGGTGCCGGTATTGTCGCCTGCGTCAACCGGATTCGCGTCCAGCCGGTTGCCGGTGCCGGCAACTGAATAGTCCATTGCCACGGCATCAATTTCGCGCGTGGCAGCCTGTGCGATCTGGATTGCGCGATCAGTCTCCTTTAAAGGCGAGCCGGGCGCGAGCCGCAAGTCTACGCTGAATTCCCCCTGCGACAGTTGCGGAATAAGTTCGGTACCGAGTCTGGGTACCAGGGCCATGCTCGCGAGGAATGCAACGGATGCGAGCAGCAGAACCGCGGCACGATGTTGCAATGACCAGCGCAGAATGCCCGGGTATACGGCGGCCATGGAGCGGTTGAATGCCTGGAACAACCAGGTAGGAATCCAAAGCAGCAGCCAGAACAGGCGCCGCACGAGGCTGAACAGGAACGCCAGTTGTCGGATGACGAAAGCAATCGCCCGAGTGAACCATCCGGGCGGTGTCGAGCGCTCGCTTGCACTCTCATAGCGGTTGCCGGTACCCAGTGCGGCGAGCATCGGGATCAGCGTGAGTGCAACGACGAGTGAGAAGCCCAGCGCAAAGGTGACGGTAAGGGCCTGATCGCGAAAAAGTTGTCCGGCAATACCCGAAATGAACACCATCGGAAAGAACACCGCGATCGTCGTCAGTGTTGCCGCAAATACTGCCGAAGCAACCTCGCTGGTGCCGCTCTTGGCAGCAGCAACTGGATCGAGGCCCAGCTCTTTCTTGCGTACGATGTTTTCCAGCACCACGATCGAGTTGTCGACCAGCATGCCAACCGCGAGTGCGATGCCACCCAGCGACATGATGTTCAACGACACATTGTTCAGGTACATGAGCAGGAACGTGCCGATAACCGACACCGGTATGGCTATACCGACAATCACCGTCGCGCGCGCATCCCGCAGAAACCCGTAGAGGACAATGATGGCAATAATGCCGCCAAGAATGGCCGCGTTACGTACGTCGCTCACGGCGGCGGAAATGAAGTGCGACTGGTCGTAAATGGTAACCAGTTCGATATTGTCGGGCAGTGAGTTGCGCACCCGCTCAAGTCGTGTGCTGAGCCGGTTGGCTACCTGTACGGTGTTGGCATCGCCTTCCTTGTAAACGGCAAGTTCGACAGATTCGCGGCCCTTCACGCGCGTGATTGCTTCCCGCTCTTTGTAGCCGCGGGTGACGGTGGCCACGTCGCGCAGATAAACCGGCTGGCCCGCCGCCTGGCCGATAATGGCATCGCCAAACGCGTCGACTGTCTGGAACTCATTCAGTGTTCTGACCAGAAAGCGCTGGTCACCCTGTTCCAGTCGACCACCGGACAGATTGACGTTCTCAGCACGTATCCGGCCGGCGATCTGCTCAATGCTCAAGCCAAGTTGCGACAGTTTTTCCTGGTCAACCTGAATCTGGATTTCGTCTTCCAGCCCGCCGCTTACCTTGACGGCGGCGGTGCCTTCTTCAGCTTCGAGGTCTGCCTTGATGCGATCCTCAGCGAGGCGGCGCAATGCTTTCAGCTGGCCTTCGGCGCCCTGACCCGCAACGGCAGCTTCTTCGTTGTATTGCAGGCCGAGTCGCATGATTGGTTCTGAGGAAGGGTCAAACCGCAGAAGCAGAGGGCGCGACGCTTCCAGCGGCAGGAACAGGATATCGAGTTTCTCGCGAACCTCCACTCCGGACACGTCCATGTCGGTGCCCCACAGGAACTCGAGGGTTACATCCGACTGCCCTGAGCGAGACACGGAGCGTACCAGGCGCACGTTGCGAATGACGCCGACTGCTTCCTCAATTGGCTTGGTGAGCAGGTTCTCCACCTCGACGGGGGCGGCGCCCGTCAATTCGGTGCGAATCGTAAGTGTCGGGTACGACACATCGGGCAACAAATTCAGATTCAGGCGCGACAGCGACACCAGGCCGAACAGGCCAATTGCAATCGCAAACATGACGATCGTGACACGCCGTTCAGTGGCGATTTCAATCAGGCGGCGCATCAGTCTTTATCCTCGGCTGCGTCGGTCATGTCGGCCGCGGTGTTACGCGCAGCAGCTTCGGCTGCGGCATTGATAATCTCGACTTTAACGTCCGGTTTCAGGCCAATCTGGCCGACCGTAATGATTGCGTCTGCGTCGTGGAGTCCGGACAAAATCTCGACCTTGCCATCGCTGCTAAAGCCGGTCGAAACGAGCTTGCGTTTCGCAATCCCATCCTCGACAACGAAAACGGCTTCCTGACCCACGTCTTCGACAATCGCGCTGCGGGGCACCAGTAGCGCATCACTATGCTGGTCGTAAACGACACCGATACGGGCAAACATTCCTGGCTTGATGCGCCGCTTCGAATCAGAGATTTCAATGGTGGTCTTGAAGGTGCCGGTAACCGGATCGACAATCGGGCTGACCCGGGTAACGCTGGCCTGCACAGGGTCGCCGTGTAGCGCATCAATCGACAGCGATACGTGCTGGCCGGGTTTGATGTTCCGAAACTCGCGTTCCGGCACATGCAGGTAGGCAACCAGCGGATCGATGCTGGTCACCCGAAAAGCGGGTTCGTTGGCCGCCAGGGTATTGCCGAGCTTGATGTAGCGAATCGATACGACGCCATCAATGGGCGCGCGAATCTGCGTGTAGTCGAGTTCCAGGCGGGCCAGGTTATACGTGGCCTGCAGGGCATCCATCTCGTAACGAATTTTCTCGAAGTCGCCGGTGCTGATCAGGCCTTTCTTGTTCAGGTCGACATTTCGTTCGTAGTCTCGTTTCAGCTTGTCGAGACGTGCCCGCGACTCATTCAGTTCAAGGCGCAGCCGGTCTCCGTCAAGCCGCGCAAGCACCTGCCCTTTGACGACCTCGTCGCCCTCTTCAACAAGTATCTCGCGAACCTCGCCTGCGACTTTGGCTATGACATCGGCTTCGGCAAGCGCTTCGATCGGCGCAGTGCCTTTGTAGACAGCGAAGATGTCGCCGCGGGTTACCGCTCCGACCTCAACGGGCACCGGTGGTGCATCGTCTTTCTCGTCGTCATTGCCGTTGTCTTGCTGCCCGCCATTGTTGCAGCCGGCCAGCAGCAGGATCATGACCAAGGCCAACGATCCGGAACGCAATACCCCCATTTGTATCTCCCTCAAACCATCAAGCGGCTTGTCGCGCTGCTTAGAGATGGTGGCTGATATTTAGCCCGTGTAACGCTCAGTGTTCTCGAGTCGTGCGAGTACTTTACTGCCATCGCGCAGCGCCGATTGACCAATCACCACAACCTGTTCGTTCTCATCGAGACCGGCGAGAACTTCTAGCTGGCCTTCCGAGCGAATTCCGATAGTGATCTGACGCAGGTCAACGGTGTCGCCGCTGACAACATAGACAGCCGTCCTGTTGTCTTCTTCAATCAATGCTTCGGCAGGAATGATCAGTGCTTCGCTGTGCTTCTCGTAAGCAACAGTGATGCGCGCAAACATGCCGGGTGCCAGCGCACCTTCTGTATTTTCGACAAAAGCCGTTGCGCGGAAACTACCGTTGCGTACATCAATCGTAGGACTGATGCGGATTATCTCGGCCGGGAAGCGACGCTGCGGTATTGAATCGACTTCCAGGCTTGCCTTGTGTCCTGTAGCAAACTTCGGCAGTTCCGTCTGCGGGATCTGCAGCTCGGCAAGAAGTTCGCTGGTATCTGTAATCCGGAAGGCCTCCTGGCCGACCTTGACAGACTCACCCAGCTTGATGGTTCTGCCCGAAACAACACCGGCAATGGGTGCACGGATGCTCGAATATTCGTAATTGAGTTCTTTCAGATCATGGGTGGCCTGCAGTGCATCCAGATCGTATTTCAGACCTTCGAACATTGCCTTGCTGACAAGGCCGCGTGCGTGCAAGTCGACATAGCGCCGGTACTCACCGCGTGCCTGTTCAAGATTGGCCCGTGCGGACAGCATTTCCAGGCGCAGGCGCTCACCGTCCAGGCGTGCAAGCACCTGGCCGGCCTCGACATGCTGGCCTTCCTCGACCAGCAACTCTCGCACTTCCCCGGCGACCTTGGCCAGCACCGGCGCATCGCCCTCGGTGCTGATGTTGGCGGTTGCCGAGTAGGTCGCGTAAATGTCGCCGCGGGTCGCAAAGCGCACCTCGACGGGTATCGCAGCTGCCTCGGACTCGGTGTTTTCGGCCAGGCTCTGCGCCTGCCCGGCACCGCAGCCAGACAAGGCCAGCGCAGCCGGCGTTGTGGCGAGGATGAATGCTAAAGGTAAGGATTTCATAGGGTGGCAGCCATCACTTAGTTAGTGTTGTAGTTGAGTATAACACTAGTTCGGTATAACGCAATACCGGCTTCGTGTCAGACCAGAGTGCCGAGCCACCGTTCCGTGCGCGGCGGCTCAGGCGGCTGGCGCTCGGCGCCAACCGGATTCTGTAACTCTTAGATGCCGCGCGCCCGGATTTGGATGCACGAGAGGGCGATTCAGTGGTGCCCGGGCTCCGCGCTTGCCGGAGCGTGGCTGCCTGCGGCGCGACGCGCTGCCAGCCAATCGGACGCATTGGCCTGGATCATGAGCAGGCTCGGGGTCAGGAACAGTGTCAGCACAGTAGCAAAAGCGAGCCCGCCAGCGACCGAGGAAGCAAGCTGGGTCCACCATTGCGAACTGGGCGCACCGAAGGTCACCTCGCGTTCGATCAGGTTGATATTGATGCCGAGTACCATTGGCATCAAGCCAACGATGGTTGTCACCGTCGTCAGCAGCACGGGGCGCAAGCGCACCGCGCACGTTCGCACGACCGCCTCATAGGCCTTGGCGCCGCGTTCACGAAATACATTGTAGGAATCGATGAATACAATATTGTTGTTCACCACAATGCCGGCCAGCGTGATCAAACCGACGCTGGACATGATGACGCCGAATGGCTTGCCCATTATCAGGTGGCCGAGCATGACACCGCCGGTCGAGAACAATACAGCCGTGAGGATCAGGCCGGCCTGGTAGAGGCTGTTGAACTGCGTGACCAGAATGATCGCCATCATTGCGAGTGCCAGCAGCATCGCGCGGCCCAGAAAGTCCATGTCTTCCTGCTGATCTTCGGTTGAACCGCGGAACGCATAACTCACGCTCGGATCGATGCCCAGTGTGGGCAACAATTCACGCAGTTCAGCGACGATATCTGTCGGCAGGTATTCCGGCAGGACATCTGCCTGCAGAACGATAGTCCGATGCCGGTCAGTACGGTGGATGGTGCTGACCTTTTGCGCCGGTTCACGTTTAACAAAGGTGCTGATCGGTACCAGCCCTTCGGCAGTAGGAATACGCAAGGTATCGATTTGCTCCAGCGATCTGGCGTCTACCGGGTAGCGCACACGGATATCAATTTCTTCGTCACTGTCATCCGGCCGGTACTCGCCAAGCTTGAGTCCGTTGGTAACGAGCTGCACCATCGCACCCACCAACGCAACGTCGGCGCCAAAACGGGCCGCTTCCGCGCGGTCAACCTTGAGTTGCCACTCGATGCCTGGCAGTGGCAAATCGTCCTCGACATTCAGGACGGCGGGGTGTTTCTCAATGGCTGTCTGCACCAGCTTGACGGTGGGCGCGAGCAGATCGTAATTGCGCGAGGCAAACTCGATATTGATCGGTTTGCCTTGCGGCGGGCCGGAATCAGGCTTGCGGGTCTCGATCAGGATGCCCACGAGGTCCGAGGTCTTCTCCCTGATCTCTGCAAGGATTTCATCAGACGAGCGACGCTCATCCCAGTCGATGTAGTTGAGAGTCAGCGTGCCGATCAGGTCTTCAGCGCCACGATCGCTGCCGCCGGTCTTGGCATAGACGAACTCAAGTTCGGGCATGCCCAGAACCCGCTCTTCGACCTGCCGCACCAGTTTGTCCTTCTCATCAACCGACAGGTCGCCACGCGCACGGATGTCGACTGTCCCGAATGTCATCTCTACTTCGGGAAAGTATTCGACGCCACGGCCAAATAAGCCGAATACGACGAAAATTGAAATGAGCAACACAACGACCGCACCAACATTGAGCCACGGGTGGCGCAGAGATTTCTGCAGGAACCGTACGTACGAGCCCGTCATGCCGGAGATCGTGTTGAGGTCGCCAATTTCCGCGGCCGTGAGGTTGCGCCGGGCTTCCGCGCTGTTCGCACCGGTCCTGCCAAAAATCGAGCCAAGCGTTGGAACGAA
This sequence comes from Gammaproteobacteria bacterium, assembly GCA_030425905.1. GTDB lineage: Bacteria > Pseudomonadota > Gammaproteobacteria > Steroidobacterales > Woeseiaceae > UBA1847. The sequence goes on from JAUHZT010000078.1 coordinate 6,221, forward strand.
CAGCAGCGCCATGATCAGTGACGCCGATAGTACGGCGATCAGGGTAATGGGCAGGTACTTCATGAACTCGCCCGACATGCCCGGCCACAAGGCCAGCGGTACGAAGGCGGCCAGGGTTGTGCAGGTCGAGGCGATGATAGGCCAGGCCATGCGGATAGCCGCTCGCGAGTATGCGTCTTTTGGCGATTCACCCTCGGCCATGCGGCGATCAGCCAGTTCTGTGACCACGATAGCGCCGTCAACCAGCATGCCGACCGCCATGATCAATGCGAACAGGACCATCATATTAATGGTGATGCCGAACGCGCCGATCAGCAGAATACCCATCAGGAAGCTGCCGGGGATGGCGATGCCGACGAGCAAGGCGGAACGCAGCCCGAGGATTCCGATGATGACAATGAAAACCAGCAGGACAGCGATCAACACGCTGTTCTGCAATTCGGTGAGCATGTCGTGCACGTCTTTCGACTTGTCCCTCGATACGACGACATGAACTTCGGCGGGCCAGTGCTCCTGTTCCGCGAGGATCAGCTCCTTGACCTCGTCGATGGTTGCGATGACGTTTGCGCCTGATCGTTGTACAACCTCGAGCGTGAGGGCCGGCTTGCCGTTCAGTCGGGAATAGGTTTCGGCATCCTTGAAGGTGCGACGTACCTCGGCAATGTCCTTGAAATGCACGACGCGGTCGCCAACCGATTTAATTGGCATGTTGAGTACGTCGGCCGGGCTTTCCACAACGCCGGGTACCTTGACCGGGAATCGGCCTTCGCTCGACTGTAGCGAACCGGCAGCGACCAGCCGGTTGTTGAGGTTGATGAAGTTGATGATCTGTGCCTGGTCCAGGCCGTAGCTTTCCATGGCCAGCGGGTCGACGATGACTTCCATGAGTTCTTCGCGCGAGCCGACGAGATTGACTTCCAGTACGCCACCAAGCCCCTCGATCGATTCCTGCAGGTCCTCGGCGATCCGCGTCAGCGTGCGTTCGGAAACATCACCCGCAAGATTGAGTATCAGCATCGGGTCAAAGCGCGACATCTTCACTTCGGTGACTGTCGGCTCGTCGGCTTCGGCCGGGATTTCGGCTTTGGCCTTGTCGACTTTCTCGCGTACGTCCTGCAGCGCCTTGTCCGTGTCGATGCCGGCATCGAACTCAAGCATGATGTTCGCGCCGCCTTCATACGCGGTCGAGGTCATTTCCTTGATGCCTTCGATAGAGCGAACTTCCTGCTCTACGGGACGCACCAACAGGCGTTCGGAATCTTCGGGCGAGATACCTTCGTAGTGGATGCTGACGTAGATGTTGGGAATCTCGATATCAGGTTCGGCTTCCTTCGGGATCGTCAGGTAGGCATAGACGCCTGCGATCAGGACCACGGCAAGCGACAACAGTACTGTGCGCGAACGGGAGATTGCGGTTTCGATAATGTCCACGTGCGTTACTTCGATACGGACTTGATGGCCAACGCGGTATCGATGTCGTCTTCGGGAATGGCGTTCACCATTGCACCGTCGGGGACAAATCCCTGGCCTACAGTAATGATAGTGGCGGTTTTTGGCAGGCCGGCGATCCAGACACCGTCATTGCTCGACAAGGCAATGTCGGCGGGAACGAATTCGACCTTGCCTTCATCGTTGATGATCTTGATGCCGACATCGCCAGCATCGTCGAGTGTCAACAGCGCCGGCGACAAGCGGTGCGCAAACACCGTTTCCGCGAACAGCCTGAGTTCTGCGGTGCCGCCCGCACGCAATGCGCCGTCACTGTTGTCGACTTCCAGCTCTACTTCAAAAGTCCGCGTTGCTTCATCGGCGACAGGTGCAACGTATCGAATTTTGCCGTGCACGGTTTCGCCGGTGGCGAGACGCGCCTCCGCCTCGTCACCAATCGAGACGTAGCCTGCGTCAAACTCGGAGACGTTTGCAGAGACGATAATTTTGCGATTGTCGACAAAGGTAGCGACCTTGTCACCGCTTTTGACGAAGTCACCCACTTCGACCTGGCGTGCCTGCAAGGCACCTGCAAATGGCGCACGTATCTTCATGTAGCCGAGGTCCAGTTCGGCGCGGGTCAACTCCGCGCGAGCTGCCTCCAGTCCTGCGAGCGCCTCTTGCAGCTGTGATTCAGACACGTAGCTCGAGTCCTTCAGTTTCGCACGGGCCTCGTATTCAACCTCGCGCTGTTTGACGGTGGCCCGGGCCTGCGCCAGACGCGCTTCCCGATCACGCTTGCCGAGGCGCACGATCAGCTCGCCAGCCGCAACATTGCTGCCGCGTTCGGCGCCAATGAACTCGATGCGGCCGTCTGTTTCGGCGGCCAGCTCAACAATGCGCGCCGGCGCGGTCTTGCCGTTGACGACAATCGTGCGTTGGACCTGTTCGGCCGCCTGCGTGCGCACGCGAACACTGCTGAGCGCGTCTTCCGGCTTGCCGGTTTCCGTCAGATCAACAGCTTCCTCGCTGTTCGAGGGGAATAATAGTCCGCTCAGTAACCAGAGGCTGATCAATGCTGCGATGCCGATCGAGATAAACCACGATCGGTGTTTTTGAAGGTTGCCCAGAGCCATGCGAAAGGTTCCTGTGAGAATAGGGTAGTTATTGTCGCGATCGTTAGCCGCTAGCCGAACGTTGTGTTGCTGGTCGCTCGCAAACAAGGTCGCGGTTTTCTTCTATGTACTTCTTGGTTGCCTCGGTCAGCGCCCGGCCGAAGCCGCAAACGAACTTCTTGCCGGCGGGCCAGTCATGCATGCACGTAGACTCAATTTCATCAAACATCCGCAGGTACTCGTCGGCTTCCTCTATACGATGCTGCAACAGCCGATCGAGTTGCTTCTCATCCATGAGGTGGGCAAAACACATCGTCGCCATAAACTCGGATCGGACTTTGTGGCCCGGCTTCGATGTATTCAGCGAGTGGCACAGCGCCTGGCGACCCGCGTCGGTAATCCGGTATACCTTGCGATCCGGTCGGCCGCTTTGCGATTCCTCCCGGCATGCGACGAAGCCGTCAGCGAGCAGCGCCGAAAGCGCCGGATAAATCGAGCCGTAGCCGGCCGCGAAGAAATGCCCAAAGGTCGACTCGAAGTGCTTTTTCAGGTCATAACCAGAGGCTTCTCCATCACTGAGCATGCCCAGGCAGACAGTTTTTACATCCATTTTTCGAGTGTTCCAGCGAGGCTTTCGTATATATCGGGGCGATGCATAATATCAGTTCGATATATAAAGTCCATGAAAGTTCTGTTTCACCCTGTAACAAGGTAGAACCCTATAGAAAACAAATGGTTAATAGGATCCCGGGGCTTGGGGCACGCGTCGCCGGATCTTTCGCGGCGCAAGTTTACGCATAATGGCCGCCGCCCAGGGCCCCGGGTCAGCTGGGCAAGGCGGCTGCACGATGCGGACGCGACAGCCCGCGTGACCCGGTGCGGGTATTGAGAGGCTACTGAAAAAACTGTGCCATGAACGGCGTCAGTAAACGGTTTTCCGGGTCCATCTGCCTGCGCAGCTTGCGAAAGTAGGTGAGCCGGTTAGCGTACACCTGCTTGGCGTAGTCGGCGCGCAAGGAACGGGTCTGGTTGAAGATCGGAACCCCCGCCCAGTGCTCAGCGAAGTCGGCGAGGTCGATCACAAAATCTTCCCAGCCGTCGAGCTGTGTCGAGGTGGTTTGCAGCGCAACCATCGGCTCATCGAACGAGGGCGACAGGATACTGCTTGCATCCTTGCAGATGCGGTAGCCAATCGCGGGCACGTCACAACGATAACCGGTGCGTTCATAATTCTCGCGACAAAAGTCCCGGTAGGCCTGTACAACGAAAGAGAAGTCGCTGGCCGGGAAGCACCAGGTGGAGTACAGCACTTTCTTGATGCTGCTCGCCGTTCGGCCCTGCATGGTCCCGTTGTTGCCGGATCGAACGAAGCGGCTGTTAACAATTCCCTGGGTGGCCTGGCTGACGGTGTCGATAACGCGATAGCGCACGGACTGGATCGGCAGCAGTCGATTCAACGATTTACACATGTGCGGCAACACGGTGCTCTCGCCCCAGTCCTTGATCTTCCAGGGCATGTTGTAGGTTTCCCCGGCATCGGCGGAATAGCGTCGCAGGTCAAGGTATACGCGATCACGATGCGGCATGAGCGCAAAGCGAAAACCAACGTCGCTGTTGGAGAGCGTATCGGCGATCGAGCAGAAATTCGCGATAGTGAGCTTGCGATGGGTCGCCGAAAAATTGGTCTGCGGCTGCACTTTGAGGGTTGCCTCGGCGATGATGCCGAGCAGCCCGTAGCTGGAACACACAGCGCCAAGCAAGTTCTTGCGGTCGGTGCCGATTGTCATCGCTTTGCCGTTGCCGGAAATCATTTTGAGGCTGGTCACGCTGCTGGCCAGCGAGCCGTGCTGATTGCCTATCGAGGGCCCCAGGCAGGGCGCCGCGATAGCGCCGCCCAGTGTTCGGCCGGTCATCTCGTGATTGCCGATAAGTTCGAGCCCGTGCTCTGCCAGCGCTTCGGTCAATGCATACAATCGCACACCTGCCTGCGCCGTCACCGTATGATTGTAGCTGTCGATATTGAGGATTCGGTCCAGACCGGACATCAAGGCTATCGTGCCCGTCGCGCAACGGTTGCAGTCGGTGGACGAGGTCGCGGCGCCCTGCGGACGGATAGGCACCGCAAAGCCTGCCTCGCGGTCCATGAGCGTGGCCAGCGTTTTCAGGTTGTTGATCGGGGTTTCTTTTGCCTGGGAGGCGACCGGAACGCGATAGCGTCCGGTGGATTTTAGTCGAGCTGCACTCAATTCACGTCTCCGGTGACTCCGCTGTCGTAGGCTGTGCCCTTAGACCGGAAGTTTTGCGGCCCTGCCTTTCGACAGGTGTGCCTTTATCTAACGATGAGCCATCCTTGCACGGGATCAGGAAAGCTGTCAATGAATCGTGTCGCCAACGCTCTACAAAACAATTATTGTCAAACCCGGCCAGCCTCAATTGCCTTGTGTGCTTAAAAAAATGAGTCCTGTGTCGAATACCCTGACCGCGGTATGGTCAGACAATGCTGTACTGGAAATCACAGACACCGGGCCCGCTGCGCGACCGCCCTGCTGCAACGCTCAATCCCCCTTTAATATGATCATGAAAAACAATCACCTGGCCGCTACCGGATTGACCCGATCGCTGGCACTACCGTGCTTGCTGGCCTTGTGCAGCCTTGCGCGTGCGGAAATAGAGTTCCAGGTCACCGGGGTGGACGATGCCCTGCGCGAGAATATTCTTAATCATAATGACACGGTGCGGCTTGGGCGCAGCGACCTGCTTTCAGACCGTGAACTCGGCGGAATACTCAAAGCCGCCGAGGATCGGGCCCGGGATGCGCTGCGCCCCTACGGCTATTATCAGCCTGCAATCAACGGCCGGTTTTTTCGGCGCGACGATGATCAGCCGGTGATCGAACTCAATGTAGAGCCTGGTCCGGCCGTCATTGTGCGCGAGCTGGAGATTACCATTGAAGGGCCAGGCGAGAAGATGCGTGAATTGCGTAGCTGGCGCACGGCCTGGCCGCTCAAGAGCGGAACGCGGCTGAACCAGATTGTCTGGGAGCGGGAAAAGCAGGCGGCACTGGATATCGCGGCCAGCAACGGCTACCTCGAGGCCAGTTTTTCCAGCCACGAGATTGCGTTGGACCTCGACAATAACGCGGCAGCCCTGAAACTCAACCTGCAAACCGGACGCCGCTTCGTGATCGGCGATATCGATTTTGGCGAGCACGTACTGAAACCGGGCATTATCGAATATGTACCGCGGTTTCAGCCCGGGGATCCCTATTCCGCAAGGTTGATGGACGATTTCAGACTGGACCTGTGGCGCACGGGTTATTTTACAGACGTAGATGTAAGCGAGAGCCGGCGCACTGACGTGTCGCCGCCGGTTGTCGACCTGCGGGTCGAGCTGGCGACCGCCACGCGCAACAGTTTCCAGGGTGCGCTCGGCTACGGTACGGATACGGGTGTGCGCCTGCAGACGAGCTGGAGCAAGCATCCTTTCTCGAATCGTGGCGACCGGGTTGATATCGGCATCGGCTGGCAGGAACTCAATGACGAGTTCGCGGTACGCGGTACTTACAAATTGCCGATACTGCAGCGTACGCGTGAGTACTGGATCGCCGATGCAACGATTCGTTTTGAGAATCAGGACCTGGAACTCAAGCGCGACAATGAGGACGAGAACTTCCTCAAGATCGCCAACGGCAATGTCGACGAACGTCACGTCAAGCTGGGCTGGCTCAAGGTCTTTAATCTCAAGTCGGGCGAAAAACAAACTTTCCTGACGCCGTTTGTGCAATACCTGAACAGTGAGCGCGACTACGACCTGTTGGCGCCGGATACCACCATACCGGGCACGCTCAGTGAGGCAGAATTCGGTGCGCTGCTACACGGCACGGATAATGCGCTGTCCGCGGGTGTCGATATAGATATCGTTGCGATTGTCGGCAAGTCCTTCGAAACCCGGGGTCGGCGGGATCGGGCCTGGATTTTCGGCGCGAGCCGCAGTGCCGGGTCCGAAACAGACTTTGTCCAGGCTTATCTCTCTACGCGGCGCAGTATTCTGCGCGGTGAACGCTGGAAGTTTATCGTGCGTGCCGAGGTGGGCTACACGGAGGCCGACGTTGATGCTTTTAGCGTCGATGTGGACGGTGTACCGCTGCAACTGTCAGTAACGGAGCTGCCAAACTTCTACCGTTTCAAAGCCGGTGGCTCTGCCAGTGTACGCGGCTACGCGTTTGAAGAGCTCAGCAACAACAATATTGGCTCAAACAATATTGTGACTGCGAGTGCCGAGGTTGAGTATCGGCTCACCAACAAGTGGTCGGTTGCGGCATTCGCGGATATCGGCAACGCTTTTAATGACTGGTCCGAACCGGAACTGAAACTGGGTACGGGGATCGGGGTGCGCTGGTATTCGATCGCCGGTCCGATTCGCCTGGATATTGCGCAGGCACGTGACTTCGTGGGCAAACCCTGGCGTGTTCACGTTACGATCGGAACGCCGCTATTGTGAGTCTGCGTCGCGCGTTACTCGCTGTTCTGATTCTGCTGCTGGTCGTCGGCGCCGGCTCATGGTGGTGGCTGTGGCATACGGCATCCGGTGCGCGGTTTATCTGGGCGCGTGCCGAAAACGCAAGCGCCGGTGCACTGCAACTGCAGCAGCTTGCAGGCAATCTCGCGGATGGACTAAAGCTTCAGGGTCTGCGCTACAGCGCCGGTACTACCGATGTCACGGCCGGGCGGCTACACGCGAGTGTCAGTGTCGGACTGACGCCGCTCGTCATTACTGTGTCCGAGGCACGCGTGCAGGATCTCGCTGTCACGATCAGAAGTACCGACGATGCCGAGTCGAATACCGATATTGCCGAGTTGCTGCAGGCACTTGAGCTTCCGTTCGTTCTGCAGCTCACGGATCTGCACGTCGAAGGGTTGCAGGTGCAGGTCGAGCCGGATCGTTTTGCCTGGGAGGCGCAGAGCGTGCATCTCGCAGGTCGCTGGTCAGAGCATATCGTGGTCGAAGAACTGTTAGTAAGTTCCGGCAGCGACATTTATCGAGCGCGGGGCAATCTGCAACTTAAGGCGCCGCAACGCTACGAGTTGCATGCCGATATCAGTTCCGCACTGGTATTGCCCTACACGGTTGAAGGTTTCGCATTGAGTGCCGAGGTGCAGGGCGGGCTCGACGACTACAGCTTCGAGAGTAACGCGCAAGCGCAAGTGGCGCAGCTCGGCAATTTGCAGGCAACAATGCACGGCCGCGGTGACTTTAGCGGACTTGTTTTCGAACAACTTCAGGTGACTGGCGACACATTGGCGCTCGCGGCCAATGGCGGCTTTCGCTGGTCGAACGACTGGCACCTGCATGCAAAGACCGAAATCGAGCGCTTCGATCCCACACCATGGATCGCGGACTGGCCCGTTGCGCACCCCGTCTCGGGCAATGCCCAGTTGGAAATCGACGCACAGCAGTTGGCGGTGCAGGCGCTCACCCTGGACGCCGCGGGCACTCCAGCGCAGCTGTCTGGCAATGGATTGCTGGACTTTACGGCGGGCAATGTGGTGGCTGAGCTCGCCTGGTCGAAGTTACGCTGGCCACTCGTGGGTGAGACCAGTCGCATCAGCAGCGAGCAGGGCCGGATAGATGTCGCGGGAGCATTGGACGACTGGAAAGTGCATGGCAGTGTCGCGCTGGCGGCGGCCGGTGTGGAGGATGGCCGGTTCGATATCACCGGTGGCGGCAATCGGGACAAAGCAGCGGCGCAAATAAGCAATGGCAATGTGTTGGGCGGCAAACTTACCGGCGCGGTGAGTGCAAGCTGGCGCGGTGCGCGCCCGTGGTCGGCTGAGCTGGATCTCGCCGGCATTCGCCCTGATGCCCTGTGGCCTGAGTCTGCCTGGGCGGGTCGGCTGAGCGGACATGTTGACGCGCGCGGACAGGCTGAACCGTTGCTGATCGACCTCGATCTCGACGAGGTGCAGGGACGCTTCATGGGCCGCGCGCTGACGGCTAACGGTGCCGTGGAAATCACCAGCGACAGTGTTACCGCGAACCGGTTTCGCCTGACGCACGGTGGCAATGAAATCTTGCTGGACGGCAACATGGACTCGCCGGCGGGGATCCGCTTTTCTGCCCGGGCCGAGCAGCTTGAGCTGTACCAGTCGATCGTCTCGGGGGACCTGCGTGCCGCGGGTAATTTGCGCATGCTCGACA
>JAUHZT010000219.1 GCA_030425905.1 Gammaproteobacteria bacterium
GAATGCGGCAGCATATCCAGGCTGGTTTGTCGGGCTGGCAGCGCCATTCCTGTGGGGCAACTTGCAGGCAGCAACTGCGGAGGACGACCGTGCAACCGTGCTGGGCGGCAGCGTCGCAATTGCCACTGACTATGTTTTTCGCGGAGTGTCACAGACCCTGGGCGAACCGGCGCTGCAGGCGTCAATTGATCTCGCGCTCGAGAACGGCTTTTACGCCTACGTTTGGGGCAGCAATGTGGATTTCTACCCGGCCGGCGAGCCAAGCGACGGGGCGCATACCGAAATCAATCTTGCGGCGGGCTATTTTGCAGAATGGGGTGAACGCTGGTCGCTCGACGTCATGCTTGTTCGTTACCTGTTCCCGGGCACGCGCCAAGCTATCGATTACGACTACACCGAACTGATCTCGACGGTCCGATTTGATGACCAATTGCATGCCACGCTGGGTTACTCGAATGCTGTGGAAGGCACGGACAGCGACAGCTGGTTCACCGAGCTTGGTTTTGAATACTCATTGCCATCCGATGTCATGTTGGGCATCGCCTGGGGTCGATACGACCTGTCAGATGCCTACGGGTCCTCCTACTCCTACACGAGTACCACCTTGAGCCGGCAATTTTCCGCAGCGGAAGTCAGTTTATCCTACTACAAGGCTTTCGACGGAGCCGATGAGCTCTATTTCGAACAGGCATTCGATTCGCGAATTGTGTTCTCAGTGCTCGTCACTTTCTGACACGTGCCTGTGCTTGCTAGCTGTTGCGAGCCTTGAAGTGAGCAAAGGCGAGATTTGCGAGTTGCTTGCGGCCTCTGCGTTTAGACACTCGCGGAAACGGCAAGGGTCAATTGGATCGTCTATAATTGGCCAATAGAATCGAAACGGCTAACGGGTAACAACAATGATTCCTACACGAGCCGCCATCCTGGCGATGGTTCCGTCAATGCTATTCATAATCGGCTGTTCGCAGGTGGCCGATGCACCCAAAAACTCCGCAGCATCGGAAGATGGGACAGCCGAATTGGTTGCCAGAGCCGGGGCGCCGTTGTTCGATGGTATGGGCAACCACCATCATGACATCACGACCGCCGATCCGGATGCCCAGCGCTACTTCGACCAGGGCCTGGTTATCGATTTCGCTTTTAACCATGCGGAGTCCGCCCGCTCGTTCAGGGCGGCACAGCGGCTCGATCCCGGCTGTGCCATGTGCTATTGGGGCGAGGCGTTGGCGCTGGGCCCGAACATCAACGTGACCAGTAACGGCGTGGTCGTCATGTCCGACGACGAACGAACCAAAGCCTACACAGCGATCCAGAAAGCGCTCGAGCTCAAAGATACCGTAAGCGAGCGGGAACGTGACTATATCGACGCGCTCGCCGTGCGCTACAACGGCGACGTATCGACCCCACGAGAACCGCTCGATATGGCGTACATGAACATGATGCGCGAACTTCATCGGAAATATCCCGATGACGACGATGCGGCGTCGCTCTTTGCCGAGTCCATGATGAACACGATGCCGTGGGACTACTGGCTCGACCCGGAAAACCCCAAACCGCTAACCGAAGAAGTGCTGACTGTTCTCGAGACCGTACTTGAGCGCGCGCCCGCTCACCCGCTTGCCATTCACTTGTACATACACGCTGTAGAAGCTTCTTCGAGCCCGGGTCGAGCGGAAGGGCCGGCCGACACGTTGGCGAATCTTGTTCCCGGTGCCGGACACCTCGTGCACATGCCCGCTCACATCTACTGGCGTGTCGGCCGCTACAACGACGCCTCCGAGGCGAACGTAAGGGCCGCGGCCGTTGACGAAGCGTATATCGCAGCCTGCAACGCCCAGGGTTTTTACCCGGCCGCCTATTACCCGCACAACATCCACTTTCTCTGGGCCGCCTCGAGCATGGAAGGTCGTAGTAAAGTCGCCATCGAAGCCGCAAGAAAAGTGGCGGCGAACGTCAGGCTCGAGATGATTGAAGAGTTTCCCGGTGTTGAGTTCTTCCAAACGATTCCCATGCTGGCCTTAACGCAATTTGGACGCTGGGACGAAGTGCTGGCAGAACCACAGCCACCGGAAAACCTCGAATTTTCCAACGGCATCTGGCACTACGTCAGAGCGACTGCCTATGCCAAAAAAGGTCAACTCGAGGAAGCAAGAGCCGAACGGGAAAAGCTCGTCCCGCTGAAAGCCGCAACTGACGTCCATTTCCTCGACTCGATTTATTATCCCGCTACGAGCCTCCTGGAGATCGCCGACGAGCTCACCCTCGGTGAAATCGCGATGGCCGAAAATCACTATGATGAGGCCGTTGAGCACTTCCAGAATGCGGTCAGGACACAAGACGAACTCCCCTATACGGAGCCGCCGTTCTGGTATTACCCAACCCGGCACACATTAGGCAAAGCCCTGCTCGCCGCAGGGCGGCCAGCCGAAGCCGAGGTGACCTACCGCAAAGACCTTGAGCAATACCCAAGAAATGGTTGGGCCATGTTCGGGCTGATGCAAAGCCTCAAAGCGCAGGACAAGGACGCGACAGAAGCAAGCGAAAAGTTCGCCATACTTTGGGCCGAGGCGGACGTCACTCTCTCCTCATCAGCGTTCTAGAAACGCTTGATCAGAGTTTGGCGGCAAAATCGTAAGACGATCGTACGACATTGCTTGGGTACCAGTTGCAACCGGATTCGTTGCCGGCGCTACGACTTTCATTTCGTGTGAAAGCGAAAGGCGCTATTACAAAATGAGAGCGGCTGGCGCAACTCGAAGCGATCGCCGAGCCCGGCAGAATGCCATTCGCACCCTCGAGTTCAAAATGCTCGACTAGCTGCGCTCAATTACAAGAAGGCATATTTAAGGCCGAAGATCAGCGCTATCGTGAATGATGCAATGCTGCAGTCTCGGACTCGACCGCTGACAATCTTGATCAGCACGTAGCTGATGAATCCCATGCCAATACCATCTGCAATCGAAAACGCCAATGGCATTGTGATTGCGGCGACAACGGCAGGCGCACTCTCCGTGATGTCCTGCCAG
>JAUHZT010000079.1 GCA_030425905.1 Gammaproteobacteria bacterium
ATCAGGTCGATGGTGTGCAGCGACGTCATGGTGTAGTCGCTGGCTTGCCGGAATTCCGGATCGGGCGGAGCCTCAAGCCGTGAAGCCCTGCAGCACGGCCGCCAGGTTGTTGCCGAGTTGTACCGAGGGGTAGCCGCCTTCCTGTACCAGTACAGTTGGTAAGTCGAGTGCTGCGATCTGCTCGCCAATGTGTCCGAAGTCGTCGGTAGTCAAAGCAAGCCCGGCCAGCGGGTCGTCCTTGAACGCATCGAGACCTAACGCCACGACGAGCGCACCCGGCGCAAATTGCGCAATGCGCTCAAAGGCCTGTTGCAGGCTGACCATGTAGTCAGCACCGGCCGTCCCGCGAGGCAGTGGCAGGTTCAGGTTGAAGTCGTGACCGGCGTCGCGGCCGTGCTCATTCGCCGCTCCCCAGAAAAACGGGTAGAAGCGTACGGGATCGGCGTGCAGGGAGATTGTGAGCACATCGTCGCGAGCATAAAAGATTTGCTGCGTGCCGTTACCGTGGTGCACGTCGATATCAAGAATCGCAACGCGGTCGTATTTCTGGCGCAGCTGCTGCGCGGCGATGGCGCTGTTGTTGAGGTAACAGAAACCACCTGCAAGGTCGCTCGATGCGTGATGGCCGGGCGGTCTGGCCAGCGCGTAGCACGCGCGGGCACCCTGCAGTACTTCGTTGGCAGCATGTACAGCGCTCCAGGCGCTCCAACACGCGCTGCCCCAGGTGTCGGCGGTAATCGGGCAGGCACCGTCGTAAACGTGATACCCGACCTGGCCAACTGCGGATGCCGGGTAAACATCATTGCGCGACGCTGGATGAATATTGGGGAAAACATCCGGCGAAGCATCCGGGATGCGTTGCCAGCGCACGAAGATATTCTCCAGAAATTTAAGGTAGGCAGCCGTGTGGATTGCGGCTATCGGTTCCAGCCCGTAGTCGTTCGGTGCTTCCAGTGTAAGACCAGCCCGCATTGCCGCCTGCAACAGGTGCTCGGCACGCGCCGCAATCTCCGGGCTCGGGACAAGTTTGCCCGAAGAAACTATTTGCGCCGGCTGGTGGCGCATTTGCTCGTCTGCAAAGACTACTTTCATGTTGCTGTAGCGAGCTGCCCGAAGGCGCCACCACTGGCCTCGAAGATTTTCTCGTTGTCAGAATGCCGTAAGCCAAGTGACTTGTAAAAACCAATGGCCTGTTCGTTGTCGTGTTCAACGGACAGGCGAAGATGGGTAGCCCCGTGCCGGCTGGCATGGCTAACGGCGGCCGCTATAAGCCGGCGCCCGAGACCCAGCCCGCGCGCCTGTTCACTGACGACCAGGTCCTGGATGTAAATGCCGGGTTCGCCACGCCAACTGGAATAGGTATAGAAAAATAATGCGAGTCCGATCGCCCCGCCATCCCGTTCGGCGAGCAGGGCTTCAAACATTGGCGCATCGCCGAAACCGTAGCGCTGCAGGTCGGCCTCGCCGCTAACAAACTTGTGCGGCAGGCCGGTGGTTTGTGCAAGCTCGCTGAGCAAGCGGTGAATTGCGGGTATGTCATCGGCTGTCGCACGGCGAATGCCGACTGCATTTGCAACGTCGGTCGTCAAAAGTTCACCTTGTCGCTGCCCTTGAGCGCCAGCATTGCTCGTGCTTCATCGGGAGTCGCAATTTCATAACCCAGTTCCTCAAGCACGCGACGAATCTTGCTGACCTGTTCGGCATTGCTGCTCGCGAGCTTGTTGCGGCCGATCAGCAAGCTGTCCTCCAGCCCGACGCGCACGTTGCCGCCGAGAATAGCGCCGATGGTTGCGAGTGGTATCTGCAGGCGCCCGGCCGACAGCACAGAGAAGCGGTACTGGTCACCGAGCAGGCGGTCCGCCGTTGCCTTCATGTGCATCAGGTTCTCGGGGCAGGAATCAATGCCACCGAGTACGCCCAGTACAAACTGTACGAAAACGGGCTTCTGAATGAGCCCCTCGCGCAGATAGAACGCCAGCGTCTGGATATGCCCGACGTCGTAACATTCGAATTCGAAACGCGTGCCATGGCCTGTGCCGAGTTGTTCGAACACCTGCTCGATGTCGGCGAAGGTATTCTTGAAAACAACGTCACGCGTAGCTTCAAGCAGTTGCGGTTCCCACTCATGCTGCCATTGTTCGTGCCGCTTTCGCATGGGGAACAGACCAAAATTCATCGAGCCCATGTTGAGCGATGCCATTTCAGGCTGAGCGAGATTGGGCGCAGCCAGGCGTTGTTCGAGTGTCATCAGGGAGCTGCCGCCGGTGGTGATGTTGATCACGGCATTACACTCGGCCTTGATGCGCGGCAGGAACTGCATGAATATGTCCGGGTCGGCGGTGGGTTGCCCGGTGGCCGGATCGCGTGCATGCAAGTGCAGGATAGCCGCGCCGGCTTCTGCGGCTGCGACTGCCTGTTCGGCAATCTGCTCGGGCGTTATCGGCAGGTGCGGACTCATCGTCGGCGTATGAATAGAACCTGTGACAGCGCAGGTGATGATCACTTTGTCGTTCACGAAACGCGGTTCCTCCAGTTCAGTTGATCGGTAGACCTGCACTATTTGCGAATGCGTCGAGGCTGTCGATCAGGATAGCAATGATCTCATCGAGTTCGGCGTCACTCACAATCAGCGGCGGGCAGACCATGAAATGATCGCCCACGATACCCCCGCGCGTGCGTCGTGAATAGATAATCAACCCGCGGCTGTAGGCTTCTTCTACCAGTTTGATGTGCGCATTGAGTTCGGCAGGCAGGGGTTCCATGCTGTCCCGGCTGCTGACGAGCTCAAAGGCGAGTAACAGACCTTTGCCACGCACATCGCCAATGAACGGGTAGCGCTCCATCAGCCCGGTGAGCATTGCTTTGAGTTGTGCGCCTTTGGTGGCGGCATTTTCGACGAGCAGACCCTCACGCACCTCCTGCAATACGGCGACACCGGCCGCACAGGCCAGCGGGTTGCCGGCGTAAGTGTAGCCGTGCGCGAAGCCGCCGCTGGCCAGCACTGCATCAACAATTTTGCGGTCCGCTGCCATCGCACCCAGCGGGGCGTAGCCGGCCGCAAAGCCCTTGGCCATGGCGATGATGTCGGGTTCAAGGTCCCAGTGCTCGCAGGCGAGAAAACGGCCCGTGCGGCCTGCGCCTGTCATTACCTCATCGGCGATCAGCAGAATCCCGTAGTCACGGCAAATGGACTGTATTTCGCGGTACCAGCTGTCGGGCGCAACCAGCGCACCCGTTGACGCGCCGCCGACCGGCTCCATGATGAATGCGAGTACTTTGTCAGGACCTTCTTCCTCAATTTTCTCACGCAAAAGCTGAGCGTATCGAAGACCCCGTTCTTCGAGCGTCAGGTCGTCGCGGTCGAGATAGCAGGTCGGTGCCGAAATTTTCGGCATCACGCGGATCATGTCGCGAAAGGGCTCCACAAACTGGTGCATCCCGGTCACAGCGACAGCCCCCAGGGTAGAGCCGTGATAGGACGGAAACAGCGAGATAACTTTCCAGCGCTTCTTTTGCCCGTTTACGTACGCATACTGGCGCGCGAGTTTGAGCGCGCTTTCAACCGCTTCAGAGCCGCCAGAGACGAAAAAGATTCGATCCAGACCTTTCGGCATCAATGATGCGGTCATGGAGGCAAGGTCTTCGGCCGCATCGTTCTCGAAATGCAGGCGGTAGGCAAAGGTTGCCGAATCCATTTGCTGTTTCATCGCCGCCAGTACGCGGGGATTCGAGTGCCCGATATTCGACACCATCGGTCCGCTGGAGGCATCGATATAGCGTTTGCCGTCGGTATCCCAGAGGTGAATTCCTGCGGCACGTGCGACCCGCGGCCGCCGGCTGCCGGTCTGGTAAAAAAGGTGGCTTTCGCGCATCAGGGTCCTCTGGCCGCAGTTAATCGGATAACAATCGAGCAGCGGACCCTGAGCGGTTGTCGGCCCGGCATGGCGTCCGCGCAATGTGCCGCTAATCGATATCTCCCTTATACACGGATTAAGCAGAATCGATCCAACCCATGATTCATGCAGCGTGCTGCGGGCCAATGCGATGTTCGCTGTTGCCGGGAGCAAGTTCCATGCAAGTTCGCTCGGGAACCCGATTATCTTTTTTAGATCAGCACCTTAAGATGCGTTTGCTTGGCTTACTGCGGCCAGCCATGTACATTCCCGGACTGTATCGAATTTACTCGCACCCTGGCTGACGCCAAGCGTATTGTGCTGCCATTGCGAGCTCCAGGGACTGACTGATGAGTTTTCTTGCCGAGCTAAAACGGCGCAACGTGATTCGTGTCGCGGCGGCGTACGTTGTTGTCGGCTGGTTGCTGCTGCAAGCCGCCGACGTATTGTCACCGGCATTGCATCTTCCCGAATGGATCGTCACCGCAATCGCGCTCCTTTTGTTGCTCGGTTTTGTGCCCGTACTGCTTTTCTCGTGGGTGTACGAGTTGACGCCAGAGGGCCTCAAGAAAGACGCAGACGTTGATGTGGCGGTCTCGACGACATCCGAAACCGGCAGAAAGCTGAATATCATCACAATCATCGCGGTTGTTGGCATCGCCGCATTAATAGGCTGGCAGCAACTCGGTCCGCCGCCTGCACCGCAGGCGAATAGCATTGCGGACGCGCCACCTGACTCGCTGGAACCGGCCAGCCCTGTCGCAGCAAATACCGTTGATGATGCGTCGATTGCGGTGTTGCCCTTCGCTGATCTTTCACCGGGCAACGACCAGGCTTATTTTTCGGACGGCATTGCCGAGGAGATTCTGAACGTACTGGTGCGCATTGAAAGCCTGACAGTGGCATCACGTACATCGGCGTTTGGATTCAAAGGGCAGGAGGCGCTCGGTATTCCCACTATCGCAGCGCGCCTCAAGGTGCGCCATATACTGGAAGGTTCTGTGCGTAAGTCGGGCGATACGGTCCGGATTACGGCACAGCTCATCGATGCACAGACTGATGCTCACCTGTGGTCGCAAACCTTTGATCGTGAATTAACGACCGAGAACATCTTCGCGGTACAGGATGAAATTGCCGGCGCTATCGTCACACAGCTTGGCCTGGTGCTGGGCGATGCTGGCGTAGGAGCGTCGCCCGTTAAAGTGACGACTGAAAGCGTGGATGCCTATGAGATATACCTCAAGGCGCAGGGGCTTTTTCACGTGCGCGATGAGCAGAAGATTCCCGAGATCGTCGAGCTCTATGAGCAAGCCGTGGCACTTGATCCGGATTTTGCCGAAGCCTGGGCAGGGCTTGCTGCGGCCTATCTTGTCGTGCCTGGCTGGGCACTCGGTTCACGGGAAGACTACTACCCGAAGGCAATAGAGGCGGCTGATCGCGCGACTACGCTGGACGACCGACTGGCACTGCCCTATGCGGTTCGCGGAAGTACCCGCGAGAACGACTTTATTGGCGCCCTCGCGCAGCTTGACAGGGCCGTGCAACTGGACCCCAGCAGCATTCAGTCGATCTATTTTCGTGCTGCAATCTGGCTTGATCTTGGCTATCTTGAACGCGCTGAAGCAGGCTTCAGGCGTTGCCTTGAACTCGATTCTGCTTATGCGATCTGTAGCCGTTTTCTCTCATTTGCGCTGCTCTACCAGGGCTACACCAAACAAGCGATTGATCTGTTCAAGGCAGGCGTCATCGAGGGGCAACGCTCATACACGCAAGTTTTCGCCAGCTATTTTGGGGCGACAGGTGACACACTTGCGCTGGCCTGGCTGGTTGCAGACAGCTTTCCGCAGGATATTTGGTTGCGAAAGTTGTTTTACCGCTTTCAGACAGACATGTCCTATAGCCTCGACGCATTGAATGCTGATCTTCGATCGGGTGCTGCCTCTAACCTGAATACAGGCGAGGCACTGGACGAGGTAACGATCGAAGGTTTTGAAAGCGGCCATCTTGCAGACGATCTCTGGAATCAATACGACCCGTTCCTGCGGCGACCCGAGCTGCGCGATGAATACTTGCTGGCCCGCAAGCGAAAGATACTCGAAACGGGAGTGCTTGCTTACTGGAAAGCGCACGGCTTTCCAGCGCAGTGCCGTGCTTTGGGAAGCGATGATTTCGACTGTGACTGGTAGTTGCGTTTAGCCACAACGCTATTGTGTTACGACCAGCACGATGCCTTCTGTGAATCCTTTCGCCGCCAGCGCCAGCTGCTCGCGGCTAACCGAGTCGAGCCGATGCTGCAATGTCTCAGGTGTTTGCAGCGCGTTGTACCAAAGCCAGTCAGTAGCGAGTCGCTGGGTCAGCTCCGCATTATTTTGCGCCGCACTTTGCTGACGTCCCAGCATGTGTTGTTTCGCTTCCTGTAATTCGCGAGCATTGGGTGGTTCGGTTCCGAGCCGCGCAATTTCAGTAGTGAGCAAAGCGCGCAAGGCAGGCAACTTGCCGATATCCACGCCGGTCGACAGGCTTATCCAGGCAACGTCGCCGTCGGAGCGATAACGACCGTCTATGTGATAGGCGAGCCCGGCCTCGGAGATGGCTTTCTTGCCGAGGCGACCTTCGTAGTCATGACTCAGGATATACAGGAGCAGACGGTACGCATCGGCGAGCGGGTCCTGCGGTCCCGGTGCGGCAACAAGATAGCCGAGTTGTGCCTGCGCCAATGGCTTGCCCAGGTGAATAACCTGTTCGGCTTGCATAATCGGCGAGCGATCGTCTGCGTTTCGCACTGACGGGCGCTCTTTGCCGGAGCCATGCTGGCCGACACTGCCCTCCAGCTTCGCCAGCAGTTCATCGGGTTCAAAGTCGCCCGCCGCACTAATCAGCACGGGCACAGCCGGTACAGGCGCTCGCTTGCGGCCTGCCTGCATGAGTGCGTCGAATTGCTGTTCCATTCGCACGTCCGGCACGCTCGACCACTCCACCGGTTCAACGGGTGCTATTTCGAGTTTTTCGAGATCGCGTCGCGCGCTTGCCAGCCAGGCATCGATATCGCTTGCCAGGCCGGAATAGCTCAGAGATGTGTGGTTTAGTACCGGGTCATTTCTTGTGCCTGAGGAATAGCCGTTCGATGCCAGCGTTATCCTGAGGTGTGCGAGTGGCGAGAAATCTGAAGCCTGCAGCAGCACAGGTATCCCGCCGGGCAGTCGCCTTACGACAGCGGCGGGGTTCGCATGTGTGCCCGGTGCGCGCCGCGGTGTTGCCTCCGGCAAGGCGTTGGCAGTGCGCGGCGGTGGGTTTTCGGCGGCAGCGATAGCCGGCAGGTGCCAGGCTATCGAGCGGCGTTCCGGCGACAGGTATTGTTGCGCAAGCGCCTGTACGTCGGCGGCGGTAACAGCAGCGACGCGCTGCGGCAGCTCAAGCAGAACATCAAGCGCGCCAAGGCCGTCAAAATACGCAAGCTGATGCGCGGCATCCTCGGTGGTTTGCACGTCGGCGACGAGCGCAGCCTGCACGTCATCGATCGCTTGACCAAGCGCTGCCGGCGACACCGGTTTGGCGCGCAGTTTCTCAATTTGTGATTCGACCTGTGCCTCGACGCGCGCCGTTTCGCTACCCTCCGGCGCGAATCCACCGATAATAAAAACATAGTCCTGCGCGCTGGGCGGGTACCAGCTGGTCACGCTACTGGCGGTCGCAAACAATGGCGAATCTTCGAGAACAGGCGTACCCCAGTCGTTCTGCTGAAAATTGACACCGGAACCGGTGCCGAGGAGTTCCTGCAGCACAAGAAATGCCGGGTAATCGGGACTGTTCACCGAAGGAGCCCGGTACGCAATCATGAATTGCCGCTGGCTCGTCTGAGCCTGTAAGGTCACACGACGCACGCCATCCTGCAAAGGTTCAACCGTGTGCGGGGCCGGTGTGGCGGAGCGGTTGGGTTGCTTCGAGACCAGTGCTGCCAGGCGTTCTCGAACCTGCGTCCGATCAAAATCGCCGACCACCGCGATGGTGGCGTTGGCCGGATGATAGTGTTGTTTATAAAACTCAACGACGTCGGCGTGGGCAAGATTCTGTATGTCACTTTCCCAGCCAATCGTATTGTTGCGGTAGGGGTGTGCGAGAAAGGAGGTGAAGTTCACCGCGTCTATCAACATGGACGTTGGCAGGTTCTCGTACATGTGCATCTCGGTCAGAACGGAACCGCGTTCAGCCTTCATATCTTCCTTGCTGAGCAACAGGTTCGACATGCGGTCTGCCTCGATTTGCAGCAACAGGTCAACGTGTTCGCGGGGCACGGTCGAGTAATAATTGGTCAGGTCGGTCCACGTATACGCATGCCATTCGCCACCCACGGCATAGATCTGGCTGACAATCTCGGTCCCGGGGAAGTGTTTTGAGTCACGAAAGGCCATGTGCTCGAGAAAGTGAGCGAGACCGGTCTTGCCGGTTACTTCATTGCGCGCGCCGACGCGGTACGAGGCCTGGACGCTGACCACCGGGAAGCGCCGGTCTTCAAGCAGGATCAGTTTCAGACCATTGTCGAATGTCTCAACCGTCGCATTGCGCAGGTCGATCTGGGCTGCTGCGCGGCCTGCTGTCAGAAGCAATGCAAGGCAAAGGATACAGACGCTGCTGCCGATGCCGCGCCGGGTGGGCGATGGATGAATACTCTTCATGATGACGCTCTCGGTGGCTCCGGAACATTTATGCACGTTGTTCCAGGTGCCGCAACCGCCATTGCATAGTCAGGCACCGGAGCGTGAGCTAGACTCAGGCAATCTTCAGGTGATGAGTCGTGTCAATGAGCCGTAGAAAATTCGCCGTTACCGCAGGGTTTTTCCTGCTGGCCTTCGTGCAGCCAGCCAGCAGTGCCGGACCTGCATCTGAGGAGCTGGCCGATCAGCTTCTCGCAGAGCTGGTTGCTATCAATACAGCGCCCAGTGGCGGAGGAGATACGCGCGCGGCGGTTGCCTTGCTGGTTGAGCGCCTGCAAGAGGCTGGTTTCGAAGACCAGGATATTTCAGTTCTTGGCCAGACTGACAAGTTACAAAACCTGGTGGTTCGCTTCCGGGCTGAGGAGCCCGTTGCCAGGCCACTCTTGCTGATGGCGCATATGGATGTCGTCGAAGCGTTGCCAACGGACTGGAACTATGCGCCCTTCGCGCTGACCGAAGACGATGGCTGGTACTACGGGCGTGGTGTAAATGACAACAAGGCGGGCGTCGCCACCCTGGTGGCGAACTTTGTTCGATTGAAGCAGGAGGGCTTCGCGCCGCGCCGCGACCTGATCATAATGTTCACGGCCGACGAAGAGTCGACTGGCAATGCCGCCAAATGGCTGTTGAGCGAGCATCGTGACCTGATCGACGCCGAGTTCGCGTTGAATACCGACGGCGGACCCATTCTCCTGATCGACGGCGAACCACTGGCATTGATGCTGCAGACCAGCGAGAAGATTTATGTCTCGTTCACGCTGACGACCAGTGATCCCGGTGGCCACAGTTCCCGGCCGCACCGCGATAGTGCGATTTCCAGACTGGCCCGCGCACTCGTGGACCTGGAGGCTTTTGAGTTTCCCATAGATCTCAATGAGACAACGCGCACGTTCTTTAAACGCTGGAAGGCCGTGGCGCCTGATGATGCCGTTTTGATCGGCAAGCTGCTCGACGACAACCCGAACGTTGGTGATGAGTTGCTGGACGAGCCCTACTACAACGCGGTTGCGAGGACGACCTGTGTTGCGACCCAGCTCAAGGGTGGCCATGCGGAGAATGCATTGCCACAAACAGCCGAGGCCGTTGTCAATTGCCGTTACCTGCCGCAATCGGACGTCAGTTACGTGAGAACAACGCTGCAAAATATCGTGGCACCCTACGGCGTGAGCGTTGTCGATATCGATCCCGCAGTGCCAAGCCCACCGTCTCCGCTAAACCCAGCCGTGCTTGACCCTGTTGTTGAGCTGGCCAGGTCTATCTGGGAAGGGATCTTGGTGATTCCGGAAATGAGCACTGGCGCAACGGACGGCGCATTCGTACGCAACGCAGGCATTCCCGTTTACGCCGTCTCGGGGATTGCTGATGACCCGAATGACATGCGCGCGCACGGTCAGGATGAACGAATTCTGATCCAGAGCTTCAGAGAGTCCACCGAGTTCTATTACAGACTCATCAAACATTTTGCGGACTGACTAGCAGCCCCGCCAGGGGCTCAGGCGTAGCCGCCGAGTTCTTTTTTCAGATCACCGAGCAACGAGCGCAATAGTCCGCTGGTAAGGGCGAATTCTGCATCGAGACGCGCGAGCGGATCGTTATCAATGTCCTTGTCGTCGTCCATGCCGAGAATACGCAGCTTGGTGATCACGCCATTCTCATCAAGTACGCAGCCGAGCACATTGTCGTATTCGATAGCCAGGTGGGTGAGGCGCATGCCGCTTGCGACGTGATCGCGGATAGCCTTGTCGTCCAGGTCGAACTCTGACCAGCGCACCTTGGCGCTCGAGTCCGCAACGTCCTGCATGCGGCACTCGCGACCCAGCGCGAATGGCGCCGGAGCGCTGCCGAAAAACAGCTTGCCCAGGAAATCGCCCATCGGTTGTGCAAACTGCAACGGTCGGACGTTCAGGTCGCCAAAAGGCGAGCGCAAGCGGTTCAGGAAACGCTCGGCAACGGACTCGGTGGCGGTGTCGATGCCAATGAGTTTTTCCTTTAGGTCGAAGTAGCCCCAGATCTTGTCGGATTTGAGCATGGCTTTGGGCAGCAGTTCGTCGCGAGTCTCCACTTTCAGGCGTCGCTTCTCGCTGGCGCTCGGTGCCTCGCCCATCCGCTGTTTGTAATCCTCAATGCGAACTTCAAGTTCTTCATTGATTGCAGCAGGTGGCAGCACCCGCGACTGGCTGCGCAATTTGAGCAAGTCAGCGCCATTGACGCGTCGCGCCAGCAGGTCGGTCTCGTCCGCAACCGGCATCCAGCCTGAACTGCGATCGGTCAGGGGGCCGCAGGGCTTGAATGCAGCCTGCTCCAGCAGCTGGCACAAGGCTTCTTCATCGCCGGGCCAGTCTGTATCGAGGCGGTAGTAGCGGATATTTCGAAACATGGGTGTCTGGGGATTGCCGAACGGGCGGCGCAGTATCCGCATTTCGCGACTGAATGTCACTCTTGCAATTGCGTGCGTGCAGTACTAGATGGCTACCTTACCCACTTGGCAAAGCGTGCCCCGATTTCAGTCAATCGCCACATCCTGCGCAAACAAAATGACGTTTCTGGCAGGCCGGCGACGCTCAGCGATCAAGCGGTTGCTTGATCGGGCGTGTCGGTTCCGGTTCGGGCTCGGGTTCCGGAGGGCGGGGGCGAATGGGACGAATCGGCCGATGCGGGCCATAGGGCCGGTAGATGAATTCATCTTCCTTTGCTTCCTCGGCGGCCCGCGCTTCAGCTTCGGCCTGCTGGGCGCGTGCCTCAGCTTCCCGTGCACGGGCCTCCGCGGCGCGTGTTTCATTGCGTAGCTGCTCGACGGCAGCGTCGTTCAGTCGCTGCTGTTCAATGGCTGCTCGTTGTTCGGGCAGCACCCATTCGCCTTCAAAGCGGACATAGCCGCGCGCGACGTAAGCCTCATCCTCGCTCAGCCAGCGACCGTCGACGTTGACTCGGCCAAGCGCCTGATTGGCGGCGGCGCTGTCGGGGTCCAGCTGCAGCACGCGCTGGTAGGCAAAGCGAGCCTGGTTGTGCAGTCCACGCGTGCTGGCCCAGTCGCCGAGCGCCAGCCAGCCGTCCCTGTCTTCGGCGTCGATCTTTGCCAGCCGTTCATCGTAGTCGTCGAGCACTGAGCGGGCTTCTTCGATGCGGGCAATCGACGACAGCGGAAGACTCATTGTGCCGGCACCCACCTGGATCTCGACCGACTCGTCAGTTTGTTCGATGATGCGGCCTTCAATACGTCCACCGCTTTCCAGGTGCAGGATATCGGCTGCTGCGCCCACGCAGCCAAGCGACAGTGCTACTGCGATGGCAAGGCCGCGAACCTTCGCAAGAATGCGCGTGGATGTCTTCATGATGGCCAGTTTAGCAGGCGCAGCGCGGCGGCGACTTGGCCACGGACCTAGCCACCGGCAATCGCGCCAACGACCAAGAATGGCGCGCTGCCGTTGCTAATGGCGTCCGGCAGGGCTGCGTCGGGTGAATCGTGGGTGATGTCTTCCTCAACAGCAAAAAAGCGCACGCGCGGACGTCGCGCGCGCGTCTCATGATCGCGGATCGTGCCACACAGCATCGGGTAGCGCGCTTCTAGTGCGTCGAGAATCGAATTCGTGCTGACGGTACCGGCAATATCCAGTTCAATCTCGCCGTCAACGCTTGCCAGCGTCCGAAGGTGCAGGGGCAGGACAACGCGGATCATGGCAGTGTCTGTACCTCTACGGACAATACGGCGGGCAAGTCACGGACGATTGCCTGCCAGCTATCGCCATCGTCTGCCGAGGCGTAAACCTGGCCGCCTGTGGTGCCGAAATAGATTCCGCAAGGCTGTACGGTGTCCACGGCCATCGCGTCGCGCAGCACGTTGACGTAGCAATGTTCCTGCGGCAATCCCTCTGTAAGCGCTTCCCACTGCTCGCCGCCGCCACGGCTGCGATAGACCCGCAATTTGCCCTCGGGCGGATAGTGCAGCGAGTCGCTGGTTATGGGCACAACATAAATCGTTTCGGGTTCATGCGCGTGCACAGCGATCGGAAAACCGAAGTCACTTGGTAGATTGCCACTGACTTCGCGCCACGAGTCGCCGCCATCATCGCTGCGCATGACGTCCCAGTGCTTTTGCATGAACAGTACATCCGGTTGTGTCGGGTGGCTGATAATGCGATGCACACAATGTCCGACATCGGCGTGCGGGTCGGGGATGTAGTCGGACACGAGACCTTTGTTGATGGGTTTCCAGCTCTGGCCACCATCGTCAGTGCGAAAGGCGCCGGCCGCCGAAATCGCCACGAACATGCGTTGTTCGTTGTTCGGGTCGAGGACAATCGTATGCAGGCACATGCCGCCGGCACCCGGCTGCCAGTTCGGGCCGGACGAGTGGCCGCGCAGTGCAGCCATTTCCTGCCAGGTAACGCCTGCGTCCTGGCTGCGAAACAATGCGGCGTCTTCGACACCGGCATAGACAGTGTCCGGGTCCGTTAGCGACGGCTCAAGGTGCCAAACGCGCGCGAACTCCCAGGGATGCTGTGTCCCGTCGTACCACTGGTGCGTGGTTAGCGGCCGACCTGTTGCAGCCGATGTGTCATAGACAAACTTGTTGCTTTGTCCTTGCGGCATCGCTCCGGTTTCGGCTGCCTGTTCCGGCTCACCGGGCTGTGCCCAGGTTTTACCACCGTCATCGGAGCGCTGAATGATCTGGCCGAACCAACTCGAAGTCTGCGAAGCGTACAGGCGATCGGGATCTACGGGCGAGCCCTTGACGTGGTAGATCTCCCAGCCCGCG
This sequence comes from Gammaproteobacteria bacterium, assembly GCA_030425905.1. Taxonomy (GTDB): domain Bacteria; phylum Pseudomonadota; class Gammaproteobacteria; order Steroidobacterales; family Woeseiaceae; genus UBA1847. The sequence continues at coordinate 13,362 of JAUHZT010000079.1, forward strand.
AAATGCGGCCCGTCAATCGTCCAGTCCTTTCTTTGTACATCGGACGTCAGGATAAATGCACCCTTGCGGGTACCGACTAGCACACGGACTGCGGTCATCGCCATTCTCCCCTCTCTTCACATGTCTGCTACGCAGAACTCCCCAATTCTATTGACGTCAGTAAGGCGTCAAGGCTTCTCAGGAACCTACAAACCTCGCATACAGGCTCTTCGCGACTGCAACGTCGCCGGTGCCCTTGATAATTGCTCTGCCATCCGGAAACAGGCTTAGCTCGTAGTCTGCCGCGTTGTCGGTGACTTGCGCTCGCAGCATGAAGTCATTGAGTTTGACGGTGCCGTGCTCGCGCAGCCGCTCGGCCAGTTCATCCAGTTTGATTTGGTCGCCATGTTGCCTGTGTGTCAGTTGCACCGCATTGCGGCCACACAGTGACGTGCTGGACGTGCCGGCTTTGCCAAGCAGGTATTCGAAGTTGCGTTGTTGACAGCATGGGCACTCAGCACCGCCGCGCGCACTGGCTACCTTGAGCTGCATCAGTGTGTTGTTCCACAGGTCGATGTTCAACATGGTTGAATTCACCCGTTGGCGATTGCCCGTGAGGATCTTGAGCGCCTCGTTGACCTGGTAGTTGGCAATGATGGACACCACCGGGCCGATCACGCCAGCCGTGTCGCAGGTGGCGACGCTACCGGGTGCCGGTGCTTCCGCAAACAGGCAGCGCAGGCAGGGTGTGCTGAGCGCCTCATCGGTGTCGGGCACGACAGCATATGCCATGCCAACTGTACCGACCGCACCTCCATACATATACGGAATGCACTCGCGCACAGCGAGGTCGTTGGCCAGGTAGCGTGTTTCGAAATTGTCGAGCCCGTCGATAAGAACATCGGCGCCGTCGGCAAAGCGTTCGATGTTGCGAAAGTTGATGTCGTCGACGATGGCCGTGACTTCGACGTCCGAGTTGATCCGTCGCAATTTACGCTTGGCGGCTTCGGCTTTCGGGATACCGTCGGCCACGTCCTGCTCGTCGAAGAGAACCTGCCGTTGCAGGTTGGTGATCTCGATAAAGTCACGATCGACAATAATCAGCCGCCCGATTCCGGCACGTGCCAGCATATCCGCGGCGACACTGCCCAGCGCTCCGCAGCCGAGCACCAGGGCGGTGGACTGGCGCAGCCGTGTTTGCCCCTGCTCGCCGAAGCCGGGCAGCAACATTTGTCGGTGGTAGCGGGCGAGCGGGCCGGGCATTGCGGCCTCCGGAAGAGTCACTGCAGAAATTGTAGTGCTTGCAAGCGAAATTGCCAGCGAAGGCATGCCCGCTGGCTGGCCAGCGAAACCCCGTGACTGCCTATACGGCTTCTTATACGATGCGGCCAATGGCTTAAATTCTGAGATCTATCGATATGAGCAGTGCAAAAGCAGGTGACATTCCGGCAGGCGCAGGCCTGAACACGCAGTGGCAGGCGCGCAAAGTGGCAGCCATCGCGCGCGGGCAGGGCAATGCCGCGGCGGTATTTATCGAGCGTGGCAAGAATGCCGAACTCTGGGATCTGGAGGGCAGGCGCTATATTGATTTCGGTA
>JAUHZT010000220.1 GCA_030425905.1 Gammaproteobacteria bacterium
TGCCGCCCGGACCGTAGATGTCGCTGGCGCGCCGGGTGAATGCATCCACCAGTGAATTGCATATCTCTTCGAAGAAGGGTCCGAGGATCATGTCGGTCACGCGACTGTCGAACTCAAACTCAAGATCGAGCGCCACCTTGCAACCGCCCTGCCCCAGCGGCTTGAAGGTCCATGCGCCGCCAAGCTTGCGAAACGGTCCGCCCAACAGTTCGAGCTCAATGGACTCGCCTGGGCGAAGTGTATTCCGTGTCGTAAAAGACTTGCTAAGCCCGCCGCGCCGCAACTCCAGCGTGGCTTCAACCACGGACGGTTCGCGTAAATGGACGATGGCACTGTGGCACCAGGGCAGGAACTGCGGGTACTTTTCTATGTCGTCCACCAGCAGGTACATCTGCTCGGCAGAGTACGGAACCAGGGCACTTCGACTAACAGAACGCATCGCCGCGGGAAAATCGCCCGGTCGAGGACCGGGCAATAATCAGATTGCGTTGATCAAGATTAGCAGGATGCCGATCGGCGCAAGCACCCGCGCAAGCAAGCGCCAGATCTTGTACAGCGTGCCAGAACTGCCGAGTTCGTCGGCTGTCGAGTTTCGGCACATCACCCAGCCGGCAAAGATCGTAATTAGCAGACCACCCAACGGCAACATGATATTGCTGGTGAGGTAATCGATATTGTCGAAAATGGTACCTGCGAGGAAGGTGACGTCCGCGAGAACGTTAAACGACAGCACCGAGCCCAGCCCGATCAGCCAGATCAGGCCACCTACAATGACAGCCGCCTGGGCGCGCGTCTTACCAAAAGCTTCAACCAACCAGGCAACCGCCGGCTCGACAAGGCCCAACGCCGAGGTCCAGGCCGCGAATGAAAGCAGGACAAAGAACACCGTCGAGAAAACAACGCCGCCTGCCATCTTGCCGAACGCAAGCGGAAGCGTTTGGAAGACCAGGCCAGGACCATCAGCCGGGCTCAGCCCGTTGGCGAAAACCAGCGGGAAAATAACCAGGCCTGCGAGCATCGCAATGCCGGTATCAGCGGCTACAACGGCCGCCGATGCCCCAGTGATCGAAGTGTCCTCCGGGAGATACGCGCCGTAGGCCATGACCGCGCCCATGCCGATACTCAGGGTGAAGAATGCCTGGCCAAGCGCCGCCAGTACGCTGTCCCAGCCCAGCTTGTCCCACGACGGCGTAAACATGAACTCAACGCCCTGCATGAAATAGCCCGAACTGATCGCGTAACCGAGCAGAGTCAGCATGAGGATCAATAAAGCCGGCACCATGAAGCGCACAGCTTGCTCAAGGCCACGTTCTACGCCGCGCGCGACAACCAGCACCGTAAGCCCCATGAAGATCGTGTGCGTCAGCGCCACGGCCTGCCAGCTACCGGTGAATTCCGCGAAGACCGAAGACACGACTTCCGAACTAGCACCCGAAAATGTGCCTGACGCACTCTTGACCACGTAGGCGAGCACCCAGCCAGCAATAACGCTGTAGTAGGAGAGAATCAGGATGCCGGCGAGTACGCCGATACCGCCGACCCACTTCCAGTGCTGCGAGCTGCCCTCTTCTTTGCCCAGCAGCGCCATCGTTGCCACGGGATTACGCCGCCCTCGCCGCCCGATAAGGATTTCGGACATCATGACCGGCATGCCGATCAACACCACGCAGATCAGGTAGACGAGGACAAACGCTCCGCCGCCATTCTGGCCAGCGATATAGGGAAACTTCCAGATATTGCCGAGACCAACCGCAGACCCGGTTACGGCCAGGATAAAGGCCATCCGGGATGACCAATGACCGTGCAAAGAAGTTCGCTTGCCACCATTATTCGCTTGATTGCTCAGCATTATTTTCTCGTCCCCACCAATTGAGACCCGCGATTCTTATACAAATACCACAGCCTGACAATAAATAAGCCCTAAACCCGCTTTGTGCGGGCTTTCGAGCCCGTATAATGCAGCGCCCCACCCTGTGTGGGATCCCGCTGCATCCGGCACCGTACTGAGCACTATGAATAATAAGAGTAAGAAAAAGCCACAAGACAAGGTCATCGCCGTCAACCGCCGCGCGCGCCATGACTACTTCATCGAGGATCGCTTTGAAGCGGGGCTCTCGCTGGAGGGTTGGGAAGTCAAAAGCCTGCGCGCAGGCAGCGCGCAACTTACGGAAGCTTATGTAAACCTGAGAAACAATGAAGCCTGGCTGGTCGGTGCGCATTTTGCGCCACTCAAGACGGTGTCGACGCATATCAAGGCTGACCCGACGCGAAGCCGCAAATTGCTGCTCAACCGCAATGAGCTGGATCGTCTGACTGGCCAGGTTGAGCGCAAGGGCTATTCGATTGTGCCGCTGGACCTGCACTGGTCCCGCGGCAAGGCCAAACTCGAAATCGGTTTGGCCAAAGGCAAGAAGCAACATGACAAACGTGCCAGCAAGAAAGACGCAGACTGGCAGCGGCAGAAAGAGAGAATCCTGAAGTCGTGAGTTAAAACATAGGGTTATGAAGCTATTTTAAGACTATTTCTCGAATAATACTTGAGTAAATATCAGCACAAGACATTGTTTTTTCCGGCATTGCCCCTACACTTGACGCACACCGGGGGTGACATGGCTTCGACGTGGGTCGCGAACCTTTGAGTGCATGCCGAGGGACAGAGTACCTCGTAAATCCAACTGTAAAACTTATAGTTGCCAACGACGACAACTACGCACTAGCTGCTTAAAAACCAGTTTTAGTGTCATCTGCCCGATACGTGCTCGTGCGTTCGGATCCCAGGTGTCATTTACACGAGACCGCGTTCGATGCGTGTTCAGGGTAATCGGACGTTAAAAATGGACTGAACTGGCTGTGAGTTTTCCCTGCCCGTCGGGTAGCCCACAGTAAGATTAATGACGGAATAAGCATGTAGACCTTGAAGCAGAGGGCTTGCGGACGCGAGTTCGATTCTCGCCGCCTCCACCAATATTTTTT
>JAUHZT010000080.1 GCA_030425905.1 Gammaproteobacteria bacterium
GGTGGGTTCCAGTTAATCATTCGACATTCTCACGGGGGGCTGGGTGAGGGGGACTGTTTTGCCGAAATAAAGCGGAGCGCCACGCAAGTGGCGTGAGCCATTCGGCAAAACAGTCACCGGAGCGCAGCACCCTTGCGACCAGCCTGAACCACCGGAGCGCGGCCGCCTTGCGACCAACCCAACACCCCGGCCAGCGTTTCATCGATACAGGCCTTAAAGCCCATTTCCGGGTTCCGATTCTGCAGTCGACGGTCGCGGTTTTTTAATTTGCGGATAGCGCTGCGAGTTGGTCGGCCTGGTACTCGTTAATTAACGGGTCGATTACTTGTGAGAGGTCCCCGGCGAGAATTTCGTCGAGTTTGTACAGGGTCAGGTTGATGCGGTGGTCTGTCACGCGGCCCTGCGGAAAATTGTAGGTGCGAATACGTTCGGAACGATCGCCGGAGCCGACGAGCGACTTTCGTTGCTGCGCCTGTTCCGTTGCCTGCGCGCTGACCTTGGCATCGAGCAAGCGGGCCTGGAGCAACGACATGGCGCGTGCTCGGTTCTTGTGTTGCGAACGTTCGTCCTGGCACTCAACGACAATGCCGGTTGGCAGGTGCGTAAGGCGCACGGCTGAATCGGTCTTGTTGACGTGTTGTCCACCGGCGCCGGAGGCGCGATAGGTATCGACACGCAAGTCGGCGGGATTGATTTCTTCGGCTTCTACCTCGTCGGGTTCCGGTAACACGGCGACGGTACAAGCCGAGGTATGAATGCGACCTTGCGACTCGGTTGCAGGCACGCGCTGCACTCGATGCGCGCCGGACTCAAATTTCAGGTTCGCGTAGATGCCATTGCCGGTGACACGGCTGATAATTTCCTTGTAGCCGCCGTGCTCGCCCTCTCGCTCGCTGAGAATCTCTACGCGCCAGCCCTGAGTTTCTGCGTAGCGGGAATACATGCGAAACAGGTCGCCTGCAAATATGGCGGCTTCATCCCCGCCGGTACCGGCGCGCACTTCGAGATAAACATTGGCGTCGTCATACGGGTCTGGCGGGATAAGTGCTTTCTGTAACTCGAGGACCAGTGTGTCGCGCCGTTCGGTCAACGACTCGAGCTCTTCCTCGCCCATGCTGCGAATATCCGGGTCGCTATCATTAACCATCTCTTCGGCAGAGCTGATTTCATGGCTCAACGATTGAAATTCCGAAAAGAGTTTGACGACGGGTTCAATACGCGAGTATTCCATTGACAGCTCGCGAAAGCGGTTTTGATCGCCAATGACTTCCGGATCGGAAAGCAGGCCGGCAATTTCTTCAAATCGATCACCAACGGCTTCGAGTTTGAAACGAATGGAGTCCTTCATTGTGTCGTCAATCCTTGTCGACGCCGAACAGCGTACGCGCAATGTCGATGAATTGTTCATCGGAAGCTTCGCCTGCTTCGCGCAGTCGAACACTCGGATTGTGCAGCATTTTTTTCATCAGTGCTGCGGTCGCGTATTCCAGAACTTCGCTGCTGTCTGCCCCCTGGGCGAGTCGTCGGCGCGCCTGTTGCAGGACTTCGTCCCGGATGGATTCACCCTGGTCCCGCAGCGCTGTAATTAACGGCGCGACCTGCTTGGAGCGTTCGATCGACAGGTAGCGGGTAATTTCTTCGTCGAGAATGCGGTTGGCGTCGACGGCGGCTGCCTCCCGGTTGCCCTGACCTTCGAGGATGACCTTGTCGAGGTCATCGACGGTGTACAAAAAGACATCGTCGAGTTCAGAGACCCGGCTGTCGATATCCCGTGGCACGGCAATATCAACCGCGAAGATGGGGCGGTGCTTGCGCTGTTTCACAGCGAATTGCATGTGCTCAAGCCTGACCACCGGGTCGGTGCTGGCCGTGGAGCAAATCAGGATGTCTGCCTCCGGTAAGGTGCCGGCAAGCTCCGAGAGCGGCAGCGCGAACCCGCCAAACTGCCCGGCAAGCTCGCGGGCCCGATCTACATTGCGGTTCGCCACAAACAGGCGGCCTATGTCTTTGGCCGAGAGATGCCGTGCCAGCAGTTCGACAGTCGTCCCGGCACCGACGAGAAGCGCGGTGTGTTGTTTAAAGCCCGCGAAGAACTGTTGCGCAAGATTCACGGCCGCATACGCAACGGATACCGGGCTGGCACCGATCCGGGTGTCTGTACGGACTTTCTTGGCAACCGAAAAACTATGCTGAAACAAGCGGTTGAGTGATGGGCCAACGCTATTTGCCGCTTCTGCCTGGCGGTACGCTTCCTTTAGCTGGCCGAGAATTTGCGGCTCGCCGAGCACCATCGACTCCAGTCCGCAGGCTACCCGGAACAGGTGCCGAATGGCGTCATCGTCACTCTTTTCAAACAGGGAGTCACCAAACTCAGGGGCGAGGTTTCGATCATCATGCAGCCAGGCGGTGAGACGGTCCTGGCTGGACTCGTCGCATATGACATAAAATTCGGTGCGATTACAGGTCGATAACAGGACGACTTCATGCACGCCGGCCAGCGCCCGCACAGCCGCAAGCGCACGGCCGATTTCAGCGCCCGCGAAGACCACCTGCTCGCGAACTTCGACAGGTGCCGTGGTATGGTTCAGGCCGAGAATTTTGAGCGGCATAGCTGGCTTTGACGGGCTGCCGGTAAGGAAATGACAAAAACAGCGCGTATCATAAGCGAACTGACGACTTAGTTCCTTGTCTGAATAGATATTGGTGACAAAATTCGTGTTATGAGCGCCGCTCAAACGCTGTCGTGTTAAGGGACACGGCTGCGGACCTACAAACCAGTAAGGGCAAAATGACTGCATATCCTCGACGGCTGCTGGCGATCTTCGCCGTATCGGCAGCACTCTTTATGGCGCCTCCGGGGCCAGTGCTGGCAAAAGATTCAGAACCAAGCGATGCCAGTGCCCATGTGTTGCAGGCGGAAATTGCTCTGCACGCCATGGACTATCTCAAGGCAGCGCATGAATACCGGCTGGCGGCGGAGCTCAGTGAAAGCGTGGAGATCGCGCGCCAGGCCACCCGGATCGGGGCGAGCTACGGCTTTAATGACGATGCGCTGCGTTCCGCCGAGCGCTGGCTCGAGCTGGAAGAAGACAGCGATGAGGCATTGTTTCATCTGGCGCGGCTGCAATTGCGCATGGGCGACACGCGCAAGGCAGAACGCAGCTATGAGAAATTGCTCGAGCGCGGTGACGGCAAGGTAGATGAACGACTGCTGTCACTGACGGCGGTGCTGAGTGAGGAGGAAGACACCAAGGCGGCTTACAAGGTCATGAAGTCGCTGGCAAAGCCTTACCGGGATTCACCGGCTGCCTTGTATGCCACAGCCGCACTGGCAGTTCAGGCGGGTGAGGTTGAGGATGCGAAGGCATTCACGCAGGAAGCGCTGGATCTCGACCCGAGTGAGTGGCTGCAAATGAAAGCGCAGCTTCTCTACGGCCGCATTCTGCTCATGGAAGGCGACCAGGATGCGGCTATCGACTATGTCGCACGCATTATTGGCGATGACCCGATGCCGGATCCAAGCACCCGGATGGAACTGGCCTTACTGATGCTGTCTGCGGGCCGCGATGACGATGCGCTAAGCCAGGTCAACCAGATTCAATACGAGTCGGGTAACAACGCCGATGCACTGCGCCTGATGGCAATTATTAATTTTCGTCAGGAGAATCTCGACGCCGCCTGGCAAGATTTTCAGGACCTTCTGGGCAGCGGCAAGCACACCATGGATGCGTTGTATTACCTGGCCCGCATCTCTGACTACCGCCAGGAAACGGACCAGGCGATCAGCCTGTATTCGCAGGTCACCAGCGGCACTCACGCGGTCAACGCGCAGCGCCGTGCTGCGGCCCTGGTGGCGCTGGACAAGGAAGCGCCTGATACCGCTTTAAAGAAACTCGACGAATTTGCGCGCCAGCACCCGCAATTTGCAATCGACACGGTGCAATCGAAGGCACAGTTGCTGGCCGCACTCGAACGGTATCCCGAAGCGCTGGGGTATTACGATCAAATGATCGAGTACCGACCCGAGTCCGAGGGTGTGTCGCTCGGCCGGGCCGAACTGCTGTTACGGATGGGTGAGCTGGAACAGTCTATCGAGCAGTATCGCCATGCGGTGAAGCACTGGCCCGACAGCCCGCTGTCGCTCAATGCGCTGGGCTATACGCTGGCGGACCGCACCGACAATTATCGTGAAGCGGAAAAACTGATTCGCAAGGCGATCAAGCTGGATCCGGAGAACCCGGCCATCATTGACAGCCTTGGCTGGGTGCTGTTCAAGCTCGGTCGCCATGCAGAAGCACTGGTAGAGCTGGAACGAGCCTACGCACGGTTTGACGACCCGGAAGTCGCCGCGCACATCGTTGAGGTGCTGGTCGCCATGGGCCGGGATGACGAGGCTTTGGCAATGCTCGCCACGGCCGAAGAGAAGTCGCCTGAAAGTCCGCTGCTCGAAAATGTACGTGAGCGTCTGTTCTCTGCCGCCGAGTAAGCACAGCCGCCTGGCACTGCTGCTGCCGGGTCTGCTCCTGCTAGCGGCTTGCGCGAGCCAGCGTGGTGTCGATTTGCCGGATATCAGCGAGTGGGACCAGCGCGTTCGAGTGCTGTCGGCGGTCGAAACCTACGATTTCAACGGGCGTGTGGCCGTGAAGGCCGGGGCGGAAGGCTTTAACGGCAAGCTGCGCTGGCAACAAGAGGCTGAGAATCGCTTTCAGGCGTCTGTCAGCGGCCCATTGGGCATAGGCACGGTGCGTCTCGCCGGGGATGGCACGTCGGTCAGTGTGACTGACAAGGACGGCGTTGAAACGCGGCTGGACGATGTCGAAACGGACCTCTACCTGCGCTATGGCTGGACAATTCCCGTCGAGAGCCTGCGATTCTGGGCGCTTGGCATTCCTGACCCGCGGGTTCCGGCTGTCACCGAGTTCTCAGCAGCGGGCGAGCTCGTGAGACTCGTGCAGCGCGGCTGGACCGTCGAAATCGGGCGCTACCAGGAGACCAGTGGTGGGCAGCAAATGCCAAGCCGTCTGAGTGCGCAAAATCCGGAAACCAGCGTGCGGCTGGTCATTGATCGGTGGGTATTTCACTAGCACAGGCGTTGATGCGCGCAGTTTCGTTGACAGCAAAAGGTCAGCCAATCACAATTGCGCCGCATATGCGCGCACCAACGTAGAGTGTGACGACGTTTCTCAAGGAAAATGGGGCGTAGCCAAGCGGTAAGGCATCGGGTTTTGATCCCGTGTACCGCAGGTTCGAATCCTGCCGCCCCAGCCACTTGAGGCCCGCAGCCTCGCAACACGATTTAGAGGGAAATTCGTGGATTTTGCTTCAATGGCCGTATTTTCCGGGAATGCGCACCCGGCATTGGCCCAGGATATCGCGCGCTGCCTGCATGTGCCGCTCGCCAGGGCCCATGTGGGGCGATTCTCGGACGGCGAAATGAATGTTGAGATACTCGAGAACATTCGGGGTCGCGAAACCTTCATCATTCAGCCGACCTGCCCGCCGGGCGCCGAAAACCTGATGGAATTGCTGGTGATGGTCGATGCGGCACGTCGTGCGTCGGCCGCGCGCATCACGGCCGTCATGCCTTATTTTGGCTACGCGCGCCAGGACCGTCGGCCGCGCGCGTCACGCGTACCCATTACCGCAAAGCTGGTTGCAAAGCTTATCGCCGCGTCGGGTGTCGACCGGGTACTCACGGTTGACCTGCATGCCGACCAGATTCAGGGCTTCTTCGATATCGCCGTCGATAACGTCTACGCATCCCCGCTGTTGCTGGGCGATGTCTGGAAGCAAAAATACGACAAGATGGTGGTTGTCTCGCCGGACGTTGGCGGTGTTGTGCGCGCTCGGGCGCTGGCGAAACGGCTTGACGATGCGGACCTCGTTATCATCGACAAACGTCGTGATAAGGCGAATCAGTCGGAAGTCATGAACATTATCGGTGAGGTCAAGGACCGCAACTGCGTGATGATCGACGACATGGTCGATACGGCGGGCACGTTGTGCCACGCGGCTTCGGCGCTGGCGCAGCGTGGCGCCGCAAGTGTGACAGCGTATATTACGCACGCGGTTCTCTCCGGGCCGGCGGTCGGTCGCATCGCGGAGTCAGCGCTGACAGAGTTGGTCGTGACGGACACGATCCCGCTTAGCGAAGAAGCGCAGGCCTGCCCGAAGATTCGCCAGCTCTCATCGGCTGAACTGTTGGCCGAAACCATGCGGCGTATTTCCGACGACGAGTCGGTCAGCTCCCTGTACGTCGATTAGGAACAAGCCTGCTTGGCGGCCGCGGTGCGCCGCCGGTGCGAGCCTGCCACAAGTGGCGCGCGCCCTGCGTTCTGGCCACTTATAGCTGGCCCTGTGCCGGTCAATCGGTTAGACTTCGCCGCCCGCAATGAATTGGTCGCGATCATTGCGTTGCCATAATCTGGCAAATCACTTTTATATCAATCAGTTAACGGAGTTCAGTCATGGCTGAAAAGTTTGATCTGGTTGCGGAATACCGCGAAGACCAGGGGAAAGGTGCGAGCCGCCGCCTGCGTCACGAAGGTAAAGTTCCGGCAATCATCTACGGTGCAGGCCGCCCGCCTCGGGCCCTCACGTTTGACCACAACAAGGTCCTGAAGCAGCTTGAAAGCGAGTCTTTCTACTCGAGTGTCCTCAACGTAAAAGTTGGTGACAAGAGTCAGGCGGCGATCCTCAAAGATGTCCAGCGGCATCCGGCGAAGCCGCAGATCATGCATATCGATCTGCAGCGCATCGTTGAAGACGAAGAGATCCGCATGAATGTGCCGCTGCACTTCACGGGCGAGGACGTCGCGCCGGGTGTCAAGACCAGTGGCGGTACCGTTGCGCGTCTGATCTCCGATGTCGAAGTCGTGTGTTTGCCGCGTGACTTGCCGGAATATCTCGAAGTTGATATTTCCCACATGGAACTTGACGACATGTTGCACTTGTCAGATATCAAGTTGCCTAAAGGCGTGGAAATTCCCGAGTTGGCTCAAGGGCCTGAGCACGACCAGGCCATGGTCTCGATCCACATCATCAAGGCCGCACCGGTTGAAGAAGACAGCGACGAAGCCGAGTCTGAAGATGGCGGCGAGGCAGCGTCGAAAGACGACGACAAGTCGGACGACTAGAATTAGCAGGTCGGTCCGATTGTTCGGACTTGTGAAAAGACCGCCTTTTGGCGGTCTTTTTGTTTAACATGCGCACACTATGGCAGCACCCGTCACAATTATTGCCGGGCTCGGCAATCCGGAGCAACGCTACGAGCGGACCTTGCACAATGCGGGGTTCTGGTTTGCCGACGCGTTGGCGCGCAAATACCACGGTGAGTTTCGCTACGACAAGAAGTTCGATGCTGAAACTTGTCGTGTGCGGCTGCAGGGCGAAGGAGTCTGGCTTGTTAAACCGCAGAGCTACATGAACCTTAGCGGCAAGCCCGTGCGCGGCATGCTGGATTACTATCAGCTTGATGTCTCGAACTTGCTGGTCGCGCACGACGAGATAGACTTGCCGCCCGGTACGGTGCGTCTGAAACAGGGCGGCGGCCACGGCGGTCACAACGGGCTGCGCGATATTATTCGTCACTGCGGTGCTGAGTTCATGCGCTTGCGACTGGGTGTTGGTCACCCCGGCGAGAAGAGCCAGGTCACGAACTATGTCTTGAAGAGGGCGTCGCCTGATGTCGAGACGGCGATAGAAAAGAACATTGACGAGGCGGTTTCAATCATGCCGGTCCTGATGGACAAGGGCCTGAATGCCGCGATGAAAGACCTACACACAAAGAACTGAACCAATGGCAATTACCTGTGGCATCGTCGGCCTGCCGAACGTCGGCAAGTCGACACTCTTTAACGCACTCACTGCGGCTGAAATTGCAGCCGAGAACTATCCGTTTTGCACGATCGAACCGAATGTCGGCGTGGTGCCGGTACCGGACCCGCGCCTTGACGTGCTGGCCGGGATCGTTAAGCCACAAAGGACAGTGCCGACCACGATGGAATTTGTTGACATCGCCGGTCTCGTAGCCGGGGCGTCGAAAGGTGAAGGGCTTGGCAACCAGTTCCTGGCCAATATCCGTGAGACGAATGCGATAGCGCATGTCGTGCGCTGTTTTGAAAATGACGACGTAACGCATGTTGCCGGCAAGATAGATCCTATCGACGACATCGAGACTATCAACACCGAACTCGCGCTGGCGGATCTCGAGTCTGTCGAAAAGCAGCTCTACAAAGCCGAGAAGAATGCGAAAACCGGCCAGAAGGATGCCTTGTTTCTGCGTGACACGCTGGCAAAAGCCAAGGCACATCTCGATGAAGGCTTGCCGTTGCGTTCGTTAGAGCTCGACGACAAGGAAGCGCCGATTATTCGCGCACTGCACATGATCACGGCGAAGCCTGTCATGTACGTTGCGAACGTCGATGAGTCAGGATTCGAAGGCAATGCGCATCTTGATGCGGTCCGGGCGTACGCGGCACAGGAAGGCGCGGAAGTTGTAGCAATCTGTGCAGCGATTGAGGCGGAGATCGCGTTGCTGGACGAAAGTGACAAGGCAGATTTTCTCGCCGATCTTGGCTTCGATGAGCCGGGACTGAATCGCGTCATTCGTACCGGTTACTCATTGCTTGGCTTGCAGACATATTTTACGGCCGGCGTGAAAGAGGTTCGCGCCTGGACCACCAAGGTGGGTGCAACTGCGCCGAGAGCGGCAGCCGAGATTCATACGGATTTCGAGAAAGGCTTTATTCGCGCCGAAGTCATCGCCTATGAGGATTTCGTCAACGGCAATGGCGAGCAGGGTGCGAAAGAGGCCGGTCGTCTGCGTCTTGAAGGTAAGGAATACATCGTCAAGGAAGGCGACGTGATGCACTTTCGGTTTAACGTCTAGGCGATAAGTGGGAGCGGCTGTGGTTGTTGTCGCCAAGCCGCACAATACGAAGGCTTTTCTTCACCTGCGGCGCAGCTTGCCGATTTCTCGCAGTCAGTCGATCTACCGTCGAACTCTCGGCGGTGGCAGTGTCCAGTTGTAAGTGATTGCGAGGCCACGCACGGCAAACCCCGCGGCCGTTGCTGTGATCAGTGCGATTGTGCGAGTGCCGCCGCCATAGGCGACCGCAACATAGACAAGCCCGGCAACGAACGCAGCCGTGGCGTAGATTTCCTTGGTTAAAACGAGCGGCACCTCGCCGCACATGATGTCGCGGATAATGCCGCCGGTTACGGCAGTGGCAACGCCAAGCATGACGGCCACGAGTGCGCCGGTGCCGAAACCCAGGCTGATTTCCGTGCCCATGGAGGCGAACAGGGCCATGCCAAGCGCATCGGTCCAGAGCAGCAGGCGCTGCCGGGTACCTGGTTTGTAGACGCCCAGAAAGACCGCCACGGCGGCGACCAGTGCGACGATGACATAACTCGGGTTCGCTACCCAGAAGACCGGGTGGCGATCCAGCAGCAGGTCACGCAAGGTACCGCCACCCACGGCAGGCATCAGGGCCAGGACGCAAAAGCCGAATATATCCATATTCTTGCGCGAGGCCGCCACGGCACCACTGATCGCAAAAGCAGCGGTTCCGATCATTTCAAGGACGAATAGACTGTTCAAATCCAGCTCCGGCGCCAGCGTGGCGCGTGGCGGGCATTATACGGAGCAAATTGCACGGGTTGTGCCTTGACAGGCCCCGGCCGCATAAGGACAATTTGCGCCCCCTGCAGAGTGCTGTCATTCGCAGGCAGTCTATCGGTGATGTAGCTCAGTTGGTTAGAGCGGTGGACTCATAACCCGCAGGTCGGTGGTTCAAATCCACCCATCACCACCATCACAAGAAAAGGTGCCCCATCGGGGCGCCTTTTTTTGTGTCCGTCAATATCGTGGGGTTGAAGCGCCGAAGGTGGTTCACAAAATTGCGCCAGCAATTTTGGACGCGCTTCAGCGCGCCCGCAGGGCGAGGGCTGCCCAAAGGCGACATTGCGGCGGCGGTCCAGAATGTCGGGCTACCTGGCTTAAGCCATCTAAGCACGATCATCGGCAGCGATAGTTGGCAAGCCCAATTGTTGCACCAGAGGATCCCCGCAGCAAAAAAATCCGGATCAACTCTACTGTTGACCTTAAAGATGTCTTACGCGGTCCTGTTCCGCATAGTGCAAAATAGCACCGGTGCGCATGGGTCTCGCGCTCAGCACCGGTGCTACACTTTCGTGCAGTTATCCAAAGGGGACAAGACGTGGTATCAACACGCCGGCGGTTCTTGTTGGCCGCCGTACTTGCGTCAGTCCTGGTAATGGCTGGCATGCCCAAAGCGGACTGGGGCACTAAAGACCCTTGCACTCTTGAGTATTTCGCGGCCTATACAGCCGGTCGCAGGCTTGAGAATGTCGATGGTTGCAACTGGGCAGAACTGGGCGACATCACACGCTCATACCGTATCCAAAAAGAGATCGCGCAGCGTCATCCCGCGGGTGGTGAACCCGTCGGCTACAAAGTTACGTTTGCGAATGACGGACGTGTCGTCGGTGTAATTACCGATGCCATGCTATTAGCAACAGGTTCTACAATTGAAATCTCGACAGGAGCGCGCTTGCTTGGCGAAGCGGACCTGTTAGTTCGGGTTGGTGCCGATTCAATAAATAGAGCGAAGACCACCGAAGACATCGCAGCGAGTATTGATGCCGTGTTTCCGTTGATTGAGTCATCAGACATGATGCTTCCTGATGGTGCCGCACGCACCAAGGCCATATGGACAGCATCCAATGCCAATGCACGTTGGGGAGTGCTCGGTGATCAAATTGACTTAAGCCACATGACCCCGGCGACCAGGCTCAGCATCTTCGAAAAGCTAGAAGTGGAACTATTTGACGAGGCCGGACGGTCACTCCAATCGAGTGGTATGCGGGACAATCCGCTTGAAAGGGTCCTCGATGTAATCGGCGAGTTACAGCGCCGCGACGGTCTTGAACTCAAGGTTGGCGACCTTATCAGTCTCGGGAACTTTGGCCGGCCAAGATTTCCTGAAACAGGCAGCAGCCTGACTGCCGTTTTTCATGGGCTTGCCGATCCCCCACCGACAGTGAGTGTTCGGTATGAATAGGGTTCGAGTTTCCAGTTAACAGATGCGGTGTTGTGACCTGAGACAGGCCTGCATGAACGCTGAGCGATCAGGCACGTAAGTCAACCTGGAGCCGCTTGCGACCATGGCGCACACAGGGGTGTGGCGCTTGTACGACAGCGCAAGAGATAGGCTGACAAATTCCTGACAAGGGATCAGGAGTTAAGGATTAGGGGTGATCGGAATGGGTAGCACTAGACGAGAGTTCTTGAAGGTATCCGGCGGTGTTGTTGGGACTTTTGCATTTTCAGCCGTTGCGAGTCGCGCGGCTGCGCAGTTGGTCGCGAAGTCCGCATCCGGCGCTCAGGACGTTCAATTTCCTCAAGGTGTAGCCTCTGCGGATCCGAGACCAGACGCTGTGCTTATATGGACGCGTGCGAAACCCAGTGCAGGTGGCCAGGTTAGCTTAAGAGTACAGGTCTCAAGCTCAAGAAGTTTCGAACACCTTGTCTTGGAGAAAACAATTACCGCACACCCGGATTCGGACTACACCGTACGAGTTCTAGTGGACGAGTTGGATGCCGATACGACCTACTACTACCGTTTTGTTTCTGACGGAGGTAGCAGCAGTAGGGTTGGAAGAACCTGGACAGCGCCAAACCCGAATGATAATCGCACCGCCTCGGTGGCTTTTGTTTCCTGCCAGTCAATACAGACCGGATTCATGGGAACCTACCGTCACCTGGTG
Organism: Gammaproteobacteria bacterium; assembly: GCA_030425905.1. Taxonomy (GTDB): domain Bacteria; phylum Pseudomonadota; class Gammaproteobacteria; order Steroidobacterales; family Woeseiaceae; genus UBA1847. Next base: position 11,794 of record JAUHZT010000080.1, read on the forward strand.
AACCTGGAGAAGAAAGAAGGGCTTGAAAGAGCTGTGGATTTGGTCGTGCACCTTGGCGACTTCATTTATGAAAACGTTCCACCTCAAAAGGAAAACTTGCCTCAGTACCAGGATGGTCGTCCTCGCACGTTCCCGCCGTTTCCCTCTGGCGGTACCAAAGGCCCTCGAAGTACGCGCGCTGCAGTGAGTACTGAGGACTACCGGATGCTGTACAAGACCTACCTTTCCGATCCTGATCTACAGGCAGCAAGAGCCAGTTTTCCGTTCGTTTGTATTTGGGACGACCACGAGTTCTCCGACGATTCGTGGCAGTCATTTGGCTTGGGGCGGTCTATGCCACGTCGCCGGGTTGACGCCTACAAAGCATGGTTTGAATTCGTCCCCGCACTGCTATCTGAAAGCGGGTCCATCGCGGATGTTCTCAACCAAGCCAGGGACTTTGTGCCGGTGAAAGTGGAGGATGCGGACATGGAACCGTTTGACAGTTCATTTCTTTCCACGGAAAAAAACAACGTCGCCGCAATGGAATCGATCACCGTGTATCGGTCACTGGCTTGGGGCAGGAATCTGGATCTGATGCTAACGGATCTACGGTCATACCGTAGCCCCGGTGCTGACTTCGACCATTCACTGGCTTCTCTAAGAGGCGAGGAACCCGCACCGGAATTCTCAGGCTGGGGCCTCCCAAACTACGCCCGAGAGGTTTTGGCGGCGGGCAAGACCTATAACGGTGGCAAGCCGCCGAAGACCATCGAGATAAATGGCGTGCAGACGCCAAACCCGCGTTTTGACGCACCGCCGGTCACGAACCTGGGAGAAAGACAAAAGCGTTGGTTTAAGGAATGCTTGCGAGAGAGTCGGGCAGTGTGGAAGGTATGGGGTAATCCTGTTCCGCTAATGCCGTTTGAGATTAACTATTCGGCATTGGGTGATGGCTACAGTGATTCTGTGCTGTGGCCTGGCGACTCCTGGGATGCCTTCCCTAATGAGCGCGCAGAGCTAATGAGTTTTATTCGAGATTCGAAAATTAGCAATGTGGTTTCATTGAGTGGTGATCGTCATTTAAATGCGGCAGGACTGGTGGCTCCCGATCATTCTGTGTCGTCGCCGGAATACGTGGCCGCCGACTTTGCCTGCTCGTCTATCTCGATGGTGACGCGTGTAGAGATCCAATCGGCTGAATGGCGCACGGCAAGTCAGGAAGTACGTCAGCTAAATGCCTATGAGTCCAAGGATGAAGAAGGAAGAAAACTTACCAAGCCGAACATGAACGTAGCTGTTCGCCATGGCGTACGTGCGGCGCAGGTCATGGCTGAGAGCAACGATGAGAATCAGGCAAAGAAGTACGCGCAAAAACAATCAAACAAGCACATTGACTTTTTCGATGGCTATTCCCATGGCTATGGAATAGCACGATTCGGCGCCGAATCGGCTACGGTGGACTTGTTTGGTTTTAATGTCGAGTCGCGTCATGTTCACTGGGGAGACAACGGCGCGCCGCTAGCTTATCGTGTTCAATACTGTCTTAAGAGTTGGGCCGATGGCGAGCAGCCGACACTGATTCGATCTTCATACGAAGGTTCGCCGGTGTTTGGTGATTTTTCAAGTGACTAGTTCGTGATCAGTTCGAAAGGCTGTCAGCTCTATACGGTGTGTCTGGCGGCGAGTAACTTCCCCAAACGTTACTAGCGGTAACCGAAGAATGTAGCCGCCTCGAACATTGACCTGTCCTACGAATCCCAGCTGTTGCAAGGCGGCCAGGTGGCGAGAACACGCGGACTTGTGCATACCGAGTTCTACCGCCAGATACGTGCTCTGCACAGGTCCGATCGGTCTGGCATCTGAAACGATTTTGCTTTCCTGGCAGAGGGTTGGCGCGGACCATTGGTTGTCAATGGGCTGGAAACTTCTATCGCCGCAGTTCGTGCAGTAGAAGCAGGCGCAACAGCGATCTGGATTTCAAACCACGAAGATCGTCTACTCGATGGCACCTGTCGACTGTATTCTGCCGACTTGAAGCGCAGTCAGCAGCATCAGGACCACATCCGAATCAGATTGTGCCGCACGAGGTCCAGGCGCATACGGTTCTCCGGCTTCATCGTCAGGCCTTCCAGCGCCGAAATTTCACCGAGGCTGTAGATCATGTGCCGATGTCGCTCGTCGATAATCTGGCTTTCCACAAACGTGATGGCCACCAGGCGCTGACCACGCGTTACTTCAGCTACTTCGTGCAAGAACGTCGAAGGATAGGCAACCAGGCCGCCGGCGGGTAGTTTGATCGGCACTTTTCGACTTTCGATATGAAGTACGAGTTCGCCGCCATCGTACGAGGTGTGGTCGCTGAGAAAGACAGTCACGGATATGTCTGAGCGCAGTGTCATATTCAGTCTTATGAGCGGGAGCAAAGCGGCATCGACATGCGTGCCGTAAGCCATCCCGGCTTCGTATTTGCATAGCAATGGGGGAGCAATTCTGTTGGGCATCGCAAAGTCGCGAAAGCCCTCATGGCGGGCCATTGCATTCCCTACAATCTGGCTTGATTCCTTGTAACCCGGCGCGGCCTGATCAATCTGCTCATTGTTCTTTGCTGTATTGTGCGGATTACTCAGTCGACCGTTCAGGAAGGAGGATTCGTCGCCGATTTGTTGCAGACGCTGCAGTTCCTGCGGCGTCAGGAAATTTTCGATTTCCAGTATCATGGGCTGGGTTATCCTGAAACTTAAGGTAGATTAGACCCGGCACGCTAGATTCTCGCTGTGCCCAAGTCAAATATATTTGCAGAGAGTATAGTCCAACAAGATGACAAGCTGTGACCCCCTGAAATCGCAACGCAAGA
>JAUHZT010000081.1 GCA_030425905.1 Gammaproteobacteria bacterium
GCTGTTGATGATGGCGGGTGTACTGACATGGATATCGGCGCCGGTCACGCTCTTTGTAGCGGGGATCGGTGCAATCAGCGTGTTCAAGGCTGTCTACATAGACAAGCGAGAGCTCAAGTGCGCCTGCGTTGGCGGCGACAGCAATGTCCCGCTTGGGTTCGTTTCATTGACCGAGAATCTGATGATGATCGTTATGGCGATTTGGATGGCGATCAAGTGAGACGGTCCATATGCCACGTTGCCTCATTTATTGATTGATGGGCTTGCCACTTCTTGTCGGTCTCAGGTCGGGGATAGGGGTCGTGCTACTCGCTCACGTCTTAAAATTTGATCGGGACCGTAGCTTCTATCCGACGGTGCTCATTGCAAGCTACTATGTGCTGTTCGATATGATGGCAGAGGGGCACATTTGGACCGAGGTCGTGCGATAACGTCCGTGCGGGGCACCGTGGTAGGGATGCGTAAGCGTCCGGGCAAGTTTGCGCTGTGTCTCTGCGTCCGCTTTGCTTCGCGGCACAACTGAACCTCCGCATTCCCGCGCATGATGGACAGCCCGATCGGAGAGCGCGAACCTTGCGGTAGCTCCGATGACTCGCGGATTCTTTATCAACCGCCGAAAAGCGCTTACAGTACACTCAAATGCTATCTCCAGCAGAACAAAATTAGGGAGAAATACATGGGCCGTTCCGGCTTCGATCTCGGCTCACAATCGAAGCGACAAACGCTATGGATCGTTCTATGGCTCAACGTTGGTATCGCGGCCGGTTTTTTCGTCATGGGCTATTTCGGCGATTCGAACGCATTACTCGCGAACGGGCTTGATAACAGCTCAGACGCCGTCGTTTACGCGCTTAGCCTGTTGGCACTCAGCCGTTCTCGCACGTGGAAGCGTGGTGCCGCTCGATTCTCCGGGCTTATGTTGCTGTTATTCTCGGGTATGGTGATAGCCGATGCGGTTCGCCGATTCATTGAAGGACCGGAGCCGGCGGGGCTGCTGATGATGGCGATGGCGGCGGTAGCGGCGGTAGTCAACTTTATTTGCCTGCGCCTACTGAACCGCTTGAAAGACAAAGATGTCAATTTGCGCGCAGCAGTGACGTTCAGCGTGAACGATTTTATCGCTAACGGCGGCATTATCCTGGCGGGGGTCATTGTCCTTTTGACAGGAGCGAACTGGCCGGACCTCGTCGTCGGGATTGCGGTCGCTGGCATTGCGTTGTATGGCGCGATTGACATCTTAAAAGACACTCACGCAGACAAACACGATGATCGAGGTACGGAACACACCAGCATGTTTGACTAGACGCCTTCGATCGGAAAAACCATGAGCATTCTCAACAATCTCGAGGTCCGCAATCTCTATGACCGCATGGCCGATTCCTATGACACATGGCTCACCGGATTTCGACTCCTAGGACTCGGCCGTTGGCGGTCCCGTTTAATCAACGAACTCAAGCTGAGTACTGGCGACACCGTCGTCGATCTATGTTGCGGCGGGGGGCAGAACTTTGAGTTACTTCAGGACGCTATCGGACCTGATGGCCATATTATCGGCATTGATCTCTCGGCCGGTATGCTCGCGAAGGCGCAAGCCGAAGCCGTCCGTCTGGGCATACGAGATATCGAACTGATCCAGGGGGACGTCGGAGACTACGAGTTGTCACCAGGGATTGATGGTGTCATTTCGACATTCGGTCTCGAAATGGTTCCCTCTTATCCTCAGATCATCGAGCGCGTGAATACGAACCTTAACGAAAACGGACGATTGGGCCTGCTTGGACTGAAATACCCCACACGCTGGCCGGATTGGCTGGTAGACCTCGGCGAGGCACTTGTCAGGCGCTTCGGTGCGACTCGGGACTATCAAGATTTCCAACCGTGGCGTTCTGTCGAGGCCACTATGCGTACGATCTCATTTCGAGAATACGCTTTCGGTGCCGCGTACGCCTGCGTGGCAGATCGACGCTCAAACGCCGTGCAGTCACCGGGTTGATCTTGGAGTTGAGAAACTTGTGCAGTCACGTGCGTGCAGCTTTGCGATATCATGTTGTAGACCGCAAGGATCTTTCGCCGACGAAGCGAGCAACCTTGTGTTTGTAGCCTAAATAGGCTCTGCCATATTCCTGCTCCAAGCATGGCTCTTCAAGAAAAGGCGCGACCACATAGAAAAGCGCCCACAGCGCGAGCAGCGACGTTACCCAGCCGTCGAGCACAACGATACCCCAACCGAACATGCCGACAATCGAAGCGACGTAGATTGGATTCCGGCTCCACCGATAGGCGCCATCTGTTTTGAGACCTGTGGCTTCGCCAAAGGCATTACGCCAGCCGAGAAAGCCGGGCAAATACACCGCGAGCCCGAATCCAACCACCAAGAGCGGTACTCCAATTGCGTATTGCAGGGCGGACGTCGCGTCCGCGTTAAACGTCATCACTGTTAGCGCGACGAGGCCGACGAAATACACCCGAAATAGGGCCCGAAACGTCTTGTGCTGCCAGCTGTCAGCACTGGGCGGTGGCCAAAACTGAACACGCGACCTGACAAGAGTCGCCAAAGACAGACCCACAAACGCCACCCCGGCGCTCACGGTAACGATATAAACCAAGTCTTCGGACATCCGGCGTAAACCTGTTCACAGTTTCCAAACCGTATAGGTTGACGAAGCCCTCTGAACATGCCAACATTTCAACAACTATTCAATTGTCTGTTATATGAAAGCCGAGCGAAACACCATCATTCCATTGAACGCTGACGATACGATTGGTCACTTGGCCGATCTGTTCCGGCTGATGGGCGATCCTACGCGCTTGCGGATCGTTCTGACGTGCCTGGATGAGCCCATCAGTGTCGGGGAGATTGCGATGCGCTTGGACTCATCGCCGTCGTTAGTCAGCCACCACTTGCGGCTGCTCAAGGCCGCGCGTGTCCTACGTTCAGAGCGCCGAGGCAAGCAAATCTTCTACTCGGCGCTGGATGAACACATTCGCTGCGTGATCGATGACATGGTGGCGCATATCGGCGAACCGCTGGATATCGAGGATGCGGATTAATGCCGGGTTGCAACGACTGCGCCGGAGAGAACGTCGACCTAAAAGCATCGGATCCGATATTCCGCCGCGTGCTGTGGATCGCGTTGGTCGCGAATTTCACGATGTTTGTCGTGGAAATGGTGGCCAGCCAACTGGGGGATTCTCTATCGCTGCAGGCCGATGCGCTCGACTTTTTCGGAGATTCTGCCAATTACGCGATCAGTTTGTTTGTCGTCGGCATGGCGCTGAGTGTTCGTGCGAAAGCGTCGCTTGTGAAAGGGGCCAGCATGGCCTTATTTGGTTCGTGGGTGGTCGGCAGCGCCGTGTATCGAGCGTTCACCGACAGCGCGCCCGACCCCGCCACCATGAGCGCGATCGCATTATTGGCGTTACTTGTTAACGTAGCAGTTACCGGCATGTTGTATCGGTTTCGAGACGGAGACAGTAACCGGCAATCCATCTGGTTGTGCAGTCGCAATGATGCGATTGGCAACGTTGCGGTGATGCTTGCCGCGGCAGGCGTCTTCGCGAGCGGCTCGCGCTGGCCCGATCTCGTTGTCGCTGCAATCATCGCGGCATTGAATATTGGCGCCGCAAAGCGGGTGGTGCGTCTGGCCAGGGCAGAATTGCGTGCTACGCGCAACGAATGTGAACTCAATCCTCCCCTTACCACGAAAACCGAGGTAGTATAGCCGCGCTATGAGATCCTTTTGGTGCATATCCGTCATGATTTCCGTGCTCTTCGTGAGCCTGGAAGCGACAGCTGATGTTGTGATCGACGGCGTGCCGCACGGCGATGACGTTGCTCATCAGTCAGAATTTGGTCATCCACTCGAAGACCATGACGGTAGCGTGCCTGATACAGAGCTTGATGGTGATCACTGCCAGCACTGCTGTCACGGCCACAGTTCAAGCATCACCTCACAGCCTGCCGCATTCGTCGCGCCCATGATCGCCGACACCCGTGGTGTCAATAAACAAATTGACGTACGGAATTTCGGCCAAGCCCCTCCGACACCTCCCCCCAACGCCTAAATCTTTTTCCCTGCTCTAGAACCGTGCGTGCCGAACACAGATTCGCATGCACACCGATGTACTGCATCCGGAAGATGATTTATGCGAAATCCACACCGTGGGCTGCTCCCGTTATTGGGCGGCCTGATATTGATACCATGGGCGGCGCAAGCCGCTGACCCTGACGCGATTGGCGCGAGACGTGCCGATCCCGAACTGATCCGTTTTGTGCAAACGGTGGTCGAGACCAATCCGCGCGTGCAGGCGGCACGAGCTGCGCTGGATGCCAGCGGCTCGTTCAGGGACGCCGCATCACGCCCCTTGTACAACCCCGAACTCATTCTCGATGCCGAAAATACGGATGTCGAAACGCGCTCGATCGGTATCAGCCAAACGCTCGATTGGGGCGGCAAACGCAAGGCCCGCACCGCGGTGGCGGAATCGGATCGACTGGTGGTAGAGGCCGAGTACCTGGCCGCACGCTGGGCAGTGACCGTAGAGCTTTTGGATGGTCTGGCCCAGCACCAGACCGGCGTTGAGCGCGATGCGCTGGCCGAATCACGCCGGCAGCTGATGCAGGATTTCGCGGATCTGGCGCAACGTCGCTTCGATGCCGGTGATTTGAACCAGGTCGAATTTTCGCTCGCAAAACTGGCTGCAACGGACGCGCGCATTCAAAAGGCTACCGCCGGCGCCGGCCTGGCCGAGGCTCGACAGGCGGTCCGCAACCTTACACCCCGCTCTCCGGCAACAGAGTGGCCGGCATTACCCGCGGCGCTGCCAAAGCTGCCCCAATCCGCATCCGACCCCCAAACATTGGTACTCGCACTACCCGAAGTATTAGCCGTACGGCGTCAGGTCGATTCGGCCGACGCGGTGGTTGAGCTTCGCCGACGCGAGCGCCGACCCGACCCAACCATCAGTTTGGCGGGCGGTCGTGAGGACGGCGAGAATCTGGTCGGCGTAAACGTGACGGTGCCACTCTTTATCCGTAATAGCTTCAGCCATGAGGTGAGCGCCGCGATGGCAGAACGCTCCCAGGCCCAACAGATTGCCGACGATGTGATGCAACGCGCCTATGCACGACTTGTCAGCGCCGCTGAGCGTTACGAACTGTCGCGCGGTGCCTGGGGCGACTGGCAACTTACCGGCGAGACCAGTTTGGCCAGTCAAACCGAACAGCTGCAAAAACTGTGGGAGGCCGGCGAGCTCAGCACAACCGATTACCTCGTGCAGCTTCGCCAAACACTTGATGTCCAGGAAAGCGCGCTCGATCTGCGCGAAGCGCTATGGCGCGCCTGGTTCGAGTGGCTTTGGGCCTCGGGCCAGGTTGATGTATGGCTCGGCCAGGGAGCCTACCAATGAACAGAAACAACCCGAACAGACGCAAAAATCCAATGGAGAAAGTCTCGATGAACACCCTAAAACTATGGGCGCTGTGTCTGTGTTTGACACTGCTCTCGCCGGTGTATGCCCAGGACGAAGAGCACGATGATCACGAGGGCGAAGAAAGCAGTGCGATCGAAATGACCGCCGAGGAACAACGCACCGCAGGTATCGTGGTCGAGCCGATCACCGAGCGGTCCTTAAACGAAACGATTCGCGTGCCCGGCGAAGTCATCATCAATGCCTATCGCTCGACGCGGGTGACTCCGCGTATCACCGCACAGGTTGTCGCACGACACGTCCGGCTTGGCGAAGAAGTCAAGATTGGGCAGCCACTCGTGACACTTTCCAGCGTGGAAATGGCGACCGCCCAGGGCGCATTGATTGTTGCCGATCGAGAGTGGCAACGGGTCAAGAGTCTCGGACGGCAAACGGTATCCGAGCGCCGTTATACCGAAGCCCAGGTGGCGCAACAACAGGCATTGGCTGCGGTCATCGCCTACGGCATGACGGATGCGCAAGCCGCGGCTTTGGTGAAAACCGGCGATGCCAGTAAGGCGACTGGCGCGTTTGATCTGCTCGCGCCGCAAGCGGGCACCGTGTTGCAGGATGATTTCATTGTTGGCGAACTGATTGAACCGGGTCGTGTCCTCATCGACATCAGTGACGAGTCCGTCATGTGGGTGGAGGCACAAACGGTGCCCAACGGCCTGGTGAATTTCGTCACTGGAACCGAAGCTCGAGTGAGTCTCGACGGTCAGAACTGGCTGTCCGGCACTCTCATTCAACGCCACCACCAACTAAATGAAACAACCCGTACCCAGGGTTTACGTATTGAAGTTGAAAACCCTGATGATCGGCTGCACCCGGGGCAGTTCGTCGAAGTGGAGATTGTCACGGGCAAAACCGAACCCGTGCTCGCGATACCGAGTGCCGCTGTGACCATGATCGAAGGTGTCGCGACGGTATTCAAACTTGAAGGTGACAATGAGTTTCATCCAGAGACGATTGACACCGGTCCGACGGTGGGTGACTGGATCGAGGTGCGCGGTGGATTGGCGGCGGGCGACACAGTCGCGATCGCAGGCGTATTTCACCTGAAATCGTTAATGCTTAAGTCTTCGCTTGGCGAAGGCCATGCGCACTAGGGGATTCACATGTTAGAGAAACTCGTCGAAGCGTCGTTACGCTACAAATTCCTGGTGCTGATCATTTTTGGTGTGGTGGCCTTTCTTGGTTACCGCGCCGTCGTCAGCGTGCCGATTGATGCCTTTCCGGATGTCACGCCGGCACAGGTCAATATCTACACCGAGTCGCCGGGCCTCGCGGCTGAAGACGTTGAGCAACTGCTCACGTTCCAGATTGAATCCGGAATGGCGGGTCTGCCCAAGGTGCAGCAGATTCGCTCCGTGAGCCTGTTCGGTCTGTCCTACGTCGCGGTCTATTTTGAAGACGACATGGACATCTACTTCGCGCGCCGGTTGGTCATGGAGCGGCTGCAGGAAGTCGCCAACCGGCTGCCGGAAGGGTATGGCACGCCGCAGATGGGCCCGAACACATCGGGTCTTGGTCAGGTCTTCTGGTACACCCTGGAGCGTGCGGATGAAAAGCTCAATGCCGCGATCACGGATATGGATTTACGCACGCTCCATGACTGGAGTGTGCGTCTTATCTTGCGAACCGCCGCTGGCGTTGACGATGTCATGTCGTGGGGTGGCCAGGAACGTCAATTCCAGGTGGTCATCGATCCGTTCAGCCTGATTAAGTACGACCTGACCTTTACCGAGGTGATGGAAGTCATTCAAGCGAATAACCGTCAGGTGGGCGGTCAGTACGTCAATCTGGGTGACGAACAGTTTCTCGTTCGAGGTCTCGGGCTGGTCGCCAATGAACACGACATTGGCGATATGGTTATCAAAGTCGAAGATGGCATCCCGGTGTATTTGCGAAACATTGCCGAGGTCACACAGGCCGGCGCGCTGCGATTCGGTGCGGTGACCCGGGACGGGAAGGAAGTAGTCCTGGGCATGGCTTTGTCCCGAATTGGCGAGAATGCCGCCGACGTTGTCGACGCCGTGAAAGAGAAGGTGGAGATCGTTAATCAGTCGCTGCCCGAAGGTGTTGTACTCCGGCCGGTGTACGAGCGCACGGACCTTGTTGAAAAGGCCGTGAATACCGCGGTCAGCGCGCTGGTAGAAGGATCCATCCTGGTCGCCATTGTGCTGTTCCTGTTCCTGGGCGAGATTCGCTCAGCCGTCGTCGTGATTGCCGCATTGCCGCTGGCGATGTTGATTGCCTTTATCTTCATGAATGAGGCCGGCCTGTCAGCCAATCTGATGTCACTCGCAGGCCTTGCTGTCGGGATCGGCATGATGGTGGACGGGGCGGTGGTGATGGTGGAGAACGCGTTTCGCATCATGGCCGAACGCCTTGAGTCGGGCGAGCCCGTCGACAAAACGAGCGCGGTGCTTACCGCAGCACGAGAAGTGGCAAACCCGATCGCATTCGCGATCATGATCATCATTGTGGTATTCCTGCCGCTGTTCGCGCTCGAAGGTCTTGAAGGCAAACTCTTCAAGCCCATGGCCTTCAATATCAGCTTCGCCATGGCGGGTTCGCTGGTGCTGACACTGACGCTGATTCCGGTACTGGCCGCGATCATCCTAAAGCCAAAAGAAGAACGCGATACCTGGTTGGTGCGGGTCATCAAGAAGCGCTACCTGCCGTTGCTGTCATGGAGTTTGGCGAACAAGAAAATCGTCGTCGGCAGTGCGATCCTTTCGCTGGTTGCGAGCCTGGCGCTGTTCCCATTTCTTGGCAAGGAGTTCATGCCGCAGCTACAGGAAGGCTCGATCATGTGGCGTGTGACCTCCATTCCGTCAGCCTCGCTCGATCGATCAATTGAAATTTCCAAGGACATCGAAAACGCTCTGTCCCGGTTTCCGGAAGTCAAGACTACTGTTGCCATGATCGGCCGGGCCGAGAACGGTGAAACAGCCGATGTGAACTACATGGAGATCTACACCGAGCTTAAGCCGGAGGACGAATGGTCCGGCGAAAGGGACATTGGTGAACTTGCGGAGGCGATGCGTGAAGAGCTCGAGGTTGTCGTTCCTACAGCGGTTGTGGCCTTCACTCAGCCTATTCAGATGCGGGTGGAAGAATTGATTTCCGGTGTGCGCGCGACGCTCGCGGCAAAAATCTACGGGCAGGATCTGACTGAGCTGGATCGTTTGAGCGAAGAAATCAAAAACGTCGTAGCTGGCGTAGAAGGCGTTGCCGATCTGTCGCTTGAGGCAAATGTCGGCAAACCGCAGATTCGTATTCAAGTGAAGCGCGACCAACTAGCGCGCTTTGGCCTGAATGCGGACGATGTGCTGTCGGTCGTGCGCACGGGTATCGGTAACGAACCGGTATCGACCTTGATTGATGGCGTGCGTCGCTTTGATATCACCGCACGCCTCAATGACGCGTCTAAAGCCTCAGTGCAGTCGATCGAGCGCATTCCGTTAAAGACGAGTACCGGTGCAATCGTGCCTTTGTCGTCGGTTGCCGATGTTGAGGTGGCCGAGGGTTACTCCTTCGTCCGGCGCGAACAACTGCAACGCTATGCAGTCATTCAGATGGACGTGCGCGGTCGGGACGTGGATAGTTTTGTCAGTGATGCGAACGCCGCCATCGAGGCCAATATCGATTTGCCGCCTGGCTACTGGATCGAATGGGGTGGCGCATTTGAAAATCAGCAGCGGGCGCTTGCGCGACTGTCGGTCATTGTGCCGTTGACCATTTTCTTCATCTTCGTCCTGCTATACACCGCGTTCAATTCGGTGCGGTTTGCCACGCTGATCATTGCGAATGTGCCATTTGCAACCATTGGCGGCTTGCTGGCGCTTTTCATCACGGGTCAGTACGTGTCAGTCCCATCGGCAATTGGCTTTATCGCCGTGTTCGGTGTGGCGATGCTCAACGGCATTGTGTTGGTGAGTTTTATCAACGAACTGCGTGAGAAGGGGCTGAGTGTCAGCGAAGCGGTACGCAAGGGCACGGAGCTTCGACTCCGGCCGGTACTCATGACCGCAAGTGTTGCCATTCTCGGCCTGGTACCGATGTTACTTTCGTCGGGCGTTGGCGCTGAGACACAAAGACCCTTGGCATCGGTGGTTGTCGGCGGCCTTATCACATCAACGCTGCTCACGCTCGTGTTGTTGCCGGTGATCTACGAGTGGATGGAGACAAGGGGCGAGCGCCGCGAAGCGACCACAGGAGATAACCATGTTAGCTAAAGAGGTAAAGGCGTTTATCCACAGGAACCGAGTGGCCGATGTCGTCGACGCGCTCAACAAGGCTGGATTTCGCAATATCACGATCGTCGACGTTCAGGGCATGCTGAAGGCCCTGAGCAGCAAGGAGCAGAGCTACTCCGTCGAGATCGGCCAAAAAGTGGTCAACGAAATCAAGCTGGAGTTGGTGTGTGATAACGAGTCACGGCTGGCAGAGGCTGTTGCTGCGATTCGCGACAACGCCAAGACGGGTCAAGCGTCCGCCGGCTGGATTTTCGTTAGTGATATCAGCACGGTCATCGAAATCACGGACTAGCGGAGAGAATTGTTTACGCGACCTGCGAGCCGTTCCCAATTTCGGCGGTTACGCATTCAGGAGCAATCATTATGGAGATTACAGGACTCAAACGCCTGGTCACTGTTTCGGCATTTGTTTTGATCGCGGCATCTTGCGCGTGGATCCCGAAGTACGTGTCTGAACCAGGCGTGTCTATAGAACTCGTTCCTGCCTCGACTGGCCGCATTGCGTCCGCGCATTTCTGGGAGGATTCCAAGGGCTTTGCATTGCGCGGTGAGGTGGTGCCGATACCGGTGACCAAAGGCCCGCTGTTCGGCCATGTTGATATTGCTGTCACCAATCCTGAAACCGCTGCTGCCGAGTGTTCAACGACTCGCCAGCGCATAGCCGTCCGGAAGGTTCGAAAGCCATACTCGAAACGCTTCGATCAGTTGCCGGCTGCGGGAAGCATCGTACGCGTATGGCACCACGATGCGCCGAATCATGAGGCCTGTTCGTCGTGATGCAGTACTCGTCATGTTCAGCGCTTTGGCAGGCCGCGCGAGGGCGTTTACAGCGTGCGGGTAGAGTTCGGCGACGAAAGGACAATAGCAGTATATAGATGGCTTTGCGCGCCGTTAGCAATCGGAAAAGGACAGTGAGATGAATGCCAGAGCAAAACTCGACCTCAAGCTTATATTGTCGGAGGTGAACGACCAGCACGATGCCTGTCTTGAGCGCCTCCAAGACCTACTGCAGGCGAAGCGTGGTATCGAACGCTCCCATATCATTGAGACTGGCACTCGCCGCGCAGGTGAATTGTGTGTGCACTTTGATCAAGACCTGCTGTCGCTACAGGACGTGCGCCAATTTGCGCGACGAGCTGGCCTTGAACTTCAAGTATCCTACGGACACCTGCAAACGGACATCGAGCCATTGCCGCAGAGGCGGGCAAAGCAGCTCGCCCGGTCGCTGCAAAACGAGGAAGGTATTCTCGAAGCGGCTGTCTCCGGGGACGGCGCGGTACGGGTCGAATTCGATCGCGGACAAATCGACGACGACGGCGTACGCAGTCGCATAAGGCGCTTGAGCGGTGTCGTAGAACATTCGGACGACGAGACTCACGCACACGGTGGCATTTTCGGCGAGCGGACCGAATTGATTTTCGTTGCACTGTGTGGTGTCACGCTGTTGCTGGGTTGGTTGTTGCCCAAGCTCGCGCCGATTCCCGAATGGATTCCGCTGTCGGTGTTGATCGGAGCCTATTTCTTCGGTGGCTGGTTCACGGTCAAAGAGGCCTGGGCTAATATCCGTTCCGGACGCTTCGAGATTGACTCATTGATGTTGGTCGCAGCCGCCGGCGCCGCCGTATTGGGCGCCTGGGCAGAAGGCGCGCTGCTGTTGTTTCTTTTTAGCCTGGGTCACGCTTTGGAAGCCTATGCAATGGGGCGTGCCAAGCGTGCAATTGAGGCATTGGGCGAGTTGGCACCGCGGTCCGCGGCCGTTCGTCGTGACGGTACGGTGCAAGAGATCGACGTCGAAAATCTGCGCATAGGAGACGTTGTCCTGGTCAAGCCGAATGCGCGTTTACCAGCTGACGGATTTGTCAGCCTTGGTGAGAGCAGTGTGAATCAAGCGCCGATCACCGGCGAGAGCGTGCCCGTTGATAAATCTCCGGTCCCGGATGAGGAGATGGCCGCTACGAATCCCGACCAACTTGAGGCCGCGCATCGCGTGTTTGCGGGTTCGATCAATGGCGAAGGTGCGCTAGAGATCTACGTTACGCGAGTGGCCGCCGACTCCACGCTGGCGCGTGTGGTTGAAATGGTGCGCAATGCCGAAACACAACAATCGCCAACACAGCAATTCACAGATCGATTCGAGAGAATATTTGTCCCGGTCGTGATCGTTGGTGCGGTGCTCGCCATGTTCGCGTGGGTGGTCATCGACGAAACTTTCAGTGAGAGTTTCTATCGAGCCATGGCGTTGCTCGTTGCGGCAAGTCCTTGTGCGCTGGCCATCGCGACGCCGAGTGCAGTGCTAAGCGGCGTCGCCCGCGCAGCGCGCGGTGGCGTGTTGGTGAAAGGTGGTGCGCCGCTGGAGCATTTAGGACGACTCAGTGCGATTGCTTTTGACAAAACCGGCACGCTCACTGAGGGCAAACCCGAGCTGACCGACGTCGTACCGTATGGATCGACTGACGAGCAACATCTACTGCGAGTCGCCATTGGCATTGAGATGCTGAGCGATCATCCCCTGGCCGCGGCCGTCGTCCGGGATGGCATTGCGCGACTCGGTTCAGTCGAACCTTTTTCAGCGTCGGACCTGAAGAGCATTACGGGGCGCGGTGTGACGGCCGAGATCGAAGGCGAAACCACCTACATTGGCAAGGATGATTTGTTCGCTGAGGTGGACGGACCGCCCCTTCCGGATGGTTTACGTGAGGAGGTGGAGAACCTCGAATCGGCCGGGCGCACGACAATGATCGTTCGGCACGGTGACACATATCTTGGCGTGATTGGATTAATGGATACACCACGCGAGGCGGCGACAGCGGTGATAAAGCGTCTGCGGTCCTTGGGTATCAGGCGAATGCTGATGATTTCTGGTGACAATCAGCAAGTGGCCGATGCAGTCGCGCGTGAAGTTGGGCTCGATGAAGCGCGCGGTGACTTGATGCCTGACGACAAAGTCGCGACGATCAAGCAGTTGCGATCAGAGGGTCAAGTGGCGATGGTCGGTGACGGAGTCAACGATGCACCGGCCATGGCCAACGCTACAGTTGGCATCGCGATGGGCGCCGCTGGTTCCGATGTCGCTTTGGAGACTGCGGACGTAGCGTTAATGGCCGATGACCTAAACCATTTGCCGTTTGCGGTGGGCCTTAGTCGCGCGACAAGTCGCGTGATTCGACAAAACCTTTGGCTCAGCCTAGGTATTGTCGCGCTCCTGGTACCCTCGACGCTGTTCGGCCTAAGCATCGGCGCGGCTGTTTTAGTGCACGAAGGCTCGACGGTTATTGTCGTGTTCAATGCATTGCGGCTACTGGCGTTTCCTGGCGTTGTCGATACCATTAATCGCAACGATATCGCTACCTGATTTGAGGCTGTCGAGATAATCGGCCCAAAACTGCATCATTTCCCGGCGTTGCGGTAGATAGGACGCGTGATTGTATGCCGAACGAACCTTGTTGCGTTCGGCGTGTGCGAGCTGCTTTTCGATAATGTCAGGCGCAAAGCCCAGCTCATTCAGACGCGTCGATGCCATGGACCGGAACCCGTGGGCGGTCATCTGATCCTTGGCGTAGCCCATACGGCGCAGAGCCGCATTGATCGAATTGTCAGACATGCACGTCGAACGGCTTCTGACAGAAGGAAATACAAAGCCGGTTTCGCTGCCGGTCAGGGGGTAGAGATCGTCAAGGATGGCGATGGCCTGGCCGGCCAATGGTACGACGTGTTCCACCCTGAGTTTGGTCCGGTGCGCCGGAATCCGCCATTCGGCACCGTCGAGGTCAAATTCGTTCCAGG
Organism: Gammaproteobacteria bacterium; assembly: GCA_030425905.1. Classification (GTDB taxonomy): domain Bacteria; phylum Pseudomonadota; class Gammaproteobacteria; order Steroidobacterales; family Woeseiaceae; genus UBA1847. The sequence continues at coordinate 13,518 of JAUHZT010000081.1, forward strand.
TCGCGGCCCGTAGTTCTCCGGGCCTCACAAATACCAAGGGCGCCAGCTTCAGAGCAGCACACACAGAGTCCAGGCCAGAATAGCCGTCAATAGCCCGCAGCAACTCACCGATCTTCTTGGGTTCAGTAATGCTGGCGAAGTTTTTCGCGTTAACCGGGGCCAGCTGCCCGGCAAGAGCTGCCGATATGTCCTGTTCGGCCCGGCCGGAGCCAATGGCGTAGCGCCAGATACGGCTGCAGGCGGAGCGAATCCGGTGGGCTGTGTCGTGGCGACCTTTGTGCTCGACGCGCCGAAGGACGGCCAATAGCTCCGATGCCGTGATACGGGCAATCGGCTTGTTGCCGATGTAAGGGAATACGTGCAGTTCGAGGCGGCGCAGCGTTGTCGTCGCCGCCCCGGCGGTCTGCATTTCAAGGAACTCGGTGGCGAGGGCTTCCAGGGTCTCAGGCGAGGCCGCTGCATTTCGTTCGGCTTTTCGTGCCAGCGAGGGATCTACGGGAGGATCCGATGCCAGCAATCGGCGTGCGTCGTCGCGTTTCTCGCGAGCCATCTTTAGCGTGGTGTCGGGGTACGTTCCCAGTCCCAGCATCATTTGCTTGCCGGCGAAGCGGTAGCGAAATCGCCACCAGCGCCCCCCGGATGGCTGGACCTGCAGTATCAGGCCGCCGCCGTCAGCGAGGTTGAACGGCTTTTCGGCAGGCTTTGCGTGGTCAATGTGTTTTTGACTGAGTTTGTTGAGCTGCCGCATTTGTGTGTAACTTTGTGTGTAACTCTGTTGGCGAAAGAGGGGTTACACACAAAGTTACACACAAAGGAATTACGTTGCAATCGGACAGCATCAGGCCCTGTAGGACCTTGATTGACGTAAAAACAATAACTTACACGCTAATCAAGGACGTTACAGAACCCTGTCGGACCCTATTGGATCCTGAAATGGTGGAGGTGGCGACAATCACATCGCCTTATTAATCAATTGGTTGCGGTGCTAAACGCCAGAAATGCCCCCATAAATACCCCCAGAACGCATCGACTGGTCCTAACGCCTAATTCGTCTCGATCTTAGCGCTCCTCCGA
>JAUHZT010000221.1 GCA_030425905.1 Gammaproteobacteria bacterium
ATATCGCGCTCGCTGGGGGTGTTGATGTAATAGCGGACATCATTGCCCTCAGACGCCACACGCCAGGCGATGTCGCTGATAAGGCCGTCATAGGAGACAAACAGGAATTTCGTAGACATCGAAAGATGATAGACGGTCTGCCCAGATCTCGCAGCAAAGATTTTGCAGGTGGGACCGCTGCAGGCCGTGCGGCTCTGCAGGCTACCGGGTGCGTCGCAGATTCATTGGCCGTTAGCGTGACTGTTCTTCCGGTGTAAACTCCTGTCATGCTGCATGAATGCCGCCTTTGTGGAAGCCGGGATCTCACGCTCTGGATGCGGGACGGGCGTAACGGCGATCTCAACTACTACCGTTGTGGCGCCTGCGCATTGTGGAACTACGATCTCGATTGCGGCATGGATCAGACGCAATACACCGAAACCTACGTTGCCCCCGATGATCCAGAGCACAAGCCAAACCAGCAAATCCGGCAAAGCTGGAACTACCTGCGCGCGCGGGTTCGCGGGCCCGGTTCGATCATGGATATCGGCTGTGGCAACGCGGCGCTACTGCACTTCGCGCGCCAGCGCGGTTGGCAGGTCCGCGGCATGGAGCTCAGTGCGCCGATGGCCGAGGTCATTGCACAGGACCAGGGCATCGAGGTGATAGTCTCTAACTTTCTTGAGTATGATCCTGCGCAGGATGAAAGCTACGACGTGGTTGTTCTGCGCCATGTTCTCGAGCATCTGCCCGACTCAAAACTGGCGATGCGTAAAATCGGTGAGCTGCTCAAACCGCAGGGCCTGGCATTTCTTGAGCTGCCGAACACCGGTTCGATAAGTTACAAACTGAAGCGGCAACTCAAGAACCGCGGTCTGAAGAACAAAAAGTACACAGCCGACTGGCGGCCGGGTCATTGCAACGAATTTTGCCGGCAATCGTTTACTTACCTGCTCGGCGCAACCGGGTTCGAGCTGGTCGACTGGCGCACCTACTCCAACAAGCCGCTTGCCAACATGTTCTATCGCTACGTGCCCATCGCGAGCAAAGTCCGCATGCTGGCGAGAAAAAGGGGCAACTAGCTGGCGGGGGCTGGCGCGGGCGCCGTTGCCGGGGCTAGAGCGATATCTGGATCAGGAAGTAGTGATCGACCAGCAGCGCGCCGAACAGCAAACCAAGGTAGCTGATCGAAAACTTGAAAGTCCGCATGGCCCACTCGAGATCGTCCGGGTTACGCATCATCTGGATGGCGTGATACAGGAAGAACCCGTCAAGAATGAGTGCCGTCACAAGGTAGATCAGGCCGCTCATGCCGGTGAGGTAGGGAATGACAGTGATGACGGTGAGCAGAATCGTGTACAGCAGAATATTAAGTCGCGTGTAGTCCTCGCCGTGCGTAACCGGCAGCATCGGAATACCGACCTTCGCGTATTCTTCCTTGCGCGCTATCGCGAGTGCCCAGAAATGCGGTGGCGTCCAGATGAAAATGATCAGGAACAGCAACAATGCGCTGGAGGTGATGTCGTTGGTAATTGCGACCCAGCCGAGCACTGGCGGAGCGGCACCTGCCGCACCGCCGATGACGATATTCTGTGGCGTAGCGCGTTTCAGGAACACGGTGTAAATAACCGCATAGCCGATCAGTGAAAGAAAAGTCAGCACGGCGGTAAGGGGGTTGACGAGGAACCACAGGATCAGCATCGAGAGCAGGCAAATGAGTGCCGCGAATGTCAGCGCCTTGCGTTCCGAGATGCGGCCCTGCGGCAGCGGCCGGCCACGCGTGCGCAGCATGTGAATATCGATGCGTGCATCGAGAATATGATTGAAAACGGCAGCACCCGACGCGGCAAGGCCAATGCCGATAGTGCCGAACAACATCCCCGATGCGCCGGGCCAACCGGGCACAGCGAGAAACATGCCGACAATAGCGGTGAAGACGATCAGCATCACTACGCGCGGCTTGGTCAGCTCGTAATAATCCCGCCAGTCGGTAAGAGTTTGTATGTTTACGCTCATTTCGTTGCAGGTGCCCGAATTTGCCCGTTAGCCTATACGCGACAGCTTCAATAGTCGCTTCAGGTCGCTGATGATCTCACGTGGTGCGAGATCCGGCGGAAAATACATCACCAGGTTGCCGTAGGGGTCGATCAGATAATAGCCACCCGTCTTCAGTGCTGCGGGTTTCTTCTCGTTGAGGAGATCGCTCAAGGCCTTGTCCTCAAGCGCAATCAGCCCTTCGTGCTCATCAGCGAGAAACACTGTATCGGGCGCCGTTTCGCCGTGCAAGAATATCCGCCCGACCCGGTCCATTTCCTTGCCCAGCATCAGCCGTAGCTGACGCGTGGTAAACAGACCGTCGCGGCAAGGCGCAGCGCACTCGCCCTGCTCCTCGAACAGCAGCAGCCATTGCTCCGCATGCAGGTCCCGGATCGAGGAGGCCGGCAGCGCATCGTCGAGGTTCACAATCGGCTCGAGTAACGCGCCGTGGTTAGTGCGGCTCTGGGGTTGCACCATGTCACCCTTGAAATACAGCCAGGCGGCAACCAGCAAGGGTCCCAGAAAGACGGCCGCGATAATCAGCAGTTGGCTGCGGCCGCGGCTTGGTTTGCTATCAGTCATGTGCACGTTTCCGTCGACGAAAATTCCAGATTAAGAGGCCCGCAAGTACCGCGCCCATCGCAAACCATTGCAATGCATAGCCAAAGTGCTTGCCGGGCCCCATTTCTTCGGGAACCCAGTGGCGCAGGAAGCCGGCTTCCTCGTCCGGGTCCAGCAACAGCACGAAGGGCTGAACGTTGCGACCAAGCGCCCGCTCAATATCGGCCGTGGTCGGGTAAACGGCGAGTCGTGGCCAGCCGCTGCCCTCAGGGATGGCGTCGCCCATGCGCATGCCGGCGCGCGGCAAGGAGCCGACGCGGCCGCGCAACGACCGTCGAGACTCGTCAAGTGCGATTCG
>JAUHZT010000082.1 GCA_030425905.1 Gammaproteobacteria bacterium
GATTGATGTAGAGGATAGGCGTGATGTTTTTCTGGCGACATCACCAAATGACTTTATATGCGGCATCGAGGAACTGCTGAATAACGATACGTTACGTCGAGAATTAGAGATTAACGCGAGGAAACTTGCTGTTGAAAAATACTCGTATGACAGTATTGGTGAACTGTTTAGAACTTTGATGCGAGAGCAAATCGCTCGGTCGAACACTCAAGACAGCGCGCGAGTTGGTCATGAAAACTGACATGAATATAGGTCGGCGCGTCAATCGAGCGCTATTTAGGTATGGCATCTACGGGCCTGATACTTTCGTTCTGGGGCGACCGTTCTTTTCAACGCTTCGTCAGCTTGAGGTTAGCCAGTACTGGAGTGAAGAAGAATTGTGCCGACTTCAGGAGCGAAAACTAAAGTCGGTGGTTGAAGCTGCGGTTGCGAATGTCCCCTATTATAGGGACTCACTGGCAGATGTAGTTACGCACAATTGGTCAGTATCAGACTTGCCTTTGATAACGAAGGATCTCATACGAGATCGTCAAGAGTCATTTCTTAGTGAAGTGGTTTCCCGGACAAGTTCGAAGACGACGGGTGGTTCTACTGGGCAACCAGTGACAATCGTAAAGTCCGGCGAAGCGATGGGTTGGGAGCAAGCGGGAACCTGGCGTGCATACAGATGGGCGGGCTTGGAAGTGGGTGACTCGCATCTTCGGTTTTGGGGGGTTCCTTTAGATCGTCAAAGCCAGTTTACTGCCAGAGCTCGAGATTTCCTGTTACACCGACGGCGCTGCTCTGCTTTCGCATTTGACGAAGCGGATCTAGATAGATATTACAAATTACTTTGCAAGTTCCGACCGTCATATCTATATGGCTATGTCTCAATGCTCGAGGAGTTTGCGAGATTTATTTCTTCCGATGCCAGGAAGAAGGTCGATTTTCTAACATGTGTTATTTCGACATCGGAAGTGCTCTCGCCACCACAGCGTCAAGTAATTGAGGATGGACTTGGGTGCAATGTTTTTAATGAGTACGGTTGCGGGGAATTTGGTTCAATCGCGCATGAATGTGAGCACGGGTCTCTTCATATCACCTCGGAGAATGTGATTGTTGAATCGATGAAGGATGGAGAAGTTTGTGCGGAAGGTGAGGTCGGTGAACTTGTTGTTACTGAACTCAATAATTCCGCTATGCCTTTGATTCGATATTGCATAGGGGATTTTGGCGCAGTGTCGAAGAGTTCATGTAGGTGTGGTCGGCATTTGCCCGTACTAGACAACCTTTTTGGTCGTGCATATGACACGATCATTAATAGTGAAGGTAGAAAGTTTCACGGTGAATTTTTTCTTTATATTTTGGAGGGTTGCAGGAATAGCGGCTTGGATATTCGTGGCATGCAAGTCATTCAAAAGTCACACGAAGAAATTGAGATCAAAATCGTTGCGGACAGTGACTTTCAGCGGATCAAGGAGTTTTTTACCGCTAAACTGAGTGCCGACTTCGATGAAAAATCGAAACTAACGTTTACACGTGTTAGTGAGATTGAAAGGGAGCGTTCCGGCAAGATGCGGTTAATTGTAGGGTGTAAGGATATTCTGGACGACCGCTCACGAGAATAGTGATTGTGATAGCGACTTACCGTGTCATTTTGATCGATGTGTCCTAATCAAAAAAAAGAGTCTGGGCAGCTTGGTGACGAATGATGTATATGAGCTTATGCCTACAAGCATGTAGTGCTAACCGTATTTACAACTAGCAAGACTTGGCTAGACGAGATACCCGTCTGTATTGTCCAAAGCTGCGATCATTTCGGCCTTCCTTTCCGCAGTCAGATTGTACATTTGATATTCTCTACCGAATATTCCCAACGATTTCGAGCGTTGGATGTGTTTTTCGACATAACTATCACAATTGCCTATGACTCTTGCGGGATTTCCTGCCGCGATCGAATTGGCTGGAATTGACTTTGTGACGACTGCTCCGGCGCCAATAATGCAATTGTCTCCAATTTCAACATTGCACAAGACTATGCTCGCTGCTCCAAGAAAGCAGTTGTTACCTATCCGTATATGACCAATCTTTGTAAAGCCAGCCAGTCGCTTCAAACTAGCATCGTGCGCAATAAGTCGAACATCCGGCGCGAATGTGCAATTGTCGCCGATTGATATGAGATGGCAGTGAGATGGATCAAAAAAAAATGGTGGCTGAATCGAGACCCCTTTTCCCATAGTGAGCCCCATTTTTTTCAAACCAGAAATGTGTCGATCAAATTTGGCGGCTTGAATACGGTCGATAAAGTTCTGGAGAATCATAGAATTCCACGGAGTTATTTCGGGATGAGCAGTACTATCGTTTCTTTTGAGAATTGTATCGTACTGAAATGGCAGTTTATCCGATATTCTGCCCGACTTGGGATCCAGCTTTCGTGATCCTGTTCAAGTATAAGATTTAGGGAAGCTAAGTGGAAAGTCTAAAACGGAGTGTTGCGGTTGGCGCTGCATGGATGGTGTCCATGCGCCTTGCTGTAAATCTCTTGGGAATAACATCCACGATCTTCCTCGCCCGCCTGCTAACTCCGGGTGACTTCGGCGTAGTAGCTCTCGCCGGCAGTGCCTATGCATTTTTTAGCGTACTCGGCCAAATGGGTTTCGACTCGGCGCTGATCCAGCACCAGTCACCCACTGACGAGCACTACAACAGTGCATGGACAGCCAATATTCTCGTTGGCCTGTTTGTTTCACTGATGATGTTCGTGGTGGCGAAGCCGGCTGCCTGGTTCTTCGAAGACGCGCGCATTGAATACGTTGTCTACGCCTTCTCACTCCTGAGTGCCGCCAAGGGGTTCGAGAACATTGGTGTCGTTAACTTTCGTAAGTCATTGAAATTTAAAGGTGATTTTCTCTACTTCGTTATTCCGAAAATCTCCGGCGTGATCGTGGGCGTAACGGCGGCTTACATACTGCGAAATTACTGGGCACTCGTCATCGGCATGGTTACCTCACAGGTGGCCACGCTGCTCTACAGCCACTTCTCCCAGCCCTTCAGGCCAAAATTCTCACTGACCAAGTTCCACGAATTGTTTGGCTTCTCCCGCTGGATACTGCTCACCAACGGCATGGGCTACATCTCCAACAATGGCGTGGAGGTCATATTGGGTAAGCTCATGGACGCGGCGTCGGTCGGTATCCTCGGCATCGCCCGGCAAATTGCCAACCTTCCGTCCCAGGAGCTGCTCGCACCCATAAACCGCGCCTTATTCCCGGGTTTTTCGAGTGTTGCCGATGATCCGCCACGCCTGAAACGCATTATTTCGCGCGTGCTGGGTGTTACCTCAATGCTGGCCATTCCCGCTGCCATCGGCATCGTAGCCTTGGCGCCCGCATTGGTTGATGTGGTGTTGGGCGAGAAATGGCGGGAAGCCGCACCTGTTCTCGCCATTCTCGGTATAGCGGGCGTGGTAACGGCCATGCGCAGCGTACTCGGCCCCGTGTTGCTGGCGCGAGGCAAGCCGAAGATACTGACCCTCGCCAATGGCGCCTGGATGGTTTTTGTCATTCCAGCGGTGCTTATTCTTGTGCCTAAATTCGGCATTGTCGGGGTTGCCTACGCGGGGCTCATGGGGCCGCTTATCACCATGCCTATCCTCATTACCGCTGTTCGCAAGGACATAGGCTTTGGTTGGCTCGATGTGGGCAAGGCGGCATGGCGGCCTTTGTTCGCTTCTCTGGTCATGGGCGCAGCCGTCTATTACACCGAAGCGTATCTCTACAGTGCGGGCGAAATTGGTGCGCTCGGCCTCATCGCCCTCATCCTCCTCGGCGTACTGGTCTTTGCGGCCGCATTGTGGCTAACATGGGCAGCTTGTGGTTTTCCCGGCGGCGCAGAGCGTGAGTTGTGGGAACAGGTTCAAACGCGACTGAGGAACAGGCGCGGTACAGTCAGCTAGCCGGAGTGCTTCTTAAATGACATTGATCTCTCACAGCAATTGCCAGGATGGCAGCAACGGAGTGCGTGGGTTTGGCTGAGCAGCAAGATTTCGCCGTGGTCGGCCTCGATGTTATCGACTGGGACGGTCCGTGGATGAACCGTCAACAGATCCTCACGCGCCTCGCAAAGCAACACCGCGTGGTCTACAGCCGTGGCTCGTTCTTCTTGTGGGATCGCTTCACCGGGCCGTGGCGGGCAGCGCCGCTATTTACTACCTTCATTGAGAAGAATGGCGTCCAGGTTCACCAGCGTTCCAAGCTGCAACTGCGTGCCCCAAGAATTCCGGAGGTGGACCGGCTTGTTATCAAGAGCATCGGCCGCAACCTGCGTAAGCAAGCGCTTGCAGGGCAGAGCGGTCCGCTGGTCTCTTATGTTTTTAACCCGGCGTTTTATCGCGTTGGCAAAGCGGTGAATGCCGACCTGCTGGTTTATCACGCTTACGACCAGTTCTCTGCCTACCCGCATGCCACAGAGGCTGATGTCCACTACGAGAAAAAACTGGTGCAAGAGGCTGATCTCGTCATTGCCTCCTCGGCCACAATCGCAAACACTTTGCTGGAATATTGCGACCGGCCGGTCGAAGTTATCCCGAACGGGGCCGACTACGAGCGCTTTGCAGGTAAGGAAAGTGGGCCTGGCCCGGTGCCCGAGGACCTGGCCGCCATTGCCGGGCCACGTATCACTTACTTCGGCAACCTCACGGAAAAAGTCGACACCGACCTTATCGCACGGCTGGCCGAGGCGCGCCCCGACTGGAGCTTCGTGTTTGTTGGCGGTGTGCTGATCAATGCAGGCAAGGGCAACGAAGTGCTGCGCCGTCTCGAAGCCATGCCCAATGTGCATTTTCTTGGCCACAAGACCTACGACGAGGTGGCGGGCTATTACCGGCACTCCGACGTCAACCTGCTGGCCTACCGCATGGGCGAAGGCCTGTGGTCGGAAGGCTGTTCGCCGCTGAAGCTGTACGAGTACCTGGCAACGGGCAAGCCCGTGGTGAGTGCGCGCCTGCAGGTGGTTGAAGACCACGAAGACGTACTGGCGGTTGCCTCAACGGATGATGAATGGCTGGCGGCTATTGAAGACGCTGTGACCAATGGCGGTGTCGGCAGCAAGGCGTCGCGCCAGGCCGAAGCCCGGAAAAACACCTGGGAAGTGCGGGTAGCGGCAATAGAAGCGCTCATCCACAAGGCTTTGCAGGCAAAACAGAACGCCTAAGTCAGCAGCGTCGTGCCGGGCTGGTGGCGCTAGCCCACCAACGCCTGCAGCAGCTTCGCAATCACCTCGTTGTTGTGCTCAAGTTCCACGTGACGACGACCGGCCTCTGATAGCTGCGCCGAGTAGTCCGGGTCCTTAATCAGCCTTGCAATTTGTGCGGCCAGGTCGGCGGCATTGCGCTCTTTAGCCAGCAGCCCGGTTTGCTCGTGAATCACGAGCTCCGGAATACCACTGTGCCAGGTGCTCACTACGGGAATACCCGTTGCCATCGCCTCCATGAGCGCCACGGGTATGCCTTCCATATCGCCATCGGCGGCAACCACGCTGGGTGCCAGCAGCAGGTTGGTGCGCTTTAGTTCTTCCTGCACCCGCGCGTTGGGCTGCGGGCCGAGGAACTCCACCACATCGCCCAAACCGGCATCGCTTGCCTGCTGCTGCAGTTCGGCCGACAAGGGGCCATCGCCAATAACCGTGTACTTGAGCTTCTGCTCCGGGTGCTCCTGTTTTAGCTGCGCCAGTGCGTCGATCGCGTAGCGAATGCCTTTTTTCTCGACCAGGCGCGACACCGACAGCATTGAGAACACATCGTTCGTACGCGGCTTGCTGTATGGGAAGGCGTCGAGGTCGATGCCAACGTGCAGCACGGAGATTTTCTCAGGGGCGCAGCCAAGGTCCGTCAGGCGGCTTTTCCAGAAATCGGAAACCGGCAGGAACAGCTCACCCTGTTCAAACAGTTCGTTGTAGACATCGCGCCCGTTGTTCTCAACATAGCGGCTCACATCGGCGCCGTGGAATATCGTGTAGACCTTGCCGGGCAGCTTTAACAGCGAGCGCAGCCGCACCATGTCCCGGCCAATCTGGCCGAAATGGCAGAGGTAGTAGTTGTAGGCCGGCCGGTGGCGCCACTGCAGTGCAAGCGGGAAAAGCTGCGGTTCGTCCGGGTAGCGGCGGCGGCACTCGTCGCGCAGGCGCAGGAATGACACGGGGCCACGCAGGAATTCCCAGGCGAAGAAGCAGGCACGTTTCAGGGTTGCGCGTTTACCGCCCGGTGCATACTCCGGCGTGAGCACTGTGTGCGCGAGCAAGCCGTGCTTGACAACGCCCGCGTGCGAATCGCCGCGTTCATCGGTGGAGCGCGCAATAATGTCCGGCACAACCCCCAGCACGCAAAGCGCGGAGACCTGTTCAATAACGAATGTTTGTGACAGCGCCGGGAAGGTCGTGGTGACCACGGCCAGTTTCTTGTTGTTCAATTCAAGGTCTCGTAACTAAAACTTTAACTAGATAATTGATCCCGGCGTACAAAGCGTTGCGCAACCGCACAGTTTGAAGTTGCAGTAGTTGATTGTTCGCGGATAGCTAGAGTGCCTGTTTTTGCGCGTATAGCAAACCGTGCGCCTGCATGAACGTCTCCGCGCCGCGGGCGAAGACGTTCTGCAGGCTTGTCGAACTGCTATTCGTAGTAAAGGAGCGTGAGCTTACTTCAGCCCTTTGGCAACCTGGTCACCGATATCCTTGTCTACGTTGCGCCAGTATTCGATGGCACGCTGCAATATGGGTTTCGACACCCCGGCGCTGAGATGGCCAACGATGTTCGATACAAGTCGCGAGCGTTGGGCATCGTCCATGACATCGCGCACCAGTGTCCCGGCCTGGCCCCAGTCGTCATCGTCCTTGCGCAAGGTGTAGGCCTGGCGAACCATGTTGCCATCGGCGGCCCAGACGGCTTGTTCCGGGTAGCGTTCTGCGTCGGCCGCCGGCCCGCCGTAAGAATTCGGCGCATAAACCGGGTCGCTGACATTGTGCATCCGCATGGCACCGTCCTTGGAATAGCTGTGGACCGGCGATTTCGGCAGGTTGACGGGAATCTGCCGGTAGTTGCCGCCCAGGCGCGCGCGATGGGCGTCCGAGTAGGAAAAGCCGCGAGCCAGCAACATCTTGTCAGGTGACAGCCCGGTACCCGGCACCATGTTGTTCGGCTCAAAAGCAGCCTGTTCAATTTCAGTGTGGTAGTCGGTGACGTTGCGACCGAGGGTCATTTTACCGACCTCGTGCAGTGGGTAATCGCCGTGCGGCCAAACCTTCGTGAGGTCGAAAGGATTGAATCGGTAAGTCTTCGCCTCTTCGTACGGCATGATCTGCACGTGCAAGGTCCAGCTTGGATGATTGTTGTTTGCGATGGCGTTGTACAGGTCGCGCTGATGGTAATCGGCGTCTTTACCGGCGAGTTCGTCGGCTTCTCCCTGTTCGATAAATTCAATACCCTGGTCGGTCTTGAAATGATATTTGACCCAGAAGCGCTCGCCGTCCGCATTGACCCACATGTACGTGTGGCTCGAATAGCCGTTCATGTTTCGCCAGCTTCGTGGAATGCCGCGATCTCCCATCAGCACAGTAACCTGGTGCGCCGATTCGGGTGACAGGGTCCAGAAGTCCCATTGCATGTCATGGTCGCGAAGATTGCTGTCGGCACGGCGCTTCTGCGAGCGGATGAAATGCTGGAACTTCAATGGATCGCGCAAGAAGAACACCGGTGTGTTGTTGCCGACCAGGTCGAAATTGCCTTCCTCCGTGTAAAACTTGAGAGCGAAGCCGCGCGGGTCGCGCCAGGTGTCGGGGCTGCCTCGTTCACCGGCGACGGTAGAGAAGCGCGCAAGCATCTCGGTTTCCACGCCGGGCTGGAATAACTGCGCCCTGGTGTAGGCGCTGACATCCTGAGTGGTGACAAACTTGCCAAATGCGCCGCCGCCTTTTGCGTGCGGCTGGCGTTCGGCGATACGTTCGCGATTGAAGTTCGCCATTTGTTCGATCAGGTAGTGGTCTTGCAGCAGGATCGGGCCATCAGGGCCGATCGTTAGCGAATGCTCGTCGCTGGCGACGGGAATGCCGGCGTCCGTAGTAGTCGGTGGTGGTTTCTTCTTGCTCATGATCGCGTCTCCAACAGTCGGGTGGCGCAGGCCAATGGGCCTGCAAAGGAACACGATGCCGAAGCCCACAGCTTGATCCGCTGTTTGATAGAAGTCGGCAGGTATTTAGAATTAGTCTAGGTGATTCAGGGCGCTTCGTCTATTGGGGGCGGCCGCAGCCATACCTAATTCACCGGTGAGTTGACCAGCGGCCACACTTCACAGCCCGGAGTGTGGCTCCGCGCACATTCGAACGCCGGTCATTGCGTTAAAATCGCGCCACTTAAACGACATGTCAGACGCCGGGCAGGTCTCGGTGCGCCTAAAAACACTCAAAAATAACGCAGAAACGAAGGACATCATGACTCACGTAGCTGAAGATGCGCTCCTCACGGCCGAAGAACTGCGGCTGCTCGATTTAGACCTGGTCTTGGACCAGGTGGGTAAGGATTTCTCAAAGATGTCCGGCAAGAAGCTGCTGATCACCGGCGGCGCGGGCTTCCTGGGTTATTACCTTGTGCAAGCACCGCTGCACTGGAACGTGCGCAACCCCGACAAGCCGCCAATCGATGTCACGGTCTACGACAACTTCCTGCGCGGTATGCCCGAGTGGCTCGAGGACCTCAGCGCCGATGAGAACCTGACGCTGGTGAAGCACGACATTATCGAGCCGCTACCGGCCGATATGCCGGCATTCAGTTTTATCATTCACGCTGCCGGTATCGCTTCCCCCATCTATTACCGTCGTTTCCCGCTCAAATGCATGGACGCGAACATCAACGGCCTGCGTTACCTGCTGGATTACAGCGTGGCCGCGAAGGGCAGTGACACGCCTGTTGAAGCCTTCATGTTCTATTCCTCGAGCGAGATATACGGCGACCCCACGCCTGAGAATATTCCCACGCCCGAAGATTATCGCGGCAACGTCTCCTGCACGGGCCCGCGCGCCTGCTACGACGAGTCGAAGCGCTACGGCGAAACGCTGTGCGTGAACTACGCCCAGCAGGAAGGTTTGCAGATTACGATTTCGCGACCATTCAACAACTACGGCCCGGGGCTGAAGATCAGCGACCGCCGGGTGCTGCCGGACTTTGCCCGCAATATCCTCGCGGGCAAAAACATTGAAATGCTCTCTGATGGTGCCCCGACACGCACGTTCTGCTATAGCGCCGATGCCATTTCGGGCTACTACAAAGTGCTGCTCTCCGGGCACAGCGGCGAGTCCTATAACGTGGGCACCGAGACACCCGAGATTTCAATTCGTGAGCTGGCAATGCGCGTCACCGAAATCGGCAAGCGCCTGTTTGGCTACGAAGGCGAAGTGATCTTTGCCAAGAGTGAAGACAAGGAATACCTCGTCGACAACCCGCAACGCCGTTGCCCGAAGATCGACAAGGCGCGTGCGCATCTCGGTTATGAGCCGCAGATAGGCATCGATGAAGGCCTCGAGCGTGCCATGACCTGGTACTACCATAACCCTGTAGCCGAGGATGCGTGATGCGGGTTTCTATTGTCGGAGCAGGGTATGTGGGGCTGGTCAGCGGCGCCTGTCTTGCCGAGCAGGGGCACACCGTCACCTGTATCGACAGCAATGAAGAACGCGTTGAGCGAATCCGCAGCGGCAAGGCACCGTTTTTTGAACCCGGTCTGGATGAGTTGCTTGCCAGCGTCGTTGGCACGAAGCTTTTCTCAACCTCCGATTTCAACAAGGCAGTAGCCGAATCCGAACTCACACTGATCGCGGTAGGTACCCCCAGCCGCGACGACGGCTCTGTTGATCTTGGTGCCATCAAGGCAGTGTCCCGGCAGCTAGGCGAAGTGATTCGCGACAAGGACGACTTCCACACTGTTGTGGTCAAGAGCACGGTACCGCCGGGCACTACCGAAAATGTCGTTGGGGCAGAAATTGAAGCCGCCAGCGGCAAGCAGCGCCGTACCGACTTCGGCCTTGGCATGAACCCTGAGTTCTTGACCGAAGGTACCGCCGTTGCCGATTTTCGCGAGCCGGACCGTATCGTTATAGGCGGAGCCGACGGACGCACCTTGCTCGCGCAGCGTGAGCTGTACCTCTCGTTCACCGAAGCGCCGATTTTGGAAGTTGGCAACTCGACGGCAGAGATGATCAAGTACATGTCGAATGCCTTACTTGCAACGATGATCTCCTTTGCCAACGAATTTGCGGACCTCTGCACGGCGATAGGCGATATCGATGCCAACGATGTGCAGCGTGGCGTGCAGTTGTCACGCTACCTCACCGCCATGCCCGAACAGCCGTCGCGCACCGCGCAGATAGCTAGCTTCGTGGAAGCCGGCTGCGGCTTCGGTGGCAGTTGCCTGCCCAAAGACGTAAGCGGGCTTGCAAGCCTTGGCCGTTCAAAGAACGTGCCCATGCGCATGCTGGAGTCGGTCCTGGCGATCAATGCTGAGCGGCCGGCACGCATGCTTGAATTGCTCAAAGCACGCATTCCGGACCTCAAAGGCAAACGAGTTGCCGTTCTCGGCCTGTCGTTCCGGCCGGATACCAACGATATGCGCGAGTCACCGGCTATCCCCATTATCGAGCGGCTGGCGGGCGAGGGCGCTGACATCGTCGCGTTTGACCCCGAAGCTATCGAAGAGGCAAAACACGTCCTCAGCGGTACAAAACTTGATTACGCGGACAACTTGCGCGACTGTGTCGACGGTGCCGATGCGGTGGTGCTTGTCACGCGCTGGGACGATTTCCGGGCTTTGCCCGAAACGCTCAAGTCGCTGGACCAGGAACCGCTGGTGGTGGATGGCCGACGACTGCTGGAGCCTGGCTCAGTCAGCAACTATGTCGGCATCGGAGGCACCCGCGATGCATAACAAGAACAACAGGCACGAGAGAGTGTCGAATCGGGGAGTGAAGCAATGAAAGTAGTCCTGTTTTGCGGCGGTCTGGGTACGCGACTGCGCGAGCACTCCGACACGATCCCGAAACCGCTGGTGAGCGTCGGCCAGCGGCCGATCATCTGGCACATCATGCGCTACTACGCACACTACGGTCACAAGGACTTTGTTCTTGCCCTTGGTTACCGCGGCGACCTGATTCGCGAATATTTCCTCAATTACAATTCCAACCTGTCCCGCGACTTCGTGATGATGGACGGCGGGCAGCGGCTCGAACCGGCCGAGAGCGACATTGCCGACTGGCGCATTACATTTGTTGATACAGGGCTGCACGCCAACATCGGTGAGCGCCTGGTTGCCGTGCGCAAATACCTCGACGGCGAGAAGGCGTTTCTTGCCAACTACAGCGACCAGCTAACAGACCTCGTGCTGCCGGAATTTATTGAGTCAGCGGAGAAGAGCAAGGCCGTTGCATCCTTTCTGAGTGTGCGACCCTCGCAGAGCTATCATTGCGTGAATGCCAGCAGCGAAGGCTACGTTGAAGGCCTTGTCGAAATGAATGCCTACGATGTCTGGGTGAATGGCGGCTATTTCCTGTTGCGTGACGAGATATTCGACTACATCAAAGAGGGCGAAGAACTGGTGCTGGATCCTTTCACGCGGCTATCCGAGCAGCGAAAACTCTGGACGCAACGCCATACCGGGTTCTGGAAGTCGATGGACACGTTTAAAGACAAGATTACCTTTGACCGCATGGACGGTACGGGCAATCGCCCCTGGTGTGTCTGGGAATGATGGCCTGGGCGCCGCAATTTGCTACCGATGCGCCCCGCATACTTTGCCTCGGCGCACACTGCGACGATATTGAGATCGGCTGCGGCGGCTTGCTCATGCAGCTCGCGCGGCGCTACCCGAAAGCCGTCGTGCATTGCGTCGTATTCAGCTCAAATCCCGCGCGCGAGAAAGAAACGCGAGCAGCCTTGGGCTCCTTGCTGAAGAAGGTCGCGGTTACCGAGATTGAGGTGCTGAATTTTCGCAACAGCTACTTCCCGTACATCGGTGCCGAGATCAAGGACGCGTTCGAGGGCATTCGCAAAGCGGGTAGTCCCGACCTCGTTCTAACGCACTTTCGCGAAGACCGGCATCAGGACCATCGCACGATCTCGGACCTTAGCTGGAACACGTTTCGCGATCACAGCATTCTTGAATACGAGATTCCGAAGTACGACGGCGACCTCACGCAAGTAAACACCTACGTGCCGCTGGCAGACGATGTCGTCGACGAAAAGGTTCGCACCCTCATGGACTGCTTCCCGAGCCAGGCCGGCCGGCAGTGGTTTACCGAGGAAACTTTCCGCTCCCTGCTGCGCCTGCGTGGTATCGAGTGCAACGCGCCCTCTGGCTACGCCGAAGGCTTCGTCAGCAGGAAAACAACGATCACGTTCTAGCCCTTGCGGGCGGCGGGTCGTGGAACGCATGTGGGGTACTGCACACTGCATTGTGAGCGACACATCACAGACGTATAACGATTATTCAACTATGTTGACATGCTAATAAAATCATTGGCTTAGCGGATTCTGACAGGCCGTGGGGCCGCACACCGGACGTAAACTGACAGACGTATGAGTGACGAGATTATTATTATCGGCTCCGGCATTTCTGCCGCTGGCGCCTGCTATCACCTGCGCGAGAACGGCCTGAAGGCCGCCGTGTATGACAAGAATTCTTTCCCCTGGGGTCACACTGCAACGCACGTTTACGAGCCGGGTTACCTGTTCGACGAAGGCCCGCACGTCTCGTTCACCTCCGACGAGCGCATCCAGGAAATTTTTGCCGAGAGCCTGGGGGGTGAGTTCGACTCAACCCCCTACGTGCTGAACAACTACTGGCAGGGCTATTGGGCAACGCACCCGGTGCAGAACCACCTGAAAGGACTGCCACCGGAAATCGTGACGACGATCATCGCCGAATTTGCGCGCCTGTCGAGCGACGATGTTGAGATCAACAACTACGCAGACTGGCTGAACGCGAGCTACGGGCCCACCTTCGCCAAGAATTTCCCGATGGTGTACACCGAGAAATACCACACGACGCAGGCCGAAAACCTGACGACCGACTGGATCGGGCCGCGCATGCACCAGCCGGATCTGGAGCAGGTAATTCTCGGCGCGATCTCCGAGAACCCGCCAAACATTCACTACATCAAGAACTTCCGCTATCCGAAGTCGGGCGGCTTTGAGCAGTACCTGCCGAGCTTTTTCAAAGGCTTTGATATTGCGTTGAACCACGAGGTTGTCGAGATATCGCCGGCAGAGAAACAGGTGCGCTTTGCAGATGGCAAAGTGGCGGCTTACTCGTCGCTGATCTCCTCAATTCCCGTGCCGTCGCTGGTGCCTCTCATCAAGGGCGCGCCTGCCGAGGTCGTGGAAGCGGCCAAGAAGCTCGCGTGGTCAGGTTGCGTACTCGTCAACATCGGTGTGGAGCGTGCAGACTTGACCGACGCGCATATCAGCTACGTGTACGACGAAGATATCGTGTTCTCGCGTTTGAGTTTCCCGCATAACATTTCACCGAGCTGTGCTCCCGAGGGTTGTTCGAGTGTCCAGGCGGAAATCTATTTTTCCGAAAAGTACCGGCCGCTCGACCTGTCGATGGACGAATGCATTGAGCGCACGGTGGCCGACCTCATCCGTTGTGGGCTGCTGCGCGAGGATGACGTGTTGCCGGTAGAAGAGACGGTTGTCTGCCCGTACGCCAACGTAATTTTTGATCATGACCGCGCCGAGTCGCTGGCCATTGTGCACAGCTATCTCGACGAGATCGGCGTCCATTATTGCGGCCGATATGGCGATTGGGACTATATGTGGACGGATCAGAGCTTTATCAGCGGCGAACGGGCCGCAAATAACGCGTTGAATGGCGCATAATAGCGGGTGAATTACAGGTAAGCGCTGAGGATGAAGAACGGAAAGACAAAACTCACGATAGGGATGCCGGTGTACAACTCGGAGACCTATGTGCGCGAGTCGCTCGAATCGCTGCTGACGCAAACCTACACTGACTTCAAGCTGTTCATCAGCGACAACGCTTCCACCGACGGCACGCAGGACATCTGCCTTGAGCTTGCGAAGCAGGATGAAAGGATCATCTACCACCGCAACGACGAGAACATCGGCATGTCGCCGAATTTCAATCTCGTTGCGCAACGTTGCGAGACGCCGTTCTTCAAATGGTCGACGGCGGATGACCTCTGGGCACCGACGATGATCGAGAAGACGCTGCCCGTGATCGAGGCTGACGATTCCATCGCGCTGTGCTACCCGAAGACCAAGCTGGTTAATCTCGTCGAAGGCACCGAGAAACCCTACGACGATAATTTGCACCTGATGCAGGACGATCCCGTCGAGCGCTTTCTCGGCGTACTGCACAATATCGGCCTGTGTAATTTGCACCTTGGCATCAGCCGTACGGCAGCGCTGAAGAAAACCAGTTTCCTGCGACCCTTCCCGGGCGCAGACCT
>JAUHZT010000222.1 GCA_030425905.1 Gammaproteobacteria bacterium
AGTCCGTACGCATATAGGTAATGAGGCCGACATTACCTTCGCCAGGCAGCTCAATACCTTCATAGAGTTTTTGCGCAACGCGCATCGTGCGCTGCGTGTTAAAGCCGAGCTTGCGTGAAGCTTCCTGTTGCAGGGTTGAGGTGGTGAACGGCGCGGTTGGGTTTCTGCGGCGCTGCTTCTTCTTCACGCTCAGTGTCTTGAGCTCGCCCTGCGCGGCGTCTGTAATGGTCTTTTCTACTTCGCGCGCTGCCGCTTCGTTCTCGAAACTGAATTGCTCAACCTTGTCGCCTCGGTAGGCAACCAGGCGCGACAGAAATGGCTGTTCGTTCTTGCTGACGTCGGCTTCTATCGTCCAGTACTCGCGCGCCTTGAAAGCTTCGATCTCGAGTTCGCGCTCGACGATCATGCGCAATGCCGGGCTCTGTACGCGTCCGGCAGAAAGCCCGGGCTGCACCTTTTTCCATAATAATGGCGACAGGTTGAAGCCCACCAGGTAGTCGAGCGCGCGGCGTGCCTGCTGCGCGCCAACGAGGTCGCCAGAGATATCGCGCGGATTCTCGACCGCCTCGCGCACAGCGTTCTTCGTAATCTCGTGGAAAATCACGCGATGCACATCCTTGCCATCCAGCGCGCCTTTTTCCCGGAGCAGTTCGATCAGGTGCCATGAGATTGCTTCACCTTCGCGATCCGGGTCAGTTGCGAGATACAGCGCATCAGACTTTTTCAGCGCCCGGATTATCGCATTGACATGCTTTTCGTTGCGCTCGATGACCCGGTACTTCATCGCGAAGCCGTTCTCCGGGTCTACAGCGCCCTCTTTCGGCACGAGGTCGCGAACGTGACCGTAGGATGCAAGGACGTCGAAATCCTTTCCCAGGTACTTACTGATGGTCTTGGCTTTGGCCGGCGACTCAACGATGACGAGATTGTGTGGCATGTGAAGGAGAGTGATAACCCTTTGTTGATGTGTGAAACCAAAAATGCACAGGCGCGAGCGCTGTGGCAACTGGCCAGCGCAATGTCCGACAGGCTGCTAGATACGTGCTTGGCGGCAGTGTGTCAAGAAAAGCGCCCTGTCGCCCCTGGCGGGCAGCGGGCTGGAAGGGCTAGTGAATGAGCCCGGTATTCTCTTCGAAAACAAGATCTTCCATGCGAGCGTAAGCGAGTTCCTGGCCCGGTTGGCTGAACAGGACCATTAGCACCACCCACTTGATCTGCTCAACATCGATGTCGTGCGTTTCGAGCGCCAGCAAGCGGTCCACAAGGATTTCGCGTTGCGGCGGCGACAAAATACCAATCTGTTCGAGGTAGGTAATGTAGCCGCGGCAGCTCACATCGAGACGTTCGTATTCCATCGCGTTGAAAATACGCGTGCCGTGTTTGGTCTGCGCATTAAATGCGAGGTTGTCCTGATGCTCGGTCAGGCCGTCGAGCCACTCAAGCGCGCGATCGATTTCCGCGTCGGCGAAGCCGGCTTTGGAGAGTTCGATACGGAGCTCGTGCTGGTCGGGTTCCGGCTCTTCCTCGGTGTCGACGTAAGTCTCGAAGAGATACATTAGTACGTCGAGTACGTTTTCTTTCATGCCTGGAGCGGCTCCCTTTCCTTAGGTACGAGACCTCAAGATGCTGGACTTCTACAGTCAGGACAGTAGTGCATAACGTCCGCCGGATAACTTCTCGACAATACCGTCTAACTCCAGGATCAGAAGCATGGAGGAAACCTGCCCGATCGTCAATCCGGATTGCCTGACGAGTTCGTCGATGCTAATCGGATCGAAGCCAAGATGCTCGCGCAGTTTTACATACTCCGGGTCGCCGTGATCGACAGCGCGTTGCGGCGGTTGCGACTTCTCAGTGCTCGCAAGGACGTGCCCAACGAGCGCTCCAAGTTCGCCAAGGATATCGTCAGCGGTTTCCACGAGCTTGGCGCCGTCACGAATCAGGCGGTGGCAGCCGCGGGCCATGGGATTGTGAATAGACCCCGGCAAGGCAAATATCTCGCGACCCTGCTCACCGGCAAGCCGCGCAGTGATCAGCGAACCGGAGCGACGGGCGGCCTCGACGACCAAGGTGCCCAGCGACAGGCCGGAGATCAGGCGGTTGCGCTGTGGAAACAGTTCTTTCATCGGCGGTGTGCCGAGCGGGTATTCGCTGACCAGCGCACCGTTCTTGCAGATCGCCTCCGCAAGCGCCTGGTTACTGGCGGGGTAGACGCGGTCGATACCGTGCCCGAGAAAAGCAACCGTGGGCGCATTCGCCGCCAGCGCGCCTTTGTGTGCTGCGGTATCAATGCCCTGGGCAAGGCCGCTCACAATGCTGAAACCACGCTCCGCGAGGTAGCGCGCAAACTCAAATGCATTGCGCGTTCCGCCACTGGTCGGATTGCGGCTGCCAACAATCGCAATACCCGGCTGCATCAGTGCCTCCGGGTTTCCCTTTATATAGAGTTGCTCGGGTGGGTTACTGATCTGGGTCAGCAATTCAGGGTAGTTCTCGTCGCCGAGCCGCAGCAGGGAGTGGTTCTTCTGCGCAAGCCACTGGGCAACATCAGGGTCGGTAGGGTGCGTCGTCACGCCACCATCATATCGGAGTGCCCGTTGCATTGGATGACAGAAACTCAGGCTTGTCTTCTGTTATCAGGCTCGTTGAAGTCAATCCTTCTGCTCGAATACGGGTATCAAGTTACTCACCGGGGGCTTTGGCTTACGCGCAAGGCGGCCGCGCTCCGGTGGTTCCTCGGCCGAATGGCTCACAAACCGGGCAGTGCCCGGTTTGCTCCGCTTTATTTCGGCCGAGGAACCCCCCTCACCCGTCCGCCCTCAGCAACTATGGGTGTTTCAACCTGAACACCAGGCATTCTCACGGGGGGCTGGGTGAGGGGGACTGTTTTGCCGAAATAAAGCGCAGCGCCACGTAAGTGG
>JAUHZT010000083.1 GCA_030425905.1 Gammaproteobacteria bacterium
GAAAGCGATTCCCGAGCTCGGCCGGGTGGTCATGCTTGGTCCACCGAACCAGGGCAGCCTGGCGGCGGACAAGATGCGCGAGGTTCCCGGCTATGACTGGATCAACGGACCGGTTGGGCAGCAGCTCGGCAAAGGCGAAGAAAGTGTGCCGCTCAAGCTGGGGCCGGCCAACTTCGAGGTCGGCATCATCGCCGGCAATCGCACTATCGATCCGGTGACATCGGCCTTCCTGCCGGACCCGGACGACGGCCGGGTGTCTGTTGCCGACACGCGCCTTGACGGCATGCGCGATTTCGCGGTGGTCGAGCATTCACATGCTTTCATGATGCGGATGCGGGAACCCATCGAACTCACCCTGAACTTTCTCCACTATGGGCAGTTCAGTCGCGAACAGAGCGGGGAATGACAGCTACCGACAAACTTCGCTGCGCGTTCCTGGTCATGGAGAGCCCGGGCGATTTCGTGATGGATCACGATCTCGCAATTAAGCCATTGGAAGCGCTGGGCTGGTCGGTGGATTGTGTGCCATGGCGCGACCCGGGCATACGCTGGCGGGAATATGACGCCGTCTACATCTGTACGCCATGGGACTACATCGAGCACCCTGACGAATTTCTCCGTGTCCTGTCGGCGATAGACCGGTCCCGCCCGGTGCTCGTCAACGACCTCGCACTTGTGCAGTGGACACTTGAGAAGAGCTACCTGCGTGATCTAGCGGCGCGCGGTGCGGCTATCGTACCGAGTACCTGGTACCGGGACTTCGACGAGGAATATGCGAGCGAGTTCTTTGCCGAGCACAACGCGAAGCGGCTGGTCATCAAGCCACTGATTGGCGCCAATGCGACCGATACGTTCGTGCTGCAAAAACCCTTGAGTGGCCAGCTATTGAGTGACCTGGCAGAAACGTTCCGGGAGCGCGCATTCTTCGTCCAGCCCTATATCGAAAGCATCGAGACCGAAGGGGAGTATTCGCTGTTCTATTTCGCTGGCGAATACAGCCACGCCATTCAGAAGGTACCTAAGTCGGGTGATTTCCGGGTGCAGGAAGAACACGGCGCCAACATCAGGAGCATCGAGCCGGCAGCCGCACTTGTCGCCGCGGCAGACAAAATTCTCGCAATGGTTTCGCCGTCGCCTGTGTATGCGCGTGCCGACTTTGTGCACGACGAAGAGCGGGGCTACCTGCTGATGGAACTTGAACTCATTGAGCCGTCACTGTACTTGCGCACTTGTGCAGAGGCGCCCGAGCGATTCGCTCGCGCATTCGATCGTCACGTTCGCGAACAGGCATGAGTAACCATGCCTAGCAGCATTTCGCCCAGAGCAGACCTTTTGCAATAACGCCTAAGCGGCCTTCTGTTTTAACAAGGGTGCGAGAAATTCGCCGGTAAACGAGCCTTTGGTCGCGGCCACGTCCTCGGGTGTGCCAGCGGCGACAAGCGTACCGCCTCCGTCGCCACCTTCAGGGCCCAGGTCCAGTACCCAGTCAGCCGTCTTGATGACATCGAGGTTGTGCTCGATGACCACCACTGTATTGCCACGGTCGCGAAGGCGATGCAGCACCTTGAGCAATTGCTCGATATCGAAGAAATGCAGGCCAGTGGTTGGCTCATCCAGTATGTACAGCGTATTGCCGGTATCCCGTTTGGACAGTTCCTTGGCAAGCTTGATGCGTTGCGCTTCGCCGCCCGAGAGTGTCGTCGCATTCTGGCCGAGGCGGATGTACGAGAGACCTACGTCCATCAGTGTCTCGAGCTTCTTGGCAACCACGGGCACGTTCTTGAAGAACTCGAATGCATCCTCGACGGTCATGTCGAGTACTTCATGAATGTTCTTTCCCTTGTAGCGAATTTCGAGTGTTTCCCGGTTATAACGCTGGCCGCGGCATACATCACAAGGCACATAGATGTCCGGCAGGAAGTGCATCTCGACTTTGATGACGCCGTCGCCCTGGCAGCTTTCGCAACGACCGCCTTTCACGTTAAAGCTGAAGCGGCCCGGCATGTAGCCGCGCGAACGCGCTTCCTGCGTACCGGCGAACAACTCACGTATTGGCGTAAACAATCCTGCGTAGGTCGCGGGGTTGGAGCGGGGCGTGCGGCCGATGGGGCTCTGGCTGATATCGATGACTCGATCGATGGCATCGAGCCCGGTAATTTTCTTGTGGGTCGCCGGGTTGCGATTCGAACGGTTCAGCAAATCAGCGACCGACTTGTACAGTGTATCGTTGACCAGTGTGGATTTACCCGAGCCCGAAACGCCGGTTACGCAGGTCATCAGCCCGACGGGGATCGATACGTCAATATTCTTCAGATTATTGCCGCTGGCGCCGACAACGCTAATCTGGCGCTCGGCGTCCGGCGCGGTGCGTGAATCCGGCACTTCAATCCGGCGCTTGCCGGACAGGTATTGGCCGGTCAGTGAATCGGGATTTGCGCGCACTTCGTCGGGCGTGCCCGAAGCAACGACAGTGCCACCGTGGACGCCGGCGCCCGGCCCCAAGTCGACAACATGATCCGCCGCGAGAATAGCCTCTTCGTCATGTTCGACCACAATGACCGTATTGCCGATGTCGCGCAGGTGTATCAGCGTGCCGAGCAGGCGTTGATTGTCGCGCTGGTGCAGGCCAATTGAGGGCTCGTCGAGGATATACATGACGCCAACCAGCCCGGAGCCAATCTGGCTGGCAAGGCGGATGCGCTGCGCCTCACCGCCTGACAAAGTGTCGGCACTCCGATCCAGTGACAGGTAGTCGAGCCCAACGTCGGACAGGAAACCGAGTCGCTCACTTATCTCTTTGACGATTTTGTCAGCCACGGTCGCACGCCAGCCTTCGAGTTGCATCGTCTCGAAAAAAGCGCGTGCGTCGCCAACGGACATGCCAGTCAGCTCGGGCAATGTCCGGTCGGTAATAAAGACATGCCGCGCTGCACGGTTGAGGCGCGTTCCTTTGCAATCCGGGCAGGCCTGGCTATTGAGAAACTTGGTGAGCTCCTCACGCACGGCCCCTGATTCGGTTTCACGGTAGCGTCGCTCGAGATTCGGCAGTACGCCTTCGAAGCGATGCAGTTTCTTGATCTGCAGGCCGCGCGAATTGGCGTAG
Organism: Gammaproteobacteria bacterium; assembly: GCA_030425905.1. GTDB lineage: Bacteria > Pseudomonadota > Gammaproteobacteria > Steroidobacterales > Woeseiaceae > UBA1847. Next base: position 3,104 of record JAUHZT010000083.1, read on the forward strand.
TTAAATTCGATTTTCTCCTTGCCACTGCCGTGCAGAACGATGTTCTGCAGCTTCTCGTCGAGGTCGCGGAACGGCGTTTCAATGTCGAACTTGTAGTGATCCGCAAGGCTCTGGATCATCTGGTAGTAATAGGTGGTCTTTCGGTCCCAGCCGCGTATCGCGCCGCCGGCGAGCGAGAGCGCCGGGTTGACCACGACGCGCTCCGGGTCGAAGTACTGTTTAACGCCCAGCCCGTCACAGGTTGGGCAGGCACCTGACGGGTTGTTGAACGAAAACAGGCGCGGTTCGAGTTCGCTCAGGCTGTAGCCGCAGATATTGCAGGCAAAGCGATCCGAGAAAACCAGTTCCTCGTTGTCCGATTTGTCCATCCAGGCAATGCGCGCAACACCGTCGGCAAGCCGCAATGCGGATTCGAAAGACTCGGCAAGCCGCAGGCGCAAGTCTTCCTTGACCTTGAAACGATCGACAATTGCTTCGATCGTGTGTTTCTTGCGCAAGTCGAGTTTTGGTGGCTGATCCAGTTCGTAGACTTCGCCATTGATGCGTGCCCGGATGAAGCCTTGTGCCATCAGGTCCTGCATGAGTTGCACGTGCTCACCCTTGCGATTGTCGATGACGGGTGCGAGCAACATGAGCTTGCTGCCCTCTGGCAGCGCTAGGACCTGGTCGACCATCTGGCTGACAGTCTGTGCCTCCAGCGTGGTGTCGTGGTCGGGGCAGCGGGGGATACCGGCGCGTGCAAACAACAAACGCAGGTAGTCATAAATCTCCGTTACGGTACCGACGGTTGAGCGCGGGTTATGCGAAGTCGACTTCTGCTCAATCGAGATCGCGGGTGAAAGCCCGTCGATATGATCGATATCGGGCTTTTCCATCATCGATAAGAACTGGCGTGCGTAGGCTGACAGCGATTCGACATAGCGACGCTGGCCTTCGGCATAGATCGTGTCAAACGCGAGCGACGACTTGCCGGAGCCTGACAGGCCCGTGAACACGATGAGCTTGTCCCTGGGCAAGGTGAGATCGAGATTACGCAAATTGTGCGTCCGCGCACCGCGGATCGTTATAGACCTGTCCATGGAATTGTTGCCCTGATTCATTAAACGCCGACCAACCTGCTAATATACGCGGCCTGCCAAGGGCGGCGCAAAGCCGATCCTGTTACAAGACCTGGGAACGATGTCCGACCAAGCCCCTATTGACCTGCAAGCGGAGCCAACGCCGCGCAGGAAATCCGTGACGATGCTGAAATCGGAAAAGCGCGCAATCAGTGTGCTGACGCTGATCGCCATGCTGCGCATGGTCGGGCTGTTTTCCTTACTGCCTGTCCTGTCCCTGTATGCCGGCAAGCTCGAAGGCGCGACGTCACTGCTGGTCGGTTTCGCCGTCGGCGCCTACGGCCTGACGCAGGCTGGTCTGCAGATACCGCTGGGTGCGTTATCTGATCGCATCGGACGCGTTCCCATCATAGTTGGGGGGCTAGCGGTTTTTGCAATAGGCAGTGCGGTGGCCGGCTTTAGTGACACTATCGGCGGGCTGATCCTGGGTCGTCTGCTACAGGGGGCAGGAGCCATTTCCGCTACGCTCACGGCGCTGGTCGCCGATGCCACGCGCATTGAGGTGCGCACCCGCTCAATGGCGGTCATCGGCGTTGGCATTGGCGGCTCGTTTATTGTTGCGATGGTTTTTGGGCCATGGTTTGCGGGGCATTTCGGCGTACCGGGACTGTTTGCCTTCGGGGTTGCCATTGCGGTGCTTGCGGCCGGGCTGCTGCTGTTGCTGCCGAAGGACATTGCGCGGCCAGCGACACCACGGAGCTGGGACTTTCGGCCGGCGCTGACGCCGGAGTTGCTGCGACTGGATTTCTACGTGTTCCTGCTGCACGCGATCATGACGGCGAGCTTCGTGGCGCTGCCTTTTCTCCTGAGCAATCGACTGGAACTGGCGGCAGGCGCACACTGGAAGATCTACATCGGAGCTATCCTGGTGTCGCTCGCCGGCACGATACCGCTGATTATGCGCGACGAGCATCGCGGCAAGGGGCAAACGATAGGCATCGCTGTCGTGCTGGTGATGTTTGGACAGCTGGCATTGAGCTTTCTGAGTTTCTCCGCAACCAGTGTATTTCTCTCGCTGGCGCTGTTTTTCGCGGGCTTCAATTTCCTCGAGGCCGGGCTGCCGGCGCGCTTGTCGGCGCTCGCCGATGAGGAGTCCCGGGGCGCCTCGCTCGGGGTTTTTTCCAGTTCACAGTTTCTCGGTGCATTTGCCGGTGGTCTGCTGGGCGGGCGCTTCCTCGCTGACGGCAACCCTTCCAATGTGTTCTTCGTCTGCGCATTGCTGGCCGCAATCTGGCTGGCGCTGCAAGGCTTTGGCCGCTGGCGGTCCGGGCCTGAAGTGACATAAGCATCAGTAAGTTATGCGGCGTCGGGGTAGGAAAATTGTTATGATCCAGCGCCAGCCAGTCAATGGATTCGGAGTCAGATTTTGTCGCTTTACTCGGAACTGAAACGTCGCAACGTCATACGCGTCGCGATCGCCTATGCCGTGGCATCCTGGGTATTGCTGCAGATCGTCGATGTCATTACGCCAATACTCGAGTTGCCAGCCTGGGCGCCGAAGCTGGTCTTCGTCATTCTGGCCATCGGCATGGTCGCGGTACTGGTGTTTGCCTGGGCTTTCGAGTTGACGCCGGATGGGCTGAAGAAAGACTCGGAAGTTGATCACACGCAATCGGTCGGCTCGGTGACCGGCCGCAAGCTCAACGTCGTCATCGTGGTTTTTCTCGCGGTAGCGGTGCTGTTGTTGCTGGCTGAACGCCAGCTGGTGAAGCCACAGAGCGAGGCAGCGGTGACGGCCGCTGATTCTTCGGTAATGGCTGAAGCACAAGACAGCTCGATCGCCGTGCTGCCGTTCGTCAACATGAGTTCGGACCCTGAGCAGGAGTTTTTCTCGGATGGTATTACCGAGGAGATTCTCAATTCGCTGGCCTCTGTGAAAGACCTCAAGGTGGCCGGACGGACCTCATCGTTTGCTTTCAAAGGCGAGAATGACGACCTGCGACGCATCGGTGATGCGCTCGGTGTGAGCCACATTCTGGAAGGTTCTGTGCGCAAGGCCGGTGGGCAGGTGCGTGTCACGGCGCAGCTTATTCAGGTCGACAACGGTTTCCATCTCTGGTCGGAGACCTACGACCGGGAACTCACCGATGTCTTCGCGATCCAGGACGAGATTGCCAACGAAATTTTGAAGCAGCTCAAAAGCCAGTTGCTCGCGAGTGGCGCGAAACTTGCGGATGTACAGGAGACCGAACCGGAGGTCTATGCGTTGTACCTGCGTGCGAAGCAACGCATCTACACGCGGATTCCGTCGGAGATTGAAACCGCCGTCGCTGAGCTCGACCGGGCCATCGACATTGATCCCGGGTACGCGCCGAGCTATGTCCAGCGCGGTATAGCGACCATGCTGATGTCGGAGCAACAATACGGCCCGATCGCGCACGACGAGGCGACCCGGCGCGGCAAGCGCTTTATCGACAAGGCGCTTGAGATCGACCCGGACTACGCCGAGGGGCTGGCTGCCCTGGGTCTCTACTACGGTAATGTGCCGGGCCAGTACGATCTCGCGATCGATCCGCTTGTAAGGGCGCTGGAGATCAACCCCAACCTGATTGACGCCAGCAACTGGCTACAGATTTCACTCAACGATATGGGCGACTTCAAAGGTGCACTCAAGATCCTTGAGGATATCGCCGATCGCGACCCGCTCTACCGGCCCGCTTTCAGCAATGCGATCACTTTATTCAACAGCTTTAATCAGGCCGACAAGGCGGATGCACTGGTGGAGCGCATCGCCGCTATTGATCCGGACAACCCGGATCTGCTCATGGCGCGTTCTATCAACTACATGTATTCGGGGCGCCTTGGCCTCGGCCTTCAAGAGATTGAGGAACGCAACAAGATTGGCCAGATGAGCGGTGTGGCGCGTGTGTACTTGAGTGTTGGCTTACTGGGAACCGCGCAGTTCGAGCGCGCGATCGCCGAGGGGTCGCCCTATCTCAAACCTGACGCCCTGTTCGCCTCGGGGCGAGTGGACGAAGCCATCACGCTCGCGCATCAGATTGCGGCAGACGGCTATCCTGAAACGCTGTTCATGCTTTTGAATCGCGCCGGACGCAGCAAAGAAGTTGTCGATTATCTTGAGGAACGCTGGCCCAGTATCTCGGACTTTGCCGAAGAAAATCGTGGTAACGCCGATGGCTACTCGCTAATGGCCCAGGTAGCATTCGCCTATTCGCAGATGAACAACCAGGCACGATTTGAGGAAGCCATGGGGTTCCTTGGTCGCCACCATGAGCGCTTGATTGAGCAGGGCGCCGACAACATCGTTTTTTCCTTTAACCGGGCGGTGCAGCAGGCGTTGTTGGGTAATTCTGAGGAAGCGCTGGACTTCCTCGAGTCATCGGTCGAAGGTGGCATGACCGCTTACGGCCCGCTCGCGAAAATGGAGCCGGTGCTGGCAGCACTCAAGGATGACCCGCGCTTCGCCGAAATCGAAGCGGCCCAGCTTGCGACAACCAACCGGGACCGGGCCATTGTGGGCCTGCCGCCGGTTGATAAGAACTATCAGGCGGCATTGATTTCCCCGACCGACGTTTCCGCGGCGCCTTAGCCGGAGGCGGACTTTTCGCAAGCTATTGGCAGAAATCGGGCTGTCTTTTGCCCGGCGAGCCACTACAATAGTCTGCCCTCGAGAGCGGCACGGTGCCGCCTTCTGAGCCTCAATTAGCCGAACTACACACGAGAAAAGGACCGCACATGGCCCGTGGAATTAACAAAGTCATCCTGGTTGGAAACCTGGGCCAGGACCCTGAAACCCGCTACATGCCTTCCGGCGGGGCGGTTACCAACATCAGTGTCGCGACCTCGGAGTCCTGGAAGGACAAACAGACGGGCGAGCAAAAAGACCGCACTGAATGGCACCGCGTAGCGATGTTCAACCGGCTTGCGGAAGTCGCGGCCGAGTACCTGCGCAAAGGCTCGCAGGTCTATATCGAAGGCAAGATCCGGACCCGTAAATGGCAGGACAAGGACGGCAATGATCGCTACACCACTGAAATCATCGCGGACGAGATGCAAATGCTCGGTGGTCGCGGTGGCGCAGGTGGCGGCTCCTTTGAGGGCGGCGGCAGTTCACGAGGTTCTTCAGGTGGCAGTCAGGGCGGCCAGAGCAACCAGGGCGGCAACGACCGCAGCCCACCGCCGGCGGACGACTTCGACGACGATATCCCGTTCTAGTAACGCCTGTTGCAGGCAGGCTCCGGGCGGCACTTCTCTGCTGCCCGGGGTGACGCCCGCCGTTGCCTGCGGTAGCATCGCGCGCCCGACCCTTAGAATATGCGACAATTTCCGGCGCTGTGAGCAAAAAACTCTACATTAAGACCATGGGCTGCCAGATGAACGAGTACGACTCGGAGAAGATGGCCGACGTACTGCGTGAGTCGCATGGCTACCAACTGACCGATGAGGTCGGCGAGGCCGACCTGTTGCTCGTGAATACCTGCTCGATCCGTGAGAAAGCGCAGGAAAAGGTGTTCTCGGAGCTGGGCCGCTGGCGGCAATTCAAGGACGCGAAAGAGGGCGTGATGATCGGCGTGGGCGGCTGTGTTGCCAGCCAGGAAGGCGCGGCAATCACTGATCGCGCGCCGTACGTCGATGTGGTGTTCGGTCCGCAGACATTGCATCGTTTGCCTGAGCTCATCGACAGCGCGCGTGACAAGCGTGCCTCTGTGGTTGATATCTCGTTTCCGCAGATCGAGAAATTTGACTGCCTGCCCGAGCCGCGTGCCGAAGGCCCGACTGCATTTGTTTCCTGCATGGAGGGCTGCAGCAAATATTGCAGCTTCTGCGTGGTGCCCTATACGCGTGGCGAAGAAATCAGCCGCCCGCTGGACGATGTTGTCTCGGAGGTTGTGCAGCTTGCCGAGCAGGGTGTGCGCGAGATTAATCTGCTGGGCCAGAACGTGAATGCATTTCGCGGGCCGATGCACGATGGCGGGGTCGCCGATCTCGCGACACTGATCTATTACGTCGCGGCCGTCGACGGCATTGATCGTATTCGTTTCACCACTTCGCATCCGGTTGAATTTACCGATAGCCTGATCCAGGCCTATGCCGAAGTACCGGAGCTCGCGAACTATCTGCACCTGCCGGTGCAACATGGCTCCGACAGAATTCTTGCTGCCATGAAACGCGGGCACACAGCGCTTGAATACAAAAGCAAGATTCGCAAGCTACGTGCTGCCAGGCCTGACTTGTCATTGTCGTCCGACTTTATCGTCGGCTTCCCGGGTGAGACGGATGCCGATTTCGAAGCGCTCATGAACCTGATTGCCGAGGTCGGATTCGACCAGTCGTTTTCATTCATCTACAGCGCGCGGCCGGGTACGCCGGCAGCGAATCTTGCGGACGATACGCCCATGGCCGTGAAGAAAGAGCGGCTTGCGCTACTGCAGGCACGCGTTAGCCAGCAGGCGATGGAAATCAGCCGCGCAATGGTCGGTACAACGCAACGCATTCTCGTTGAGAAGTTCTCGAAGAAAAGTTCGCGACAGGTATGCGGACGAACCGAGAATATGCGCTGGGTGAATTTCGACGGCGATGCGAGCCTGATAGGGCAATTCGTGGACGTGGAGATCACCGAGGCTCTGCCCAATTCCCTGCGCGGTCGTCTTGCAGGCAACCAGGTTGCGGCGTAGTCTTTCACTATATTGAACAGCTCACAAACCTCACGGGAAATCGTTCTCGAACCCGCCGATAATGACCGCCTCGCCAATCTTTGCGGTCAGTTCGACGAACATCTCCGACAAATAGAGCGCCGTCTTGATGTAGAGATTGCGAGCCGTGGCAATCGCTTTCGCGTAACCGGTGCGCCGAACGACGCCGCGGCAGGCGGCGACGTTATCGAATCACTATTCAAGCTCGCCGAGCACGAACGACTCGATCCCGAGCGTGTGCACATTCACTTGCAGGAGTCCGTAATGAACCAGGGCCAGGCCGTTAGCGGGAGTGCTGCCGCGGATAACAACGGCGAAGAAGTCATTATCCAGACACGGCGAAAGATGATTCGGCCGCGCGGTGAGAATCAAACGCTGTACGTCAGGAATATTCGCAAGCACGATCTTGCGTTTGGTATTGGGCCTGCCGGTACGGGCAAGACCTACCTGGCGGTGGCGGCAGCGGTTGAAGCGCTGGACAACGAACAGATCCGCAGGATTGTTCTTGTGCGTCCGGCCGTGGAAGCGGGCGAGCGTTTGGGCTTTCTGCCTGGCGACATGTCGCAGAAGGTAGACCCTTATTTGCGCCCGATGTACGACGCACTGTATGACATGATCGGCGCAGAGACGGTTACCCGGCTGATTGAACGCAATATTATCGAAGTGGCTCCGCTGGCATTCATGCGCGGCCGCTCGCTCAACGAATCGTTTGTCATTCTCGACGAAGCGCAAAACACCAGTGTCGAACAGATGAAAATGTTCCTGACGCGCATTGGTTTCGGCTCACGGGCGGTCGTTACCGGTGACATCACGCAGATCGACTTGCCGGCAGGCAAGCAGTCGGGGCTTAGCCATGCGACAAAGGTGCTGAGCGACGTCGACGGCATCGCGTTCACATTTTTTCAGCCGCGCGATGTCGTGCGCCATGCGCTGGTGCAGCGTATCGTCGAGGCTTACGAAGCCAGCGACGAGAAAGCCTGAAGGCGGTTGCCGTGCCGGTAGACGTCCAGTTTGAGTCCGCCGAGGAACCGGCGCTTGACGCGCAGCAGATCGAGCACTGGGTAGAGCAGGCGCTAAGTGTCAGTGAGGCCGGCGCTGCTGCGGCAACGGAGGTGGCGGTCCGGATTGTCGATCCAGCGGAAATGCAGGATTTAAATCGAAACTTCCGGCAACAGGACAAGCCAACCAATGTCCTGTCCTTCCCGGCGGGCGAGGTTGCCGGGCTGCCAGCCGAGGAGCAGACGCTGCTGGGCGATATCGTCATTTGCGCCCCGGTACTGCGAGCCGAAGCGGCCGACCAGGGCAAGCCGCTGCAGGACCATTGGGCCCACATGCTGGTGCACGGTACCCTGCACCTGCTGGGCTACGACCACCTCGATGAGGCCGACGCCCGCAAAATGGAGGCCCTGGAAGTCCGGGTGCTGGCAAGCGGCAACATTGCCGATCCCTATAGAGTCCAATGAATACAGAGTGCTACACTAAGCGCCCGGCGGGCCCCTTATGGGCCGGCGACAGGCAGACATTTCAGGTTAGATGAACGACAAACCGCCAAGTACCAGCGGCACAGGCAACACCGGAGTCGTGGCGCGCATATTGCGTGCCATCAAGGGTGAGCCCTGGAGCCGCGACGAAATCCAAGACCTGATCAAACAATCCGACACTGGTCTCGATGCTGAGGAAAAGAGCATGCTGTCCGGCGTGCTTGAGGTGGCAGAGACGCAGGTGCGCGACGTTATGATCCCCCGTTCCCAAATGGTGGTGATCGACGTTGGTCAGTCCTTCGATGACATTATCAAGGTGATTGTTGAGTCAGGACACTCGCGCTTTCCCGTGATCGGTGAAGACCGCGACGAGGTCCTCGGCGTGCTGCTCGCGAAAGACTTGCTGCGCTACTTCGGCCGCGACGATGCAAAAGATCTGCCGCTGCAGAAGTTGCTACGGCCCGTGTCGGTGATCCCGGAATCCAAACGACTCAATGCGCTGCTTAAAGAGTTTCGTGCAAGCCATAACCATATGGCCATTGTGGTCGATGAGTATGGCGGTGTCGCTGGCCTTCTTACTATCGAAGATGTGCTCGAGGAAATTGTCGGCGATATCGATGACGAGCACGACCAGGAAGAAGCTGAATTTATTCGTGCCGACAGCGACCGGGACGGCAAACCCAGTTACGCGGTTCGCGCGCTGACGCGTATCGAAGACTTCAACGAATTCTTCGAGTGCGAACTCGACGACGCCGAGTACGACACCATAGGCGGGTTGGTCCTGCACAAACTGGGGCGCTTGCCCCGTCGTAACGAGTCTGTCAGTTTTGGCGGTTTTACGTTTGCAGTCACGAAAGCCGACAAACGGCGTATCGAATCCCTGCAGGTTCAGCGCGAAACCACTTAAGCGGCATGGCGTATACCCCCAGGCTTCTGACATTCCCGGCTGATCACCCGCGCATTAGCCGGCTGTTGTCATTCCTGTTCGGTGCGTTGACCACGCTCGCCTTTGCGCCGTTTTCGTTGTCCCTGCTGGGACCGCTTCTGCTCCTGCCACTGTTGTTCATGTGCGTGACGCTGGCGCCGCGCGACGCGGCCGGTAACGTATTCTGGTACGGGCTGGGGCTGTTTCTCGTGGGTACCTACTGGATCTACATATCGGTGGTGATCTTCGGTCAGGCGCCTGCCTGGATCGCCCTGTTCCTGATGCTCGGCATGTCGATCATCATGGGCTTCTGGCTGTTTGCCGCAGGTTACCTGATCAGTTACGTGACGCGTGGCGAGCCCATGCGTCTTATCGGCGTGGCACCGGCTGCGTGGGTGTTGGTCGAATGGTTGCGCGGCTGGGTTGCTTCAGGCTTTCCGTGGCTCGCGCAAGGCTATGCGCAAGCCGATACGGCATACGCGGGCTGGGCACCGGTACTGGGCGTCTACGGCGTATCGTTCGCGGTAGTGATGTCGGCGGCCGCTGTCATTGCCGTCATCATGTGCCGGCAGCAGCAGCGCGTCATGGCGATCGGCCTCGTGATCCTGCCCTGGCTGGCAGGTGCCGTGCTGACGCAGATTGAGTGGACTGAGGAAGACGGAGACAGCTTGCGTGTGACCGTGTTGCAAGCTGGCATTTCCCAGGACCAGAAGTGGTTGCCGCAAAACCGTCAGTCGACGCTCGATTACTACCGGAGCGGCACGCAGGCGGCGCATGACAGCGACCTGGTTGTATGGCCCGAAGTTGCGGTGCCCTCGCTGTTGGGTCGCGAGCAGCTCTTTGTGTCCCAGCTGCAGTCCATTGCGCAGGAAGGAAACACATCGATCCTCTTTGGAATTCTTGAAGACGTCGACAATAGGGGCGACCGTCGTGTTTACAACAGTGTTGTGTTGCTCGATGGCGAACGGCAACAGTCGTATCGCAAGCGCCACCTCGTACCGTTTGGCGAGTATTTTCCGGTACCCGAGAAAGTGCGCGAGTGGATGAAAATGATGAGCTTGCCGCACAGTGATCTCGCGGCTGGCGCTGACGTGCAGCCGCTATTAAGAACGCGTGACGGGACCAGCCTGGCGCTGATGATTTGTTATGAAGACGCTTACAATGCCGAGCAACTTTATGCGCTGCCCGAGGCGGGTGTGCTGGTCAATGTCAGCAACGATGCGTGGTTCGGCGATTCAATCGCGCCGCACCAGCATTTACAGATCGCCCGCATGCGTTCGATCGAGACCGGGCGGCCGGGCATCAGGGCAACGAATACCGGGGTGAGCGCCTTTATCGATCACGACGGCGAGCTGCTAAATACGGGCAGGCAGTTTCAGCCGGAAACCCTGACCAGCGTCGTGCAGCCGCGCACAGGCAGCACGCCGTTCGTGGATATGGGGAATTGGCCGCTTATCCTGCTATCGCTGGGCCTGGTCGCGCTGCTGGGTGGCAGAATGCCTGGCTGAACAGGCCCTTGCCTGCTGCCATTTGTGGCCTGTTGCTGTAGGCTTGCGGGTTTTCCGCCCCATGCAACCCAAGTCCAATTTTATGTCTACTGAGTACCATCCCGAGTCCGTCGAGAAAGTAGCCCGCGAGCAGTGGGAAACGTCCCGTTGTTTCGAAGTCAGCGAAGATCCGGACAAGGAAAAATTTTACTGCCTGACGATGTTTCCGTACCCCAGCGGCAAGTTGCACATGGGGCACGTACGCGTTCTCACCATCAGCGATGTTATTGCCCGCTACCAGCGGATGCAGGGCAAGCATGTCTTGCAGCCAATGGGCTGGGATGCGTTCGGCATGCCTGCCGAGAATGCCGCCATTCAGCGCGGGATTCCGCCGGCAAAGTGGACTTACAAGAATATCGATGACATGCGGGCGCAACTCAAGCGCATGGGCTACGCCTATGACTGGAGCCGCGAGATCACGACCTGTCGCCCGGAGTACTACCGCTGGGAGCAGTGGCTGTTTACGAGGATGTTCAAGAAGGGGCTCGTGTACCGCAAGAACTCGGTCGTGAACTGGGATCCGGTGGACCAGACCGTACTGGCGA
>JAUHZT010000084.1 GCA_030425905.1 Gammaproteobacteria bacterium
CTAATTTCGGCCGAAACTCCGGACTGCGTCTCACTGAATCCAGTAAGCTGCTGCGCAAAGAACAGACGAGCGCCGAGCTCACCGGTGAGATTTTCCGCCAGCACTTCCTCAAGCTTCGGCTGCCAGATAGTTGTACGGTTCGCGAATCCGTTTGGCGTCACAAAACCCGCCACCTTCAGAATCGCGAATCCCAGCGGCGACAGGTAGTGCACGCCCACGGGCCCGAAACTGTGCTCGCGCAATGCCTGCTCGATGCCGAGCGTGGCCAGCACACGGGAAAATTCATCGTCGAGAATGATCGCGCGTGGCTCCTCCACCGGGCCACTGTTGCGTTCGACCACAACGACGTCAATGCCGTACAACGCCAGCAGATTGGCCGCCAGGAGTCCGGTTGGACCTGCGCCGACGATGAGTACCTCTGCGGACGCCGGTAAGCGCATAGGCTCGGCTTCTGCGCCAATGTCAGGCGTCATCGCGCCGTCCCCGACCGAACAGTTGTCCGCGGCGATACGATGCCAGCTTGGCGACGTCTTGCCGGCCGAAGTCGTCGCAACTGGCGGCGGCGCTGACTGCATCCAGAGTACCGGACGCCGCCGGCGCGGACAGGCCTACTTCGGCTATCGTACGCATGACTGCCCGCATGTCCTTCTGCACGCCATTGATATCAAAAGCGACCGCGTCGGAGCGATCCAGCAGCAAGTCCCGCTTACTCGGCAGCATTGCCAGAGCAGCCGGACTTTGCGCCAGCACGTCCAAGACGGTTCCCGGGTCCATATCACCGCCTTCCGCCATTGCCAGGCCTTCAGCAATAGCCTCCCAATAAACGGTAAGCACGAGGTTCATAACCATCTTCATTCTGGCGCCATTGCCGAGCGGGCCCATGTCGAACACCTGGCGCGCCAACGGTGAGAAGATGTCCGTTAGACGCGACGTATCCTCGGGCCGGCCTCCCGTGAATACGACCAGGTTGCCCGTACGCGCCGGTTCGACGGTGCCGCCAACAGGAGCGTCGACGTAACGTGCGCCTCGCTCTGCCGCCATGGCACCAAGCGTGAGTGCATCCGCCGGCGCATGAGTTGCCATGTCGCATATCAGCATTCCTTCGCACTGTCCGTTCAGCAGACCGCGTGGCATCTCAAACAACGACTGTGTTGCGGAGAAATCGCGCAACATTGTTATCGCGACGTCCGTGTGCTTCCAGATGTCATCAGGGTTATCGACGACCGTGGCCCCTGCACGGCGCAAAGTGTCAGCCGCTGGTGCGGATCTGTTCCAAACTGCTACTTCAAAACCAGCTTCAAGCAAGCGTGGCGCCATGACCCGACCCATACGTCCAAGCCCTAAAAAACCTACTGTCGACATCCGCATTTACTCCTTCCGCCCGCGCTAGAAAGACAGGCGATCACATACCGCACCAGCAAGTGACATTGACGCTGTCAGGCCAGGGCTTTCGATCCCGTGCAGAAAGACGAGTCCGTCAACGCCGAACTCCTGCGGCCCCTGGATCAGAAAATCCTGCTCACTTCCGCCGGCGTATAACTTGGGCCGAATGCCAGCGTAGGCAGGCATTAGCCGATCGTCAGGAAGGCCCGGCCAGTAGCGCCGAATCGACGCTTCAAATTCTGCCTGCCGTGCCGCATTGACTTGATAGTCAATCGCATCGACGGCTTCTGTGTCAGGGCCAAAGCGTGTGCAGCCGCCCATATCCAGGGTTGCGTGCACGCCCAGGCCCTGCTCTGAAGGCACGGGGTAAACCAGGTGGCAAAACGGACTTTTGCCTGATAAAGCGAAGTAATTGCCTTTGATATATCGAATCTCAGGCGCCAGCGCCTGCAACTGAGCATCCTGTTGCATCAATTGCGTGGAATGCAGGCCGGCCGCGACCACCACGGCATCAGCGCTCAACTGCCATTCGTCGCCATCGCTGGTCCCCGCCAGGCAATGCGGCGTACCGGGTACGAGACGGGCGACATGCGTACGCAGTACAGTCTGTGCACCGTCATGTTGTGCGTCTCCTTGCAGCATCAGCATCAGCGCATGACTGTCAACAATACCGGTGGCCGGGGAAAAGAGTCCTGACTGCGCCCGCACCTGCGGTTCTAACGCCGCAACTTGCCGCGCATCAAGATATTGCAGCGCATCTGCACCGTGCAGACCATTTTGCTCAGCACGCGCCTGCAACCTGCGCAGCACACCGTCCTCTTGTTCACTGTTAGCGACGATCAGCTTTCCACAGCGTCGAAAAGGCAGGTCCCGTTCTTCAGCGTACTTGTAGAGCAACTTGCGTCCAGCGACGCAGTGCCGTGCTTTCAGACTGCCTGGCGGATAGTAGATGCCGGCATGAATGACTTCACTGTTACGCGAAGACGTCTCACTGCCGATAACGCCTGCCGCCTCGAGCACCATGGTCTCGATCCCGCGTGCCGCCGCTTCGCGCGCGACAGCAAGACCAATGACGCCTGCACCGACAACAATAAGCTGTACGTCAGCCATCTCAGCAACCGCCAGTACGCAAACGAAACAGGCGTGCGCAACTCATTAACCTTCGTCGGCGACCGAATTCACAAGTGTGCCTACTTCGGATATTTCTACCTCAACGGTGTCGCCAGGCTTCAGGAAAATCGGCGGCTTGCGCACGAACCCCACACCGCCACAGGTCCCTGTCACGATGACATCGCCCGGTACCAGCGGTGTGAAGTCAGAAATGTAAGAAATGAGCTTTTGTATAGAGTGGATCAGCAGGGAGGTATTGGTCCGCTGCAGTTCCGTACCATTAATGCGTGTGACCAGGTCCAGGTTGAACGGGTCCTTGATTTCATCCGCCGTTACGAGCCAGGGACCGAATGCACCCGTCGACGCAAAGTTCTTGCCAGCCGTAAATTGACTGGTGTGACGCTGCCAGTCCCGCACGCTGCCATCGTTGTAACAGGAATAACCGGCGACATGCGACATCGCTGCATCCTGGGAAATATGGCGTCCGGGCTTTCCTATCACCACCGCAAGCTCACCTTCGTAGTCGAGCCTCTCCGACACGCTTGGGCGAATGATCGCTTGCAGATGACCTGTTTGTGATGCAGCGAGACGAATAAACAAGACGGGGTTCTCGGTATGATCGCGATTCGCTTCTTTAAGATGGTCCGCATAATTTACCGCAGCCAGCAGGATTTTGGACGGATTCGGAATGACCGGCAGAAACTTTATCTTGTCGAGCGCAACATCGGGTGCCGCTGACTCTACTTCTTCCCGCGCTCTACCCAACTGCGTTTCCAGTATCGATGCGAGATCCGGATAGTCGGGGCCCATTCTTCTTGCAAGATCGACCACGCCGCCGTCTTTCACTGCACCGTAGGAAGCCGTGCCCCCCGACTCATAGGAAACCAGTCTCATTAACTTACTCCTTAAGAAAAATCGAAAATTGGACTAGAGAGCCGCGCACTCAGCGCAAGCCGTCCTCGCCCTGAATATCGCCTGCCGCAAGTCCACCAATTCTATGATGAATTCGGCCGCCAGTTGCCATGACCAGACCGTACAGAATTTCATGACTGCGCGGGGCATCATAGATACCGATCTCTGCGCTGGCAAAATGACTTCTTACGTATGCGGCGTTGATATGCCCCAGTGGTACCATAAGTCGAGTACCGATTGCGCCAACAACCTTATTGGCCGGAACGATCGCAAGCGTGCCCCCGAGCGCCTCACGCATACCCCATCCACCGGGTTCATGCCAGATCGCACCATGCTCGATCTCGCCCGCCTCACCGACAATCGCCCCTTTGCCATAAGCCTCAATTTTCGATGCGCCGCCCAGTGCTGCGGCTAGTTTTTCGGCCAGTTCACGGCCGAGCGGCTTGAGCGCCTGCATAAACTCAGTCAGGTCCTCTGCAAAGCGTCCCGCAAAGGGGTTCTTCACTACTGCTGCTATTACGCCAACAAAGAGGGGCTGCTCAACCACCGGGCCGCCTTCATGGCCAATTTCCTCGACCGTCAGGATTGTCTTGCGAATCTCCGGCTTCAAAACGACTTCTCCAGTTGTTGCGCGATACCCTGTTGCCAGTCCTCGCGCAGCATAAAGCCTGCATCCAGTTCGCAAACCTTTCTCGTCTGCTCGAGTATCTCGTCGTCCGACAAAGAAAGATCCAGAGAATCGAAGTGTGGCTGGGGCACATAAAAAGGGGTATCGAGGTATACCTCAATAGTGTTCTTCTCCGGGTCTTTCACATAGATTGACCACGCATTGCCGTGGTTGATACCGCGTATATCGGACGCCCCGTGATCAATCATGCGTTGCTGCATGCTACGGAGTGCATCGAGGTCCGCAACCGTAAAAGATAGCTGATTAACAGTCGAAAACGTGGCATCGCCCGGACGACCTGCCGCCAGAACCAGCTGATGATGCATCTCGGGATCCGCCGTCAGGAAAAGCAGCCTTACCGGCATCGCCGAGCCGTAGCCTTCATCGCTCACGACAAAGCCGAATACGCCGCAATAAAACTCGCGCATACGTTGCAGATCATGAACATAGATTCCAACGTGGCTGAGTCTGGGTCTCCCTATCGCGCTCAAGTTCTACTCCCGGAACATATCCCATGCGGTCATTCCTTCCGGCAACTTGTCGCGGCTCGTAAGCTCCTCTGCCGATACGCCTTTTTTCCGCTGTTCTACCCAGTCGTCGGGATCAAAAATGATGCCCATAAAATTCTCGTCGAATGCGCCTGAGGTAAAGAAATCGAGCAGCTCCTGACCTTCAAGGTTATCGCACATGATCTCCACACGATTGCCATCCGGGTCTTTGTAGTAAAGCGACGTCGTGGGCCCATGCAGGATGGGCCAGTAAGGTTCGATCCCCTCGCCTTTGAGCCTCACGTAGGTTGATAAAAGTTCGTCAAGATCGGCATAGGAAAAAGCGAAATGATTTACTCCCCAACTGTTGGCCGGTGGTTTCACAAGATCCGGTACCGCAGCAATGGCGATCCGATGATGTTCCTCGTCGAATCCAATAAATGCGACATCGTCATTGGCGTAAGCGATCTCAGCTTCAAAATAGGTCAGGTACCAGTTCACCATCGTTTCATAATTATCGGGGTGCGTGCTGATAACGATATGTGACATCTGGATGGGTGCCAGCTTGCCCCTCTGTCGCGCGGGCGTAGCCAGTCTTGCGTTGAATTTTTCCACGTCATTTCACCTCAGCAATTACGTCTTTGTAGACTTTCGAATTTCGATCACAATTTTTCCCTGTGCTTGCTTCGTCTCGCAGTATTCATGGGCGGCCACCAGGTCTTCGAGCGGATATACCCTGTCAACCAATGGCTTTATTTTTTCCTGCTCCAGCAAATGGCTTATTTGTCCCAGGGCGTCTCCGCTGGGGTTACAAAATGACCAGTAATATCGTCTGCCCAGTTTTTCCTGCACAGCCTGCCGTTGCGCAAAGACTTGCCTCGCTTTAACGGCCCCGGCTTCCAGTCCGTATCGATCAGCCAGAACCATTTTCGGGGAACACACTGTTACGTACACTGCATCCGCATCACGCTTCAGGACAGACATTAACTTCTCATCGAAGTTATCACCAGACTTTCCGATTGCACTATGCGAATCCGGTGTACTGAAGTCGCTACTTCTGCCCACCGTATCAAACGCGCAATCAAAGTCTTTCAGCACTGTCGAAAAATCGGTCTTCGTGTAGTCGATAACTTCATCGGCCCCCAGTGATTGCACGAGTTCGTTGTTTCGTTCGCTGCAAAGTCCGACGACGTAACCGCCCCAGGCTTTCATTAGCTGCACGGCGAAGCTACCTACGCCGCCCGCAGCGCGTGGAATGATGATTTTTTTGCCTGCCGTGTTGCTGGCATTCAAGCCAGCGTTGTCAACCAACGCCGTCCAGGTTGTTAGTGCCACAAACGGCAGGGATGCGGCCTCAACATGGCTCAGGTTGCGCGGCTTAAGGGCAACATGTGCGGCATCGACGGCCACGTATTCCGCATTGCAGCCAATATGCGCTGCCGCAAAAACCTCGTCACCGGGTTTGAACTTACGCACGTTTTTACCGACTTTCGCCACCACACCCGATGCATCACGCCCCAGAATAAGTGGCAGCTCACCCCACATCGTTGCGAAGATTTTCTGTCCATAACCCGAGCGCGCAGCACAATCGACCGGGTTGATCGCCGAGGCATGCAGCTCCAGCAGAACCTGATCGTCACTAATCGCCGGTATCGGCACATCGTTCTTGTACAACAGTACATCACGGGCCGCGCCATACTCCTCAATACAAACCGCTCGCATGCCGCTACTCACACGCCGTCTTTGATTAGCGGTTCGTAAGTAAAGCCGGCCGGTTCATCAATCACCCGATTTTCGATTGACCCGAGCCCTTCCACTTCAACACGGACTACGTCACCGGCTTTCAGAAAGGCAGGCGGAGTCATCAGCGCGCCGACGCCTGCCGGTGAACCCGTCGCCAGAATATCGCCGGGCTCCAGGGTAAATACGCTGGAAAGCTCAGCGATCATTGCGTCGATTCGGTGCAGAAACTCATCTGAACGTCCGTCCATGCGCAAGTCCCCGTTCACCCACGTTTTAAGGAAAAGATTATGCGGGTCCGGCACTTCATCCCGGGTTGTTATCCATGGCCCCGTAGGGCCGTGGGTATCGAAGGATTTACCCAGCGTCGAGGTGGGCGAGCGCAATTGCCAGTCCCGAACGCTGACATCGTTAGAGACCATGTACCCTGCAATCACATTGTAGGCCTTGCTTTCCGGCACGTGCCGGCAGCGCTGACCGATAACAACCGCCAACTCACCCTCGTAATCAAGCTCGCCTGATATTTTGGGCAAATGGATATCGCCGTAAGGTCCGTTGATGCAACTGACCTGTTTGTTAAACCAGGTCTGGTGCGGTGAATGCTTGATTGGAATGCCGGCTTCTTTTACCTCTGCCAGGTGCGAGAATGTATTGCCGCCAATACCAAGAAACTTGCGCGGATTGAGCACGGGCGCTTCCAGCCGAACATCCGCCAGCGGGATATCCTTATGACCTGCCGCAAGCAGAGCGGCAACCTGTTCCAGCGCTTCTTGCCCGGCTTCAAGAAGTCCACGCATCGTGCGCGGCAAGCGCGGCTCGTGTCGAGAGAGGTCGATGACGTACTCATCATTCAGTACACCGATCGCAAGACGACCAGCATGTACAAAGCTTACAAGTCTCATAGTTTATTCCTGGTTCTCTTCGCTCAGGGCTGCGGTGCAAAACACACTTGCAGTTGCCGGGACTCAAATCGCCAGCAACCATCGTCTTCGCGCCGCATAACATCAATTGAATCGCCCACGATGAAGTTGTTATTTGCAGCCGGTGCCTGATCTCCGGCTTCGAGGGTAAAGAAAAATGTCTGAACGACGGTGGTAACGCGCACGGAACTTTCGTCGATTAATTCAAAACGAGGGTTGCTCCACAGGTGCCGGGATACACGACCCGACGACTGCGCCCGTTCGCCGAAAACCCGGGCTATTTCCTCGCGCCCATCAAGCTCAAGCCCCGGTGCCTTGATTCGTCCCTTTTCCGTAAACAACTCATGTACCCGATCTGCCTGGCCGTTATCCACGCGCCAGGCAAATTCAGTCATCAGGTCTTCCAGCATCAACCGGGTTTTTGCATCAACACTCATAGTTTTCCTGAACCGCTTGTTGTTGGTTTCGAGCAGGCGAGCAAGATATCAAAATTGCATGCAATATACAATAAACTGAATAGCGTTACGGTACCGCAAAAACCCCGGAAATCTGTGGGCTTTGTGCCCTGCAAATCACCTGCGCGCTTGCCGTGAACGCCGGAATTGTAGACAATAGTCAAGATAAATCAGAAAGTTATCTTCAAATACCTAAAGAAAGAGACCATGCCGAAAACTGCTAAAAAGTCTGCTGCGTCGGTACGCGAATCAGCCAGCCTGATCCCCCGCTCTTCTTTGCAGGAAGAGATAGCGACCAGACTGAGAAACGAAATCGTTGAGGGCTTCTGGGACCCGGGCGCTCGCCTGCAGGAGCGAATTCTCTGTGAACGTTACGGCGTGTCCCGATCCCCTCTGCGCGAAACGTTCCAGATATTGGTCAAAGAAGGTCTGCTTGAATTGCTGCCTGGCCGCGGCGCTGTCGTAACTCGACCCACAATGACCGACGCGCTGGAAAACATTGAGGTCATCATCGCCCTCGAATCTATGTCCATTGTGCTCGCCTGCGAACGTGCGGACGATGAAACACTGGAAAAGATCGCAGCGCTGCACGAAAAAATGCGCCAGTGCACCGAGAAGAACGATGTAGAAAACTACTACCGCTATAACAACGCCGTTCACAGTGAGATCGTCCGTGCCAGCGGCAATGCGGCGATGGTTGCTGCACATGCGAATGTCCAGCAACACATCACACGGCTGCAAAACCTTTCCGGGGCACTTGAAGCAATCACCGCGGAATCACTCGCGGAACACGACGGTTTTGTTAGCGCACTTCTTGACAGAAATGCCAAGAAGGCCGAGAAGGCACTGCGTGCTCATCTCGGCGCTACGGCAGAAAAGATCCGCTTGCGCATTCTTCAAAGCGAGTAACAACGCTCCTCGCACGAATACACCTGGAGACCAGCCTTGGATGTCACTTCGGCCTATTGGCCGAAGTTCCAGCCGACGCTAACGCCGATTATCTGAGGGTCTGCCAGCAGACCAACGCGTGAAATCGTGTCGTTAACATCCGGTACCGGGCCACCACCACGGTAGTAATCCTCATCCGTCAGGTTGCGCACCCATAACGCTGCGTTCCAGTTTTCACCAGAGTCCCAGGCAAGGCGCATATCGAGGACATCATAGGCGTTCGACCAGAGCGTATTGAATACCGTAATTGTCTCGTCAGTACCTGAAAAATCTGCGCTCAGTGACAGGCTGCCGCTCCCGGAGAGTTGCCATTCATAACCCAGGCCAACGTGGTAGTTATACTCCGGAATGAGGCCGATCCGATCGCCGCTCTTATCAACGAGGCGGAATGGCGGACCACCCTGAATCGTCGGGTCAAAGACTTCAATCGCATAGCGGGTGAACTTGTGATCAAGCCACGATCCGCCAAAGCTGTAGCGAAAGCCTTCACCAATGACACCGGAAATCTCAATCTCCACGCCGGAAATTTCTGAGGCTGCAGCATTGTTCGTTATCGGGCTACCGGTTACCGGGTCGAAACCCTGCAACTGCATGTCAGTAAAATCGGTCATGAAATAGGCAAGGTTTGCTGACATCGTGTTGTCGAAGAATTGCCCCTTCAATCCAATCTCGACTGACTCAGCCTGCTCAGGCTCGAACGGTACAACGCCGGCCGCGTTGTCCGGACTGCCATTGTAGCCGCCACTCTTGAAGCCTTCGGCGTAACTGACGTACGTGTTTACGTCTTCTGATAACGCGAACTGGACAGACACCTTCGGCGTGAACTGCGACCAGGTCTTCTTGTCGCTTGCCGTGTAGGCGCCGTCAGGAATAAAAAGCGAGTAATCACTCCCTCCCGGCTGATTGGCGACCGCAAACGCGTCAATGTCATAATCTTTGGTTTCCTCGGTGTACCGTCCACCGAGGGTTGCACTCCAGCGATCATTGAACTGGTAGTCAATCTGCCCGAATAGCGCATAGCTGTCGGTCACGATTTTTTGCAGGAACGTTGTCGTTGAGTCCTGCACTTCGGGCGAACCCGGGCCTACCAGGCCGCCCGGCCCGAAGAAGTCCGAGTATCGGCTTTGATCCCGGTCCCCGTTCTCATGGAACCAGTAGAGACCGGCCGTCCAGGTCAATGCATCACCGGAATTCGACATCAGTCGAAACTCCTGGCTGAAAGATGAACTGTCTTGCGTTGACCAGAGATCGCCTGAGCGCTCTGCTGCCCGATCATTGTCCTCCGAATGGTGACTTTCTTCTGTGCGGTAACCACTGATCGAAATGAAATCCATTGATTCCATCTGGTGAGTTATCGACAGGTTCACGCCGTACTGGTCAACGCCCTGCGCACCGTGAATGCCGCTACGCGAGGAGCGAAGATCAGACTCTTGCATCGGAAATGTAACCGTGAAGAAGTCTTTCAATATATAAGGTGTGCCTGGTACATCGGCAATGACGCTTTTGAGCACGCCGAATTGCTCCGAACGCGCCCAGTCGGCAATCAGCAAGACTTCCGTTGCGTCGGAAGCCTCGTAGGACAGAGTCCCGCGAAAGGCCTGCGAATTGATGTTATTGCCACTTTGCCCGGTCGTAAGGTTGGTATACATGCCGTCGCGCTCACGGGAAACGAACGCTATTCGTCCATTAAGCTTGTCTGTGATGGGCGCATCCGCAGCGGCGCGCAAATTCAATGTCCCATAATCACCAATATCCACACCCAGGTAGCCACCAGGCTCGCTGCCTGGCTTGCGTGTCACAATATTTATCGCACCGCCGGTTGCATTCTTACCCCAAAGCGAGCCCTGCGGACCGCGCAATATTTCTGCGCGTTCGACATCAAACAAGACAAGGTTTGCCGCGCCCTGCCGTGCGACGTACACGTCGTTGATAAACATCGCTACACCTGAGTCAGAACCCAGGTCTTCATTGGCACGACCGATACCGCGAATCGTGTAGAACTCCGAATTCACCGCTTCGGCAAATATATGCAGGCTAGGTGTATACAATGAGAGTTGCTCAGCGGTAAAAACTTGCTGGCGCTCCAGAAACTCTCCACTCAGTGCTGTTATAGCAATCGGAACGTCATACAGGCTTTGCTCGCGCCGCTGCGCTGAAACGACGATTTCTTCCAGAAAGCTTGCCGAACTGTCTTCCTGAGCAACGCCTGGCGCCGAAAAGGCCAATAAACTCAAAGCAGGTAGTAGTCGTGCATTACGAATCATGTTTTTCCCCCCAGTACAGACACGCAAACCTTGTCGTATGGTCGACAAGTATTTTGTCTACAATAGTCAAAACTGGTGTAGACTGCAAGCTTGCTGTAGGTTTTGCGATGGCCACTGCAAAAGGTGAACCACCAAGGACGCTTGCAGCACAAAGAAGACCAACAATCTGCAGCACGTACAGCGGCACCGGGAACGGCTGAGCAGGCGCTTTCAGCGCAGCTCGCCGTGGCCCAAAACAATTAATTAAAGGGGGATATATGTCGAATACAACTGGGATTACACCAGCGCAATTACTCGGTGAGTCCAAATTCAGCGGCTACCAGTTGCGAGCAATCGTTATTTGTTTCCTGATAGCTGCGCTGGACGGATTTGATACGCAATCGATCGCTTTCGTTGCCCCGGCGCTGCGACATCTCTGGGAGATCGCGCCCGAGCAGTTTGGCCCCCTGTTTGCCGCTGGTCTGATCGGCACCATGGTCGGCGCCATTGTGCTGAGTTCACTGGCTGACCGCTTCGGCCGTAAACCGCTGATCATTTTCAGTACGCTGTTGTTCGGCGGGATGTCGCTTCTGTGCGCAACTGCCACCTCTGTCGACACCTTATTTATGTACCGGCTGATCGCCGGCTTTGGTCTGGGCGGCGCCATACCGAACATACTCGCACTGGTCTCGGAATATGCGCCGCATCGTGTACGCTCGACGGTCATCGTAGCCACCTTTACCGGGTTTCCGTTCGGCGCTGTCGTTGGCGGCATCGCGAGTTCAAAGATTATTCCAGCCGCGGGCTGGGAGATGGTGTTCATACTGGGTGGCATTCTGCCGCTGGCATTATTGCCGTTTGTTTTCGCCTGGGTACCAGAGTCGCTGCGCTATCTCTTGCGCCGAGACGACAAGCAGGCGAAAGCCCGACGCATTCTCGAACGCATCGAGCCAGGCGTCACAACGGCAAAGACCATTGATTACTCGACGGACGACGTGCACGCTGCGAAACCAGTTCGAAACCTGTTTGCACCCAGCCGGGTAGCGTGGACCGTACTGCTCTGGCTACTAACTTTCACCGTGCTGTTGCTCGGCTACTTCCTGATTAACTGGACACCGCTACTACTGGTCGACGCAGGCGTGCCGCACCAGAAAGCAATTCTGGGAGTCGTTGCACTTAACCTTGGCGGGATCATCGGCAGCCTGTTTATTGGACGACTCAGTGACAAGCAGGGCCCCTTCAAGGTCGTTGCGACGGCGTTCGGCATTGGCGCTATTGCGATTGCCGTGCTCGGCTTTATGATCGACTCTTCCGTCCCGGTACTGCTGTCCATCGTATTTGTAATTGGCCTGTTCGTATTCGGCGGCCAGCTCAATGTGACGGCGCTCGCGGCCAATTACTACCCGCTGGATATGCGCAGCACCGGTATCGGCTGGAGCATGGGTTTTGGACGAGTCGGATCTTTTGTTGGCCCGCTGATAGGCGGAGCGCTCGTCGCTTACGGCCTGCATCAGGGACAGATGTTCCTGGTAGCTGCTGTGCCAGCAGCAATCGCCTGCGCGCTTGTCATTGCGATGGCCTGCAACAAACCTAAAAACTGATAAGGGCAAAGCATGCCTTCGAAAAAGTCTGTCGGGTTTATAGGCACGGGCCTGATGGGTGCGCCGATGGTGCGCCGCCTGTTGCAAGCCGATTTTGCGGTTACGATCTGGAACCGGTCCGCGGAAAAATCGGCGGCGCTTGTGGCCTCTGGTGCAAGCATTGCTGACTCGCCTGCCACGGTGGCACAACAGGCTGATATTGTATGCTTGTGTGTTACCGACACGGCCGCCGTGGAAGCGGTTGTTTTCGGTGACGCGGGCGTTGCCAGCACAGCACGGGACAACTCGATACTGGTCGACTTTTCGAGCATCAGCCCCGATGCGACGCGCACGATGGCCAAGCGCCTGGTGGATCAAAGCAACATGCACTGGGTAGACGCGCCGGTGTCCGGAGGCGTGAAAGGTGCGACCGACGGCACACTTATTATTATGTATGGCGGCGAAGACGGCGTTGTCAGTCGTGTAGATTCCTTGTTTAAGGCTCTGTCGAGTCGCTCCACACACATGGGCGGTTCCGGTACCGGTCAGGTCACCAAGCTATGTAATCAGATTATTGTCGCGAGCAATCTGCTGGCAATCTCCGAATCGCTGTTACTGGGACAGGAAGCAGGAATCCGTACAGATCGTTTACCGGATGCACTGCGCGGCGGCTGGGCAGACTCCCTGCCACTGCAGATCATTGGACCGACCATTGCCGGGGCCAACCCGGAAAAGGCGATCGGCGCGCTTTCTAACATGCTGAAAGATATCCAGTCGGCATTGGTCACCGCCGGCGCAGTGAGCGGCACAATGCCCATCACCTGCGAAGCAATCCTGACCTACAAGAAAGCATGTACCACGCTGGGTATCGATGCAGACATTTCAGAACTGGGCGCCTTCTACGGTATCGAAAAGAAATAAATCATGATGGATGTAAAGACCAAATGCGTTGTCTTCTTACTCTCTTGCGCGCCCCTGGTGGCCTGTACGAATGACGTAGCAAAAGCGCCGGCCCCGGCAGAACACGCCCAGCCTAATATTCTCCTGATCGTTGCCGACGACCTTGGCTACACGGATATTGGCGCTTATGGCAGCGAAATAGAAACGCCCAATATTGACTCGCTTGCGGCAAATGGCGTTTCATTTGCACAGTTTTATGCATCGCCTATGTGCTCGCCTTCGCGTGCAATGCTGTTAACCGGCGTCGATCATCACCGCGTGGGTCTCGGCAACCTGGTCTCCCGCCTTGCGGACAACCAGCGCGGCCAGCCTGGCTATGAAGGGCGGCTTGCACGAGACGCAGTCACCTTGCCGGAACGTCTTCGCGACGCCGGCTACCGGAACTATTTTGCGGGCAAATGGCACCTCGGGGAGTCTGACGGCGCAGACCCCGGGTCGCGTGCATTTGATCAGTATTTTGCATTGCACGACTCGGGCGCCAGTCATTTCGCAAACATGATGTCCCTGTCGGGTCCCGAAAAAGTGCTGTATGTCGAGAATGATGAACCCGTCAAAACGCTGCCGGATGACTTCTATTCAACGCCTTTCTATACCGACAAACTTATCGAGTATCTTGAGCAGGACCGCAGTGACAAGCGACCGTTTTTTGCGTACCTGGCGTATACAGCCCCGCACTTTCCGTTACAGGCACCTGCTGCATCGATGGAAAAATACAAAGGCCGTTACGACGAAGGCTACGATGTACTCCATCAGCAACGACTGTCCAGAGCGCAGGAATTAAATTTGGTTGGTCACGACATCAGCAGTTTTGCGGGCACGGGAACTGAGCCGGCCTGGTCCGGCCTGAGCCAGACTGAACGAGCGCGAGAAGCTCGCGTAATGGAAATCTACGCCGCGATGATCGACGATCTCGACGCTAATATTGGCCGTTTGCTC
>JAUHZT010000223.1 GCA_030425905.1 Gammaproteobacteria bacterium
TTATTGTCGCAAATTCAGGAGTGACCCTGAAACATATTGTCGAATTTAAAGAAAGCCTTAGCCTGCTGCTGATTTCAGGTTTGTTCATTTTACTAGCTGCACGCGTTCAGCTCGATTCCCGTCGTTGGACCCGGCGTGGATTCGCGAGTGAATGCGGTTGTCGACTCCTACGGAACGGACTTTGCGCAAGGTGCTATAGAGAACACGGGTCGCAGTCTCGATATTGCGGTGCAGGGGGACGGCTTTATTGCCGTCCAGTCCGCAACGGGCGAGGAAGCCTATACCCGTGCCGGCGATCTTCGGGTGGGGTCTGGTGGTTTGCTTGAGAATGGCAGCGGCCACCTGGTGATGGGTGAGGGCGGTCCGGTCGCTATTCCGCCAAACGGCAGCCTGCTAATTGGTTCTGACGGAACGATATCGGTGCAGCCAATCGGACAAGGTCCGGAAACGTTGGCGGTTGTCGATCGTATCAAGCTGGTACGTCCGGAAATTTCACAACTCGAAAAGCGTGGCGACGGTTTGCTGTATCCACGCGACGACGTCCCTGCCGTTGCCGATGGAAGTGTGCGTGTGCAGTCCGGCGCGCTGGAAAAGAGCAACGTCAATATCGCCCAGACCCTGGTCAACATGATCGAACTGGCGCGGCAGTATGAAATGCAAGTCAACGTAATCAAGTCATCTGAGGAAAATGCCGACGCGGCAGCGCAACTAATGCGCATGAGCTAGCGGCACGAGGTAAGCAGATATGAATCAAGCACTCTGGATAGCCAAAACCGGGCTCGACGCTCAGCAAACACGCATGGCTGTGGTGTCGAACAACCTGGCCAACGTCAATACCACGGGCTTCAAGCAGGGCCGGGCAGTTTTCGAAGATCTCCTGTACCAGAACGTACGGCAGTCTGGCGGACAGAGTTCGCAGGACACGCTGCTACCTTCGGGCCTGAGCCTGGGTACCGGCGTTCGCGTCGTAGCGACCGAAAAGCTGCACACACAGGGCAGCATGCTACAAACGGGCAACGCAATGGACGTCGCGATCAGCGGCCGGGGCTTCTTCCAGATTCTCAAGCCCGACGGCGATCTTGCCTATACACGAGATGGAACCTTTCAGGTCAATGATCAGGGTGAACTCGTAACCGCGAGTGGCTACGTTGTGCAGCCGGGTATCACTATTCCCGATGCGGCGCAAAGCGTCACTATCGGATCGGACGGAACAGTCTCCGTGCAGCTAGCAGGTCAGGCGGCACCGACCCAGGTAGGTACGTTGGAAACGGTCGACTTTATTAATCCGGTCGGCCTCCAGGCGGTTGGCGAGAATCTCTATATAGAAACCGCCGCCAGTGGCACTGCG
Source organism: Gammaproteobacteria bacterium (assembly GCA_030425905.1). Classification (GTDB taxonomy): domain Bacteria; phylum Pseudomonadota; class Gammaproteobacteria; order Steroidobacterales; family Woeseiaceae; genus UBA1847. Next base: position 1,349 of record JAUHZT010000223.1, read on the forward strand.
CAGGGCGGCACACCCGGTCTGAACGGCCTGGGTTCGCTGGTGCAGGGCGCACTCGAAGGTTCTAACGTCAACGTCGTTTCCGAGCTCGTGAACATGATCGAGACACAACGAGCCTATGAAATGAACTCCAAGGCCATTTCAACCAATGACCAGATGATGCAGTACGTCAACAACAACCTCTGATGAGCAAGCCAATGAATAAAATGATCCGCCTGCTGGCGCTATCTCTACCGCTCGTGTCGGCTGGTTGTGCCAGTCATGGCGAAGTTGAAAACGCGTTCAATCACACGCCGACGCCGGAGAACTACTATATGCCGCCGACCGATGGCGCCATATACCGCGCCGGGACGGAAGTGCGGTTGTTTGAAGACCTCAAGGCAGGTCGTGTGGGTGACATCCTGACGGTGCGACTGGTTGAAGAAACCAACGCCAGCAAGAATTCGCAAACCCAGACCTCGAAGTCCGGCTCTGCGTCGATGACCAACCCTGAAGTGCTGGGGCGGGCAGTTACCAAGGGCGGTGTACCGTTGCTCGGTGGCAGCCTTGGCGGCGATACAAGCTTCGATGGCGGCGGCGCCAGTAGTCAGAGTAACAGCCTGAGTGGCGATATTACGGTCACCGTAATCAAGCGTCTGCCCAACGGCAATCTCGTTATTCAAGGTGAGAAGTGGCTGACGATTAACCAGGGACGCGAGTTTATTCGCGTGACAGGGGTAATTCGTGCGAACGATATCGGCACCGACAACACGGTGTTGTCGACCCGCATCGCCAATGCCCAAATAGACTACAGCGCCAAGGGCGCCCTCGCCGATGCAAATCGCATGGGCCTGCTCAGTCGTTTCTTCAACTCAATCCTCTTTTTGTAGTACGCCAAGGAATCGTCCGATGAAAGCAAGAATAGCGACATTCAGTACCATCCTGTTCGCAGCAGCGATTCTTGTGGCATTGCCCGCAGAAGCTGAGCGTGTCAAAGACCTGGCCAGTGTTGAAGGCGTGCGCGACAACCAGTTGGTTGGCTATGGTCTTGTTGTCGGCCTAAACGGCACGGGCGACCAGACAACCCAGACGCCGTTTACCGTGCAAAGCGTTATCAACATGCTGACCCAGTTCGGCGTTACGATTCCGCCAGGCACCAGCCTGCAGCTCAAGAACGTAGCAGCCGTAACGGTTCAGGCGCAGCTTCCGGCATTCGCAAAGCCCGGGCAAAAACTCGATGTAACGGTCGCCTCCATCGGTAACGCCAAGAGTTTACGCGGCGGCAGTCTGCTGATGGCGCCGCTGCGCGGTGCGGATGGCAATGTGTATGCCGTTGCCCAGGGCAATCTGGTCGTTGGCGGATTTGGCGCATCAGGTTCGGATGGTTCCAGCATCACGGTGAACATTCCGAGTGCCGGGCGCATCCCGAACGGAGCGATAATCGAACGCAAGGTGAGCAATGAGTTTTTGACCCGCGAGTCGATAGTGCTGAATTTGCATACGCCTGATTTCACCACTTCGACGCGTCTTGCTGCACAGATTAATTCCACGCTGGGCGACGGTACGG
>JAUHZT010000224.1 GCA_030425905.1 Gammaproteobacteria bacterium
TGGCACCTGGTAGCAGAGCGACTTGCCCCCGCCGGTCGGCATCAGTACCAGGGCATCGCGGCCCGCCATGACCGCGTCGATGATCGCCGCCTGGTCGCCGCGAAAGTCTTCATAGCCGAAGACGTCCTGGAGTACTTGCAGCGCGGTGTCGGTCATTGGATCGGGCCTGGACGGAGAAGCGTGCATGATCGCACACGCGCCTCAGTCGTAGCGCAGATCCGTCGCTTTTCCCCGGAAAACACGGTAGGCAAATATTGAATAACCGACGATAACCGGCAGAACGATCACCGCGCCGACAAAAATGAACATGAGCGACTTCGGTGCAGCGGCAGCTTCCCAAATCGTCATCTCATCCATTACCAGGTACGGAAACAGGCTGTACGCAAGCCCGTGGAATGCCAGCATGAAGATGCCGACGGTACTGGCGAATGGGACCCAGTCACCGTATTGATTGCCCTGCTGGAGACGGACAGGCAGACGAACGAGCGACCGATAGGCGATGAAAAATGTAACCAGAGTCATCGCCGGAATTGGCCACAACACAATCAGGTTTTCGAGGCTGAACCACTTGTCAAAAACTCGTTCGCTCACAATGGGCGTTGCCAGCGAAACCGCACCGATTCCGATGGCAAGTAGTACGACGGACCGTTTCGCCCACGCCACGGCACGTAACTGCAACTCGTCTGACGTTTTGATGATAAGCCAGGTCGCTCCGAGCAATGCATAGCCGGCCGCCATGCCCAACGCAATCAGGCTGGCGAACAGGAAACTGAAGCTGTTGTCGACGAAACCGGTTACCAGGCGGCCGAGCATGTAACCCTGGGTCAGTGATGCAATCAATGAACCGACAAAGAACGTCATGTTCCAGGCAGCCTTGTGCTCCGCTTTCGCCTTGACGCGAAAATCGAACGCAACTCCTCGCATCGTCAGGCCGATCAGCATTAAAGCAACGGGCAGGTACAGGGCGCCGAGGATAATGCCATGCGCATACGGGAACGCGACCAGCAGGATGCCAACACCCAGCACCAACCAGGTTTCATTGGCATCCCAGAAAGGACCTATAGACGCAATCATTGTGTCTTTCTGCTCGTCGGTACCGAACTGCAGCAAGAGACCGACGCCGAGGTCGAAGCCATCGAGTATGACGTAGGCCAGGATGGCCAGGCCCATCACGAGCATGAAGGCCAGTGGCAACCAGCCGGCTGGCGTCGTCAGGTCAGGGAAAGGCTCAGGCACGACCGGGCTCCGGAATTGATGCGTCTTTCGGGAGGCGCGGACCATGCGCTGTCGGTTGTGCCGACTTCGCTTCGGCCAACCGGGCCTGCCTTGCGAGGTAAAAGACAACCGAGACATACGCCGTGATCAGGACGACGTATAACGCGAGGTACAGCACGAGCGTCAATCCGATGTTGGCGGGTGGCACCCTCGTAACCGCATCGGCGGTACGTAGTACCCCCGCAACCAGGTACGGCTGACGGCCAATTTCCGTCGTGTACCAGCCGCTGAGAACGCCGATCCAGCCGGAAAACGTCATGAGCACCAGCGTCCGCAAAACGAGTGTTGGCAATGCCTTTCGCCGACGTAGCAACCACGCCGTCGCCCAGGACACCAGCAACATCAGTGTGCCGATCCCGACCATGATTCGGAAAGCCCAGAACACGGCAGCAACCGGAGGATGTTCGCCTTCGAACTCGTTGATGCCCCTGACCTCTCCGTCAAACTCGTGCGTCAGGATCAGCGACGCCATGCCGGGAATCTCCACCGCAAAACGATTCGTCCGCGTTTCGACATCGGGCAGCCCAATGAGTACCAGTGGCGCACGTTCCCGGGTTTCCCAAAGCGCTTCCATCGCCGCCACCTTCGCCGGCTGGTGCTCCAGCGTATTCAAGCCATGCAGGTCGCCCACAAAGATTTGTACCGGCGTCAGGATTGCCGCCATGACGACGCCGACTCGCATCGCCGTGCGTGCGGCCGGCGTATTGTCACCGCGCCGAATCCGGTACGCCGACAGACCGGCAACCAGGAAAGCTACCGTCAGGAACGACGCGAGCATCGTATGCACCATGCGATAAGCGAATGACGGATTGAAGATCACATCCAACCAGCTCGTCACATGCGCGACGCCATCACGCATTTCAAATCCTGCAGGTGTATGCATCCACGAGACAAGCGCCAGAATCCAAAAGGCCGACAGGCTCGTACCAATCGCGACCAGCAACGTCGCCAGCGTATGGGTACCATTGCTGACGCGATTGAATCCAAACAGCATGATCCCGAGGAAAGTCGCCTCAAGAAAGAATGCAGTTAGCACCTCGTATGCCAGCAAAGGCCCCGCAATGTTGCCGACGGTATTCATGAAGCCCGGCCAGTTTGTGCCAAACTGAAAGCTCATCGTGATGCCGCTGACGACACCCAGTGCGAAGGTCAGAGCGAACACCTTCACCCACAGTCGATACGCATTCATCCAGCGCTCATCGCCGGTGGCATTGAAGCGGAGCTTGAAGAATAACAGCACCCACGCAAGTGCTATCGTGATCATCGGAAACAGAATGTGAAAACTGATGTTTGCAGCAAACTGCAAACGCGAGAGTATGACTGCGTCACCCATGCGGCCGCTTCTTAACCTGACAATCGAATGCCGATATTATATTCGAATATTATAAATTAGACAATTCTAATCTAATAGACCATACACCAATCTGCTAATGCGGCTGGCGCGCTGTCGTCAGGGAGCCAGGGCTGCCAACAATTTGTCCAGCACTCTGGGCATCGCCTCCTCCAGGCCGGCAACCTGGTTCAAAGCAACAGCGACGCTGATATCCCCTTCCGGCCAGTAGGCCATGCAGACACCCCAGAAACCGCAGTGTCCGTAGACCTGCC
>JAUHZT010000085.1 GCA_030425905.1 Gammaproteobacteria bacterium
TCGTCATGCCCATCATCATGATCCTGGGCGAGTATTTCGGGCGAGATTGTCAGCAGGATCAAGGTTGCTAGTGCAGTGGCAGGTAAACGGTAGAACATACTGTTACAGACTCTTTGTTTCTATGAGACCGATTTGTCCAAGCTTATTGTATTTCGTTCTGCGCTGCGTGTGGGCCTTGCTACTTACTCAGGCCGACCCTTCGACTTTCTCACGCAGAAAATCAATGAACACTCGCAATTTGACGGGAACATATGAGCGGCTCGGATAAACCAGCCAGGCTGAAGTGTCGAAGTCTGTCGCGGTACATTCGTAGTCGGGGAAAAGATCGACCAACTCACCGTCAGCAATTTCTGCTCGACATAGCCAGTCGGGCAGCAACGCCGGGCCCAATCCGGCCACGGCGCACTTCGTCATCGTTGCACCGTGAGATATCAGTAGGTGTCCAGCGACCGGGACCGAAAAAACCGATTCCCCTTTGCGGCGAAATTTCCATGCACTGCGGTAACCCGGCAATGAGAAAAGCAGGCAGTCTCGACCCTCGAGTGCGTGCGGATCGTCCAACTGGCCATTTTTTTCGAGGTATGCCGGGCTTGCACAAACACGAAAATGCCGTGGCACCAGGCGACTGGCAATAAAGTTTCCTTCTGGCTGGTTCCCAAACCGTACGGCGAGGTCAATTTTATCTTCGACGATATCGACTGCGTGATCGACTAACTGAAGGTCAATGGTGAGATCGGGATAGCGAGATCTCAGGTCCGGCAAAATGGGCGCCAGCACACGCTGTCCGAACGACGTACATGCTGTCACACGGAGTGTGCCGGTTGGCATGCTGACAAGATCCAGGGCAGCTTCGCTGGCAAGGTCGAATTCATTAATCAGTCCTTCGACACGAGTGAAGTACTCGTCTGCCGCTGCCGTCGGCGCAAGTCTGCGGGTCGTGCGTTGAAAAAGCCGGAACCCGAGCTCGGCTTCGAGATTTGCGACCGACCGCGAGATGGAGGAAGGGTCAACCTCGCGTTTCCGGGCAACTGCCGCAAAGCTTCCATGTTTCATGACGTCCACGAATACTTTGACCGAGTCGATTTCCATTGATGCACCTGACGCACGAAAGACATGAGTATACGGGTCTTTCCCTCATGACGAGCGGTCTTTAGTATCGATCCGCAATTAAGTAGCGTGCAGCAAAAAAAGTAGTCAACCAAAGGCGATCAAAAATGGCGATTGAGTTCTATCCGCAGTTCTTCACGAATCGAAATGAAGTATTGGACGACGTTAAGTCGAATGGCACCTGGCCGACGACGTTTGTGTCAGGACCGTCGGAAGGTCTGCACTTGCACTGGCACGCTGATGAAGTCCACGCCTATATTATGGAAGGTGAAACAGACTTTCTCGACGCAGAAAGCGGCAAGCGGACGGCCGTGAAGACCGGCGACAAGATTGTGGTTCCCGCCCGAACCTTGCACGCAGAAGGCGCAGTCAAGGACCGGGTCGTTTATCTGTTGGCACTGCCAGACGCACTGCCACCGGAGGAATTTCTGGCGCTACATGATCCCGCGGAACTGGATCAGTAGATAACGATGGTTCGGCAAGTCTTAGGTTCCGGAGGTAGACAGGTTAATTGCGGTAAGAGCCCCGCTTCGATATCCGCAATATGCCTACGGTGAGGAGAGGCAATAGAAATATGCCCAGCAACACCCAGGCGAGTCCGACGTAACCCTTTGCGATCAGCTCAACAATGCCGATCCGATCAGCGAGAACAACGGCGAAGAAAAGAATCAACATCGCTATTGTCGGTCGCAGCCAACGCGGCATTGAGGTCGATCGCTCGTGGAACACATGATCGATTCGCTCGTTGATCGCGACGGCATTCCATGTGCCTTACGCAGAACAGGATCATCGTGACCGCGGTGGCAGTCAAAGCGACGTAGCGAATGGTGCTCATCACCCATGGCCCGCTCATATCGTCGGTCGCCAGTACGACAGGAATCTTATGACCGAACTCGGAAAGAAAAGACCAGATCAACACCGCATAGACAGCGTACAAAAGGAACGACCAACCAGCCAAAACCTTCTCAATAATCGCCGTACCGTAAAACACCAGGGTTCCGATGATGATGACCATCGTGATGGTGCCGTAAACCGGTGCGATACCAAAACGATTGCCGACCAGCTCACGGCCGGTCGCATAACCACCACCAATGATGACGGACTGAAACAGAAAGCCGGGCAAGAGCCAGCGCTGGAACAGCGTGTTCTTCTTATTACTGGCCATCCGCATAGTCCAATTGCACGCAGCGCCAATGCAGTATAGAACATCACGGGCCGGATCGCTGTCCTTCCAGTCCGATGTACTGCAAGAGGCTCGAACTATTAAGGAGCTTCAGGCTTTTTCCAGAGCTCGATCACGGTGATGTCCTGCATCTGGCTGTATATGATGCGTTCGAAACGAATTTTGCAGCGCCGCTAGTCGCAATTGGAGGCTCGAGGCAGTACTTTCATAGTCGCTCTTAGAAATCGGATTATTGCGGCTCGGGACCATAGATTGCCAACCGGGCAAGTCCATCAACAGCAAGCAGGGGTCAGGTGTATTGATGAGCATATTCGAGCTACGATATTTTCCTGGAGCATATGGAGCGTCGTAGTGGATAAGCGGGCGGCCGGCACACAACAACGCTATCGCTTTCGATTACGGCTCTCTTTCAGCGCCGCGTTGAGCTGTTGCCAATAGCATCTATCGAAACCGACTAGACGTAGTATTGCGTAGATCACCAAGATCGCAATATACAAACCACCGAGCTTCCCGCCGACACGAATCCACCTGCTAAACCAGCAATAGCGTGGTTGCCAGCGCCACAGATGTAACCTTGACGTTACACCCGGAGATAGATAGAATGTAACCTTCGTGTTACATCTCTGGACGATGAGTATGAACGACAAAATTGAGTCAATCTCCCTACGGCGCCGAATCGTACTTATGATAATGGCATCGGCATTTCTGCTTTGGCAGATACCAAGTATGGATTTTTTCGGCAAGATAGCTGAAGGAAACGAGAGTCTCGCTGGTCTCATTTCAGCAGCCGGGTTCTTGATCTGGGCAGGAGCGCTGGTCCTTTTCTTGCTCACCGGTCGAACCGCGAACTGCAGGTCCGACCCTAAAGCCGCGGCGATTCTGGAAGACGAATTGGTTCGCTCGAATCGATCCAAGGCATTCATCGTTGGCTATTTTTTTACGCTTCTGACTTCAGCTCTCGTATTTGCGGCAAGCTTGTTTCAGCCGTTTACCGGGATTGACGCTGCCCACGTAATTTTAGTGATCGCTGTTGTGGCGCCAATCTATGCATTCGTCGTACTGGAGCGCATCAATGCCTGATCATCCGGAGCTCGCTAATCGGCTCAAGGAGCTCCGAGGAAATGCTGGGCTAACTCAAGCCGAGCTGGCTGACAGGATAGGCGTTAGCCGAAAGACCATAAACACAATTGAAAACGGCGTCTTCGTTCCTTCAACAATCCTGGCTCTGAAATTATCCAGCGTACTGGATATGCAAGTGGAGAATATCTTTGAGTTAAGATCCGCGACGGCTACGAAGACTTGATCCGACGTCCATGGAAAATAGACTGAAAAGGGTCATTTTTGGACCCCCAGAATACCCTGAAATAAAGGCAAGCTCATCGGCCAGCAAACCGTAGACGCCATTTACGACGATGTGGGCCAGACAGATGCAGAAGCTGCTGCTAAGGCAGTGAAATCTGCCGCCCAGCCAGGAATACGATCTCTATTTGTCTCGCATTTTGAATGTCTACAATGGGATCAGCGCCGAGCACAACAAGATCCGCCTGTTTGCCTGATTCGATAGCGCCCGTTGTCGCTTCCGAGCCAAGTGCAAGCGCGCCGTTTCTCGTTGCCATTGTCAGAATATCGATCGGTGGAATCCCCGCCTCTTGATACAGGAAGAGCTCGTGGTGAAAAGACGCACCTGGCGTCATCCATGCATTGCCCTCGTCGAACCCGACACTATTCGTTGCATCAGCGTACGGCGCGTACCATTCCTTTCGGCCGGTTTCGCAAGCGGCGGACATGACCACCGTGCAAATTACCGCACTCCCTATTCCACAGTCACCGACTTCGCGAGATTCCTCGGCTGATCAACATCGGTCCCCTTTAGTACGGCTACGTGATACGACAGTAGCTGCAGCGGGATCGTGTAAACGATCGGTGCGATCAGGCGATCCGCATGTGGCATCTCTACCACCTTCATTCCCGGCTCGGTCTTGATCCCTGCTTCTTTGTCGGCGAAGACAATCAGTTGGCCACCACGTGCGCGCACAACCTGCATGTTCGATTTCAGTTTGTCGAGCAAGTCGTTGTTGGGCGCGACGACAACCACCGGCATCTCTTCATCTATTAGCGCCAGAGGTCCGTGCTTGAGTTCGCCCGCGGCATACGCCTCGGCGTGGATGTAGGAAATCTCCTTGAGCTTCAAGGCACCTTCCATAGCGATGGGCCACATCGGGCCCCGTCCGAGGAACAATGTGTGGTGCTTTTCGGCAAAGTCTTCGGCCAGCTCCTGCAACTGATCGTTCATCTGCAATGCCTGGTCACAGGCAACGGCGGCATGTGTCAGGTGCGCGACGAATTCTTTTTCACGCGCCTTGTCGAGACCGCGGTGCCGCGCGAGCATCAGTGTCACGAGCAATACCGACAAGAGCTGCGTGGTGAACGCCTTGGTACTGGCGACACCAATTTCCGGCCCGGCCTGCGTCATCATGACCAGGTCAGACTCGCGAACCATTGAGCTGTGTGCGCTGTTACAAATTGTCAGGGTGCCGAGGTATCCCGACTCCTTGGCAATACGCAAAGCCTCTAGCGTATCAGCGGTCTCGCCCGACTGTGACAAAGTAACGAACAGTGTCTTCGGCGGTACAACAACCTTGCGATAGCGATACTCGCTGGCAATCTCTACCTGGCAGGGCAGGCCCGCCAGCGACTCTATCCAGTATTTGCCAACACAGCCGGCGTGATAACTCGTACCGCAGGCGATGATATGGATATTCTCAACTTCATCGAGCAGGTCCTTGGCACGCGGGCCCAGTGACTCGGGCACAACCTGTTGATTCGCGACACGTCCGTACAGTGTGTCGGCGAGCGCGCTTGGTTGCTCGAAGATTTCCTTAAGCATGTAGTGGCGGTACGGGCCTTTTTCTGCCGCTTCGGTGTCCCACTGCGTCTCGTGCACTTCGCGTTCGACTTCGTTGCCATCGGCATCAAAGATCGTCACCTTGTCACGACGAATTTCGGCGATGTCACCCTGCTCCAGGTAAATAAAGCGTTGCGTGACCGGCAACAAGGCGGGCACGCCACTCGCAACAAAGTTCTCGCCGAGACCAAGGCCGATTACGAGCGGACTGGCAACACGACTGACGACAATGCGTTCCGGGTCCTCGGAATCAACAACCAGCAACGCATACGCACCCTGAAACTGGGCGACCGACTGGGTGACTGCCTCGACGAGATCGAGGCCCTGCTTCAGGTAGTCATGTACGAGGTGCGCCGCTGCTTCGGTGTCTGTTTCCGAAGAAAACTCATAGCCTTTCTTGATCAGGCCATCTTTAATCGGCTGGAAATTCTCGATGATGCCATTGTGGATAACGGCAACACGGTCACCCGACAAATGCGGATGCGCATTCTCTTCGGTCACACCACCGTGCGTTGCCCAGCGCGTGTGTGCAACGCCGATACGGCCGCTGAGCGGATTCGCCTGCAGTTTTTCCTCAAGTTCAGCGACCTTGCCAACCGTACGGCACAGGCCTATCGACTGGTCTTCCTGAACAACGGCGACACCCGCTGAATCGTAGCCACGATACTCAAGCCGGCGTAAACCTTCGACGAGGATCGGAACTATATTTCGTTCTGCGACAGCACCAACAATTCCACACATGTATTTATTGCCCTTTCTTCACAGGACGTTTCCAGTCCTTGATAGTTGTTTGTTTCGTACGTTCCAGTGCCAGGTCGTTCTCCGACACCGCTTTCGTAATCGTTGATCCTGCGCCGAGCGTCGCACCACTGCCAATACTGACGGGTGCGACGAGGTTCACGCCTGAGCCAACGAACACACCGTCGCCAATGGTGGTGCGGTGCTTGTTGGCGCCGTCGTAGTTGCAGGTGATCGTGCCTGCACCCACGTTGACGTTCTTGCCCATGTCGGTATCACCAATGTAGGTCAGGTGGTTCACCTTGCTGCCATCGGCAATCTTGCTTTTCTTGATCTCAACGAAGTTGCCGGCCTTGACGTTGTTTGCGAGCTCGGCGCCGGGGCGCAGTCGCGCGAACGGACCCAGTTCACAGTTTTCGCCCGTGGTGGCACCTTCAAGGTGGCAGTTTGGATGAACAATCGTTCCGGCGCCCAGACGGCTGTCACGAATCACATTGTTAGCTTCGACACATACGCCATTGCCAAGCTCGACATCACCCTCAAATATGGCATTCACATCGATGAATACGTCGCTGCCGCAGGTGAGCGTGCCGCGGATGTCGACCCGGGCCGGGTCGGCGAAGCCGACGCCCTGCTGCATCAGTGCCTCAACCCGCCGCTTTTGCAGCGCGCGCTCGGCCTCGGCGAGCTGCCTTTTGTCGTTAATTCCCATGACCTCTTCCTGGTTGTCGGCCTTGATACCGTGCACCGTGGTGCCGTCGGCCACGGCCATGCCGATCACATCGGTCAGGTAGTACTCGCCCTGGGCATTGTCATTGCCCAGGCGATCAAGCCAGTCTTTGAGCTTTCTGGCCGGGCACAACATGACCCCGCTGTTAATTTCAGTTATTGCCTTTTCGGCGCTGTTCGCGTCTTTTTGCTCCACGTTCCGAACAACTTTTCCGTTTTCGCGCACAATTCGACCGTAGCCGGTGGGGTCTGGCATGTCGACAGTCAGGATAGCCATTTCCTCGGAACCGGCACCGTCCAGGAGCCGCTGCAGCGTTGCGGGCTGTGTCAGCGGCACATCGCCAAATAAAATCAGGACCCGGTTGCCGTCCGGGGTCTCGGGCATGGCCTGCATAACGGCGTGCCCGGTACCCAGCTGCTCGGCCTGCAATGCCCAACGCAGACCCTGGTCGGCAAACGCGGCCTGCACCTTGTCGGCACCGTGCCCGTAAACGATGCAAACGTCGTCGGCGCCAACGGCACGCGAGCAGTTTACGACGTGTGCCAGCAATGGTTCGCCAGCGAGTGGCTGCAATACTTTCGGCAGGGACGAACGCATGCGCGTGCCCTGGCCGGCGGCGAGTATGACGATGCTTAAGCCCAAGCTTGATGCTCCCTTATTTTGCCCCTTAGCGTAGCGTGCGAATGATACAGGAACTGCAATTACGTCACAGTTTCACGCTCTGTTGGGTTGTGCCTGGGGTAACTGCCCCGATCCGGTGCACGTCGGGAGCGTGGCGTTTTCGCGAGTCCGGACGTACTATCGCTGGCTTCAGTCAATAACAAAGCGACCTGTAGCGATAAGCACTGAATCCACGATCTTTATCGGTGTCGCCATCTATATCGCGATCATGATCGCGATAGCTGTATACGCGGCCGGTAGAACGCATTCGGTTGACGAGTTCATTGTGGCCGGTCGGCGATTGCCGCTGTGGCTTTGTACCGCTTCGATCATCGCCACCTGGTTTGGCGGCGGCATGATGATTGGCGGCGCCGGCGCCGCCTACGATGGGGGCCTGCTTGGTGTAATCGCCGACCCGTTCGGCGCCACGCTTTGCCTGTTTCTGCTCGGCCTGTTCTTCGTGCGTATTTTCAGGCGGCTCAAGCTGCTGACCTTCGTTGAGTTTGTCGAGCAACGATTTGGCCGAGCCGCCTCATTCATTGCCTCATTGGCCGGCCTCGCCTCCAGCATCTTCTGGGTAGCCGGCATGCTCGTGGCTTTTGGCATTGTCTTTGAGACGCTAACGGGTACGCCGCAACTCGTGGCGCTGCTCGGCGGTGCCGTTGTCGTTATTCTCTATACGACCCTGGGCGGAATGTTTGCGGTCGCGCTGACCGACGCACTGCAACTGCTAATTATTGCCATAGGCCTCATCGCTCTGCTCGTTATCGTGATCGTCGATGCGGGAGGCTGGAGCCCCATCGCTGCGCAATTGCCCGAGCATTCTTTTCGAATGTTGCCGATCGAGCATACGGGCGAGCAGTGGCTCAACTATCTGCGAGCCTGGGTCATTTTCGGCATTGCGGACATCGCCTCGCAGTCGCTGATGGGCCGTGCCCTGTCTGCGAAAAGTGAGCGTGTGGCACAACTTTCTTTCTACATGGGCGGCATCGGTTACCTGTTGTTCGCGATGGTGCCTGTGCTGCTGGGCATCATTGGTTCGGTCTTGATGCCCGACCTCGCCGACTCTGAATCTGTCATTCCTGCTTTAGCGTTCGAGCATCTGCACCCGGTGGCGATCGCAATTTTTGTCGGTGCGATTCTCGCCGCCATCATGAGTTCCTGTGACAGCGCGTTGCTGGCGGCTGCAAGTATCGTCAGCACCAATCTCTTGCCCTTCGCCGTGCGTAACCCTTCCGATAGATTACGCTTGCGCGTTGTTCGCTGGGGCATACCGGGTTGTGGACTGGTCGGCGTCGGGATAGCGCTGAATGCGCAAGTTGTGTTCAACACGATGCTCGACGCCAACCTGCTGATGTTGTCGGCCGTCATCGTGCCCTTCATTCTCGGTGTCTGGTGGCAGAAGGCGAATCGGGCGGGCGCGCTCGCCGCCATGCTTGCGGGCATCGTCACCTGGATCGTTACCTCAATTTACTACCCGAATCTGCCGGGTGACTTCCTCGGGCTCGGTGTATCACTCGTAACCATGCTTATCGTTACACCCTTAACCCAGAAGCTGGACCCACCGCGACCCCTGGTTGACGCCGACGGCAACCGGGTTGCGCTGGATAACCGGCTTGGTATTTTGTAGTCGGGAACGCGTTGCAGGAGAGAACCATGGCGGGCAAACACAGGGTTGAACCGGAAATGCTGGTGGGTATCTCGGCGATAGTAATTGGCGTCTGTGCGCTGGGCGTGTCGCTGTACGAAACCCACCTGATGCGCGAGGAACAGCGTAGTTCTGTGCTACCGATACTGGAGCTGGCCCGCTCCTATTACGTTGACGGCCGGTCCGACTCCACGAGCGAATGGCGTCTCGAACTGTATGTTGAGAACGTTGGCATCGGCCCTGCCGGCCGGCCGCCGGCCAGCGCAGCGGTAAAGCCCTAGCGCTTGCCTTTGAGCTTTTGCGTGGCGCGAAAACGCGCTTCGGCTTCCGCCAGCTCCGCCTGTGCCCGGCGCAAATCTGTCTCGCCGGATGCGCCTTTGAGTGCCGCCTCAGCGTCCTGTTTGGCCGCCAGTGCCGCAGCCTCGTCGAGCTGGTCACCGCGCAGTGCCGTGTCGGCAAGAATGGTCACTTGGTGTGGCTGGACTTCGAGCATGCCGCCCGTGATGTAAAAGCCCTGTTCCTTGCCATCGGTGCCTTCAATACGCACTTCGCCCGGATTCAGAGCCGACAACAGTGGCGCATGGCGTGGCGCGATGCCGACTTCGCCCATCTGCGCGGGCGCGTAAACCATACGCGCCTCGCCCGAGAATATCTCGCCTTCGGCAGATACGATATCGACGTTGATTGTAGCCATGATCAATAAGTCTCTTAGTCTTTCGGCCTGTTAGCCCGCAACGTGAATTACTGGAAGTTCTTCGCGTTCTCGACAGCTTCGTCGATCGTGCCAACCATGTAGAACGCCTGCTCCGGAATGTGATCGTAGTCGCCGTTCACGATACCGTTAAAGCCGCGAATCGTTTCGGCGAGTGACACATATTTACCCGGCGAGTTCGTGAATACCTCTGCCACGAAGAACGGTTGCGACAGGAAGCGCTGAATCTTGCGCGCCCGGCTAACCGTAAGCTTGTCTTCTTCCGACAGCTCGTCCATGCCGAGAATTGCGATGATGTCCTGCAGTTCCTTAAGGCGCTGCAGTACGGCCTGAACACCACGCGCACAGTCATAGTGCTCCTGACCGATGACCAGCGGATCAAGAATTCGCGAAGTCGAGTCGAGCGGGTCAACAGCCGGGTAGATACCGAGCTCGGCGATGTTACGCGAAAGAACCAACGTGGCATCAAGGTGAGCAAAGGTCGTTGCCGGCGACGGGTCAGTGAGGTCATCCGCCGGTACGTAAACGGCCTGGAAAGAGGTAATCGAACCGGTCTTCGTGGAGGCGATACGTTCCTGCAGTACACCCATTTCCTCAGCCAGTGTCGGCTGGTAGCCCACGGCTGATGGCATACGGCCGAGCAGCGCAGACACCTCGGTTCCCGCCAGGGTATAACGGTAAATGTTGTCGATGAACATGAGAACGTCACGGCCTTCGTCGCGGAAGGCTTCGGCCATCGTCAGACCGGTCAGCGCTACGCGCAGACGGTTACCCGGAGGCTCGTTCATCTGACCGTAAACCAGCGATACCTTGTCGATAACGCCTGAGTCGGTCATCTCGTGGTAGAAGTCATTACCCTCACGAGTACGTTCACCCACACCGGCAAATACGGAATAACCGCCGTGCTCTTTCGCGATGTTGTTGATGAGCTCCATCAGCGTCACGGTCTTGCCGACGCCAGCACCACCAAACAGACCGACTTTACCGCCCTTGGCGATCGGCATGATCAGGTCGACAACCTTGATGCCGGTTTCCAACAGCTCGGTCGTTGCCGCCTGGTCTTCATAGCTCGGCGGCTGACGGTGAATCGGCATTTTCTTCTCAGCGCCAATTTCACCGGCATTGTCGATCGGCGTGCCAAGCACATCCATGATGCGACCCAGTGTCTTTTCGCCAACCGGAACCTGGATCGGATTGCCTGTATCGGTAACAGACATGCCGCGCTTCAGGCCTTCGGACGAACCCATGGCAATCGTGCGTACAACGCCGTCGCCCAGCTGTTGCTGAACTTCGAGCGTGATGTTCGCATCGTCGATAACGAGTGCGTCGTAAATATTCGGGATGTGGCCGGCCGGGAACTCAACGTCCACGACAGCGCCAATAACCTGCACAGTAGTTCCGGTGCTCATGTTTATTCCTTACCCTGGTCTCAAAGGATCTGCTGTAACGGACGTGCCGCTACCAGATCGAAAAACTTATCCAGAAACGGCAGCCGCGCCACCAACGATCTCTGAAATTTCCTGTGTAATTGCTGCCTGCCGCGCCTTGTTGTACTTGAGCTGCAGGTTGTCGATGATCTCGCCCGCGTTGTCGGTTGCCGATTTCATGGCAACCATCTTCGCAGCCATCTCACTCGCGAAATTTTCCACCGTGCCGCGATAAACCTGTGACTCGATGTAGCGCATCAACACATCATCGAGCAACTCACCCGCGTCGGGCTCGTAAATGTAGTCCCAATGATCCTGCAAGGACTCGTCGCCAAGATCGATCTGGCTAACGGGCAGTAACGTGGTCACGACAGGCTTCTGGCTCATCGCGCTGACAAACTCGTTGTTCACGAGATACAGACGATCAATTCTGCCCTCTTCGTAGGCATCGAGCATAACCTTGATCGAACCGAGCAGGTCGTTGATGGCCGGCTTGTCGCCAAGATGCGTTGCCGAACCCAGCACGTTACCGCCTATACGGCGGAAGAACTGCACGGCTTTGGCGCCAACGAGCGCAAGATCGACCTGAACATTCTGTTCCTGCCACTTTGCCATCTCGCCGATCACCTGCTTGAACAGGTTCACGTTCAAGCCACCGCAAAGACCACGGTCGGTTGAAATGATGATATAGCCTACGCGCTTGACTTCGCGTTCCGTCAGGTACGGATGTTTGTAGTCCGGGTTTGCATGCGACAAGTGACCGATAACCCGACGAATACGCTCGGCATAGGGGCGCGATGCCTCCATCTGGATCTGCGCTTTGCGGATCTTGCTGGCTGCAACCTTTTCCATGGCGCTCGTGATCTTCTGCATGTTCTTTACAGAAGCAATCTTGGAGCGTATTTCTTTTTCACCCGCCATATAAGATCTCTAATTCGTCCGGTTTCTACGTTGCGAACAAGTTCATCATGAACATGTCGCGACTGCCTTTATCTGTATGCCACGGAGCAGAACAATCCTGGTCCGCCGTCAACTCAAGACTAGTAAGCACCCTTCTCGGCAAAGCCTTTGCAGATCGATGTGAGGTCTGCAACGATTTCGTCGTTGTAGTCGCCACTCTTGTTAATGTTGTCCAGTACATCGCTGTGATTCGCACGCGCGTAGTCATGCAGCGCCGCTTCAAAGTCGACGATCTTGCTCACTTCGACCTTGTCGAGGAAGCCCTCGTTAGCCGCAAACAATGACAATGCCATTTCGGCAACCGACAAAGGCGAGTACTGCTTCTGCTTCATCAGCTCGGTAACGCGCTCACCGCGTTCGAGCTGTGCACGTGTCGCGGCATCGAGATCCGATGCAAACTGCGCGAAGGCCGCGAGTTCACGATACTGGGCAAGTGCGAGACGTACACCACCACCCAGCTTCTTGATGATCTTGGTTTGTGCTGCACCACCTACACGTGACACCGAGAGGCCGGCGTTAATAGCCGGACGAATACCCGCGTTGAACAGGTCCGTTTCCAGGAAGATCTGGCCATCGGTAATCGAAATTACGTTAGTCGGTACGAACGCCGATACGTCACCGGCCTGTGTTTCAATAATGGGCAACGCGGTCAGTGAACCGGTTTTGCCTTTCACCTTGCCGTTCGTCACCTTTTCCACGTAATCGGCGTTTACGCGTGATGCACGTTCCAGCAAACGTGAATGCAGGTAGAAAACGTCACCCGGATAGGCTTCACGGCCGGGCGGACGACGCAGCAGCAAAGACACCTGGCGATAAGCCCATGCCTGCTTCGTAAGGTCATCAAAAATAATCAGTGCGTCTTCGCCCTTGTCGAGGAAGTACTCACCCATTGAGGTACCCGAGTACGGCGCGATGTACTGCATGGCCGGGCTGTCCGCCGCGGTGGCAGCAACAACAATCGTATGCTCCATTGCGCCCATCTCTTCGAGCTTGCGCACAACGCCGGCAACCGACGAGGCCTTCTGGCCAATAGCAACGTAGATACACTTAATGCCCGTGCCGCGCTGGTTGATGATCGCGTCAACAGCAACAGCGGTCTTACCCGTCTGGCGATCTCCAATGATCAGCTCACGCTGACCACGGCCGATCGGCACCATTGAGTCAATCGACTTCAGGCCGGTTTGCACTGGCTGGTCGACAGACTTGCGTTCGATAACGCCCGGAGCAACTTTCTCGATTGGCGCCGAGCCTTCGGCGTTGATCGGCCCTTTACCGTCAATCGGGTTTCCAAGGGCGTCAACTACACGGCCCAACATGGCGTCGCCAATCGGTACTTCGAGAATACGCCCGGTGGTCTTAACCGTGTCGCCTTCCGAGATGTGCTTGTAGTCACCGAGTACAACCGAACCTACCGAGTCCTGCTCGAGGTTCAGTGCGAGACCGAAAGTGTTTCCCGGGAACTCGAGCATTTCGCCGTAACGTGCGTCGGCGAGACCGTGGATGCGAACGATACCGTCAGTAACGGCGATAACCGTACCTACGTCGCGCGCTTCAGCGGTCGCTTCGAAGTTCTCGATGCGCTCTTTAATCAGCGTGCTGATTTCAGAAGCTTTGAGTGCCATGTTGTTTTCCTCTGTATTTGATCAGTGCTTACTTGATCAGCGAATTCGTGAGGCTGTCGAGCCTCGCACGCAATGATCCATCAATAACGACATCACCGGCTCTGACAACAGCGCCGCCAATGAGGCTTTCGTCCACTTTCGTCTCAAGGTGAATCTTGCGACCAAGGCGTTTCTTAAGCGCCTCTGAAAATTCCTGTTCTTCTGCGGCCGACATCTCCGTCGCGGAGGTAACCGTGACATCGACCATGTTCTCGGCGTCGGCCTTGAGTTTTTCGAAGTGCTCGGCGATTTCAGGCAGCACGTCGATGCGACCGTATTCCAGCAACAGCTTCAAAAAGTTGCTGCCATGCTTGTCGCTGCCCGCAAACACTGAGTCTGGCCCAAGGACTTTTGTAAACAGTCCGGTCAGAAACTCGAAGCGCTTTGCGTCTGTCAGCGTCGGCGTCGAAAGAAACGATGCTACCTGGCCGTCACTCATCAGCTCGCTTGCGGCTTGTAG
>JAUHZT010000086.1 GCA_030425905.1 Gammaproteobacteria bacterium
CCCCAACGCAATAAATGGACTGATTGTCCAGCGCTCTCCCATATACGCTGCATATGAGACATTGATATACAGGTCTTCCCAGTCACTATGAAAATTCCCGTCATCTATCAGGGACTGGTCCGCTTCGGGATACTCCGTTAGTTCGAGCGCCGGATTGTGCGGCAGGGCTCCCTGATGGCGCTTTTTTATCCACGGCAGACTGGCCGCGACCGACCAGCGTTCGCTTAGCTGGTAGCTGCCAGAAAACATGAACACATGCGCATCGGTCTCGCCGATATCGAGTGGCCCAATCGAACTATCGAAATCGCCGGTCTTGACGTACTGATACTCGAACCGAAAGGAACCGTCACCCTGCTCGGCCGTCGCAAAGTTCGCGAATAGCAGCAAGCTCAGTATCGTGGCTTCCGAAATCAGCTTTGGCAGGCGCAACGAAAATAGTTCTGCTCGCATTGTGCAGTTCTCCATCAGGCTGCTAACTCAAGTCTCGGGAGTTCTTCGCTTACGCGTTATCCTTTAGCGCCTGATGAATTGCTTTGAGGTAATGCTTGATCTCATGTTTTTCGGGCACCATCACCTCCTTGTAAGACTGCCGGGCCAACTGCTCCTCGTCGCCGGCATCGGCAATCGGCAGGAAAGACGACGCTGCCGCATTGCTCTCAACCGAATGCCGGGCGCTGAATGGAGCAATGACGACATCAAACTTGCCACTCGCAAGCGTGGAGTCCATTTCATCTGTATTGTCGACAAGCCGGACTACATGACCCGCTCGTGCAAGTTCGGCGGCGAGTTCGCGGGCCCCGTCAGAGTTGCCGAGGATCAGGAGATTGCCGGGCAATGGCGCGGAGTAGGTTCGGTACGAAACACCTTTGCCAGCTCGATAAAGACTGTCACCGCAGGCCAGAGCGCTGCCTGAAATCATCAGGCCGATGGTTGCGGTTGCTATTATGCTTTGAACTTTCATTGTAGCGCTCCCTCAGGATTCACCGAAAAAGTCAGCGCACAGACTTATCACAGCCTCCTGCAGCCAACAATGAAATTTCGGTGAAATCGGCGGATCGTGGCGCTACACGAAGGCTTGCGGACAGCGACGTTGCAATATTCAGCTCCAGGTGCCAGACCGGCTACCGCAGGCTCGTGTATCAGGCGGTCACTTGCTGCCTTCGCCCTTCTCATTGGCGACATCGTCCAGAATCGTCTGCAAAGACGGTATCTCGTCAACGGGGGGTGGCGTATCTTTGAACGTTCGAATATAGGCGTAGATGTCTTTTGCCTGCTCGTCCGACAGGCTTGATTCCGGGTAGTGCGGCATGTCCTGTGACGGCAACATCGGATTCAGGTCAGCCCTTGCGCGCAGGTAAATAAGAAACACTTCTTCGCTGAACATGATGCCACTGACATCGTTGGCGAGGTTCTTGCGGCCTATTCCCTGGTAGCCGTGGCAGCCATAGCAGCCCTGCTCGTAATACAGCTTTTTCCCGTTTTCGGCATCGCCAGTTATCGGCCCGAACTGCACCTGTGCATTACCCGGCATAATGGTCGCCATGCCAAGGGCGAGAGTTACCAATGCATGGATTTTTCTGGAGTTCATCAATTCTTACCTGGGCTGTGTCAATACATCGATCAGATACGGCTCGCCATTCTGTACAGCGGCAACCCCGCGCGCGAGCGCTGGCCCAAGCAATTCCGGGTCGCTTATTGGCCCCTCACCCTGCACACCGTAACCGGCTGCCAGTTTTGCATAGTCGATATACGGGTCCCTGAACGTTGTACCGATATGAGCCCGGTCTGTCCCACGCCCGCGCACACCTGCTGTGTACTGCAGGTACATCAATTCCATGTGCCATGCTCGATTGTTGTGCATGATCGTCAGCATTGGCAATTTATGGTGTGCCGCGGTCCACATAGCGCCGGGCGTGTAGTTAAAATCGCCGTCGCCCTGAATATTGAGCACGATACGATTGCGATCACGGGCCGCGAGTGCGGCGCCTGCCGATGCACCAAGGCCGTAGCCTAATGCGGATGCAGGGTGCGAGCCGAGGTAGCTATAGGGCTTGTCGTGATTCCACAAATTGACATGATGCCTGCCCGAAAAAATACTCGGTGACGCCAGGCACCAGTCCAGTTCCCGGATTAGCGGCCAAAGTTCAGCGTAAATGCGCGCAAGGCTTATCGGGCTTGCTTCCCAACCGGCACGGGCTGCTTCGACCGCCTCTTCGACAAGGGCCACGCGTGCCTCGTGGTTGGCATTCGCATAACGCTGCGTACGAGATCGTACAACCTGCGCATTGCTCGCGGTCCGCTGGCGGTGCACTGCATCAATCAGCAGCGACAGACTTGCCTCGGCGTCGGCCACGATGTCGTTTTGACCTGCCGGCTTGTGTTGCGCCGTGCGTGGAGTTCGTACCACCCCGAGATTGACACCCGTAATATCCCGGTCATCCAGCGTGCGCAGCCCCGGGCCCACTATCGAGACATGCGTCGCCGGCCGCTCCAGCCCGAGCTCAAAATCATAGTCGTCATTGTCACCGGGCCCGGCAAGGGGATGACGCTGCGGAAAACTCATCGGGCCACTGGTGGCTCGGGTATCCACACTGGCTCCCACCTCCTCCGCCAGGCGAACCGCCAGCTTGATGCCCTCAGGGGTGCGCAAGCGACCTACGTGCAGCCGGGGATTACGGGCCTTGAGCAAGCTCGCGGCTATTGATTCGGCCTGCCGTTGACTGATTCCGGCTATTGCCGGGGGTACAAACTCCGGCACCGCCAAAGTGCCCGCGTCTTCCTTCTGAATTTCGGAGTCGAGCACTACGACAACCGGACCACAAGGCGGCGTAACGGACTGCCGGTACGCCTCCTGGATTGCGCTTAGCGTCTCGGCCGGGGTCTTCGGGTGAGCATCCCATTTGGTGTAGGGGCGAACAATCGCCGCCACATCATCGGCCGTATGTGCCTGCAAGAAATGCTTGTCGTCGCGACCTACCAGAATGATGACGGGCGCCTGGCCGCAAAATGCCTGGTAGATAGCCATCGCCGCATGTTGCAGACCGATAGTGCCCTGGATCAGCGCGCAAATGGGCTTGCCCTCGCAGCGAGCATAGCCATGAGCCATATCCACAGCCGATTCCTCATGCAATGCCGAGATGAACTCCGGCATTACATTGGGCGTTTCACCGTAATTGATTATCGATTCCTGCAAGCCCTCGAAACTCGAGCCCGGGTTTGACGCCACAAATTCAATCTGTAAGTCACGCAGCACCTGCACCATCAGGTCGGAGACCGGCTTGTGAACGATTCGGTCGATTTTCGCTGGGGGTCGTGCGGCCCCGGTCTCACGCGCCATCTGCGCAGCCGACGGCGCCGCGAGGACCGGCCGCTCAGCCGCTGTTGATTCCGCCGCGCTGGACACCTGGCCGGCTGGCAACAGGGACGCGGCCCCGGCAGCGGCCCCCGTGCCAAGAAATTCGCGACGGCTCAGTTTTGGTTTGGTGTCTTTGGGTGTTTTTTGCATTGAATCGTCTCCGGGGCAGCAAGTGCCTGACCCTCAGGATACGATATCAAAGCGACGCTCCAGTTCCTGCCGTTGTTGCACAGAGCGAGCTTGATGTTTCAGTTCCGGCGGAGCCTGATCAGGCCTTCGCGGCAGGCTCGGTCGTGCCGCTGCCCTGTACCAGCGCGCGCAGCTCGGGGCTCTGGCGCAATGCTGATTTCTGCAGCATGGTCACACCCAGTGCCGTACACCTGGCCCTGATCTCTGGGGCAAGTGCGGTGGCAGAACAGAGGTAGCTCCCCTCCGGCGGCAGGCCTCGTTCATCATTGAGCATTGCAAGTAGTTCGATGCCATCGAGTTTCGGCATACGCTGGTCGACAAACAGGGCCCTCGGCCGATTGCACCTGAGGTAGGCAAGCGCTTCGTCGCCGTCGCTAAACCAGCGCACCTCGGACTTCGCCTTGCGAAAAAGTCTGACCAGGTATTCGCGAGACAACTCGTCGTCGTCAACGATAACAATTTCATGCGGGGCCGCGCATTGCTCAGCCACCGATATGCACTCCTGATGGAAGCTCAACAATGCTCAGGTAGTCGCTCAATATATTCAAGGTCTGCATTACGTCGTCAATCTTGATGGGCTTTACGATATAGCCGGAGACATTCCATTTGTACGCTTCCTCGATATCCGAAGGCCGGTCCGATGTCGTAAGTACGAATACCGGTAAATAGGAAAGCGCCGGATCTGCACGCAACGTTTCCAGGAACTCCAGGCCGTTCATGCGGGGCATATTGAGGTCGAGAAATATAACAAAGGGCGTCTGCAACTTCTGCTCGCACTCCCCACGTAATATATCGAGCGCCTCGTAGCCATCCTCAGCGTGCACAATGTCATTGCCGAAACCAAGACGACGAACTCCGCGCGCAATTTTCTCAACATCAAGTTCGTTGTCGTCTACGATCAAGAAACTGGAAACCTTATTGCGCATTCAGACTACCTTTCTCACTTCATCAGCGACGAACCGGGTTGTTTTCGGCCAGGTAAACTCAAAGGTCGTTCCTTCACCCGGCGCCGAAACTACGCCAACAGTGCCACCTAGATTTTCTACCGACTTTTTGACAATTGAGAGACCGACCCCGGTGCTTTCGATCTTGTCCCTGGATTGCAGGGTTTGGAACACCTCAAAAATTCTCGCATGAAACTTGGGGTCAATACCTGGGCCATTGTCAGACACCGAGAACGTAAACCAGTAGCCATCGTCACGACAGCGGATGGTCACTAATGCGTGTTCCGGATCATGGTGATACTTGAATGCATTGCCGATCAAATTCTGCATTACCTGCTCAAAACGTAACTTGTACGTCATGAGCTGAGGCGATTCACCTTCAAGAACGACCTGCCCGGCGTCGACACCGAGTACCTCACGAATAGTGTCGATAACATCGGACAGCAGGACCTCGGCTTCCGGTTCCCGACGAACACCCACTCCGGAATAGTCGAGAATTCCGCGAATCAGGTTATCCATCCGGTCGGTCTGACGTTCCAGCCGCTGCAAATTGTGTTGCACGTCCGGGTTGGCGTCCGGTGACCCGATGTATGACTCAAGATCCTCCTCAAGGTACGCGGTCAGGTCCGAAATGCCACGTAGCGGTGTACGAAGGTCGTGCGATGCGACATAGGCAAAGCTCTCAAGCTCAGCATTTGATCGAACCAGCTTCTCGGCACTGAGTTGCAGCTCACGGGTCATTCGGTCCGCAAAACGCAATGTGCGCCTGTTCGTACTGGAGAACAGCAGGAACAGCGAGAGCAGCAGGACATCAATGGCAATACCGCCAGCCAGGATCAAACCCGGCTGACTCGTTGCCGTCGCATCCCGAAACGCCTGCGTGCTCCAGATATCGAAAGTCCAAGAACGGCCGTACACATCAACAGCTACTTGCGACGTAAAAAGCGGATTGGGATCGTAATCCGCTTCGGAGTCGTGGTGCTCGTCGTAGAGAACAGTAGCGCCGTCTACGAGGCGTAAGCCGACGAAGCGCTTCGATTTATCCAGCGTGCCGGCAAGAAGCTTTTCAACCACGAAAGGTGCGTAAACCATGCCGAGAAAGTTTTTCCGCCGCTCTGCCAACGTATCGTGGCTGACACCTTTGTAGAACGGTGCGTAAAACAGGAAACCGGGCGTCTGCTTTTCATCCTGTACCAGTACGATAGGCGCCGTTATCTGTGCCAGGCCCGTATCACGCGACAGCATCGCGGCTTCACGCCTGTTCTCCTCAAAAGCAAGGTCCAGGCCCACGGCTTTTGCATTGGGCATCTCCGGCTCAATATAAACGATGGGCAGGTGCTCACCGGCGGATGCAGTTTGTAGCCTGCGCGTGCCCTGCGTTCCGACGCCAGATGGCCGGGTACTTCGTGATCCTGCACACTCAATACAATACCGATGCCATTGATTCCCGGGTACTTGGTGTCGATATGCAGGCTTTGTGCAAAACTATGCCACTCGTCATAGTTCATTTGGCCGCCGTTGCTGTGCAGAGCAGCGACACCCGCCCACAGGGCGTCCTCGTATTTGCTCATTCGCTCCGAGACCAGCTCAACGACCTGCGAAGCTTCGCGATCGAACTGTAGTGCCGCCGATTTTTCGGATTGGGTCTTAGCAAAATACCATGCGGCCAGCGTCAGCAAGACGGAGAACAGCAGTATGACCCAGTGAAACGCATGCAGTCGTGTCCCACTCAACAAACTTGCACGCTCCCGCTCGAGTTCCTTGCTCAATGTCGCCTGCACAGTCGTCATCAACTTTGCGCCTGGTCCTGCACGCTCGCCCGCGCGGCGAGTCTCGAATCGCACTCGTCGAGACGGCTATTCATCTGTTGCACAGCACGTTCAAGATACTCAAGGCAGTCCGCCATATCGCTTTCAAGCGTGCCTTCCATCCGGCAGCGCGTTTCCTCGGGAATCGAGTCACCTTCTTGCGCAACCAGAAGTTGCAGATAGGCTGCCGCTTCGCGCAGTTCGTACAGAAAGCCCTGGATGTTTACCATTGGCCCCCGCAAATCGTGCATCATGCTGCGTATAACATCAGCTGCATCAGTGTTACTTTTCTTTTTGGTATCAGTCATGTTCGTGCCATAGAGCATCGTTCAATGCTAGCCAACAACCGCATCAAGAGGGCCTGTGACGAGCGCCGATTCAATTGCGTCCGCGAGCGCGGTGGCATCAAATGGTTTCTCCAGGAACGCAACGGCGCCTAGTTCGCGGGCACGTATTTTGAGGTTTTCCTGTTTGCTTGCCGTAATGAAGATTATCGGCGTCGCAGAAGTCTGCATCAGCGATTGCAGCCGCTCTGCAACAATAAAGCCATCGCCACCCGGCAAATTAATGTCGAGAATAATGACATCCGGATTAGCCTTTCTGGCTTGTGCAATGGCTGTGACCGCATCCGCGGCTGTAGCAACTTCATAGCCCATCGACCGCAGTCGCATGCCGATTGCCATGGTTATTTTCCTGTCATCCTCAATGAGCAGAATGGTCTTCATACTTTTGTCTCCGCAAGGTCAAATATTGATTTTGCTATAGGCAGTTCAAATGCAAATGTGCTGCCCTCGCCGAGCGTACTCTCCGCCCAAATTTTTCCGTCGTGCAAACTTACAATCTCTTTGGCTATGCTCAGTCCCAGGCCCAGTCCGGCACCCATCATCCCGTCGCCGCCGTTCTCCACCTGGAAAAGTCGTTCAAAAACCTGTGGCAGGTTTTCTTCGGCAATACCACATCCTGTATCGGTGACGGAAATTCGCAACGAAGAGCTATCAATGTCGCTTTTGACTGTCAGCGTAATTTCGCCACCCGGTTGGGTGTACTTAACGGCGTTGCCGAGCAAATTCGCAAGCACCTGTATAATCCTGTTGGTATCGATCAGCACCAGTGGCAATGGTGATTCGATCTCCTGGCGAAGAGTGATGCACTTCGCTTCTACCGCCGAAGTAACCGAGGCAACCG
Organism: Gammaproteobacteria bacterium; assembly: GCA_030425905.1. Taxonomy (GTDB): domain Bacteria; phylum Pseudomonadota; class Gammaproteobacteria; order Steroidobacterales; family Woeseiaceae; genus UBA1847. The sequence continues at coordinate 7,482 of JAUHZT010000086.1, forward strand.
AGCGCAACACGGCGCCATTGAGTGACCCGACCTTGCGGTTCATAGTGACCTTTTCCGAGTCGAGCCGGGTCATCTCGATAAGGTCATTAAAGTGAGCTGCAATCTGGTCACAACTATCGAGCGCGTGCGTCAGTACTTCGGCCTGTTGCTCGTTTACTTCACCGGCGATGCCATCCACTACAATGGCGATGAATTCCCGTGCGGCGGCGAGAGGCGTTTTTACCTCGTGCGAAACGCCCTGGTAGAACCGTTGGATCTGGTCATTCTTGGCCCTGAGTTTTTCGTTCACGCTCTGCAATGCCACGCTACGCTTCTCTACGGAACGCTTCAGCTTATTGGTCTCCACAACCTTGAGAATGGCCGTTGACAGCAGTTTGGCCGAAACGCTGTGTTTGGGAATAAAGTCGGATGCACCAGCGCGTACCGCTTCGGTCGCTGCTGCCTGCCCACCGTCTGCGGTCAAGATGATCGCCGGCGGTGCGAACTGGTTCAGCATGCCCGCGAGTGTCATGTACATCTGCGTGCCACTCGTTTCCGGGAGCGTATAGTCAATCAACAAACAGTCGAAGTGCTGTGTCTGGCATTGCAGAATGCCCTCTGACGCATTTGCGGCGCATTCCAGTTCAATCGCCGGACCATCCGGTTTGCTCAGGTAGCGCTGGCACAGATGCCGATAGGCCGGATCGTCGTCGATCAACAGCACGCGAATGACTTCGTCAGCCATGGTTGCTGACAAGTCAATTGCATCGGTCGGGGTCTTTAGCGCAGGCTCCATTGCCCTGTTAGCGGCTCGGCCTGGCATTTCTTTAGCGGCAGCCGGGGCGAAAAGCCTGCACCCGTATAGCGCGCTAGGGCTGGTCAGAGATTGCCAGCCTTTCGCGGTTTAGTTTCGGTCGCGAATCTTGTGGCGCCGAATTTTCTCAACCAGCGTAGTACGACCTACGCCGAGACTTTGTGCCGCTTGCTGAACAACGCCATCGGCCTCTCCCAGCGCTTTCTCAATGAGCTGGCGTTCGACCTGTTCAAGATACTCTTTCAGGGCAATACCGTCGCGCGGCAGCACAGCCGACATCACTCTCTGGTCGACTACGTCGGTTTCACCCGGGCTGTCGTCGATCTGTGTCTGTTCTTTGCTACTAATCGGCCACGGCAGATCAGACTCATCGACTACCCCGCCCGGACAAGTAACGACCAGGCGCTCGATCAGGTTGGACAGCTCACGAATGTTGCCCGGCCAGGAATACTCCGACATACATCTGAGCGCCGCATTGCTCATTTGCAGCGCAGGTAGCTGCTCTGAATTCATACGTCGCACGAATTCTTCGACAAGCGGTACGATATCGTCCTTGCGTTCACGCAGCGGTGGTATGTCAATTGGGAAAACGCTGAGCCGATAATACAGGTCTTCACGAAAATCACCGCTTTCGATCCGCGCTGGCAGGTCCCGGTGGGTAGCCGCGACAATTCGCACATCAATCGCTTTGCTCGTCGTCCCGCCAACCCGTTCGACAACGCGCTCTTCAAGAACGCGCAGCAGTTTCACCTGCATTACAGCAGGCATATCGCCAATTTCATCGAGAAAGAACGTGCCGCCGTTTGCCTGCTCAAACTTGCCAGGGCGTGCTTTCACGGCACCCGTGAACGCACCGCGTTCATGGCCAAACAACTCGCTTTCGAGAAGGTGCTCAGGAATCGCGCCGCAATTTATCGCAACAAATTCACCTGTGCGTCCGGACAGTTCGTGTATGCGCCGCGCGACGACTTCCTTGCCGGTGCCCGACTCGCCTGTTATCAGCACGGTTGCTGCAGAGGGTGCTACTTGCTCGACCTGCTGAATGACACTTTGCATGGCCGGGCTCGTGCCCACCAGCTTCCGGTCGTTGAGCAGCGGCTCGTCGCGACGCACTTTCTTGTGCGTAGCACGGATCTCCTCCAGCACATCGTGCAAGGAGTCAAGGCGCAGCGGGTACTCGAGGGAGTGTAGATTGGCCCATGGAAACTGCTCCATGAGCGCGGCGTGTAAGGTCACTCAGCTTGCCCCAGCATCACAATTGGCACGTTGGGGTCCATTTCTGACAGATCACGGAGCACGTTACTCACAACATCCTGCGTCACATCCGGGTTAACGAACATGGCCTCCAGCCGACTCTCGCCCAGCCGCGACTTCCAGTCCTCCGGCATAGCCGTAATGACGTGCGGCATGTCCATGAACTCGACGAGTTCTTTGACATGCGCCGAAACACTCTGGTCGTGACCAAGAATGACGACAGCTCTGGAAGCGATAGCCAAGGTGGGAACCTCTAGCGGAATTTAATTTCAGGTACTGGATCGGGTCTGGCTACCAAATGTAGTCGCCACGGCCCACTGACAGCAAGCGGCCGTCCAGTGTCTCATTTTTGTGTTCGTTTTAGCCCATATATGGGGCTTTAAATCCTGTATGCGCATATTTATGACCATATGCGGCAGCAAATTGCGCAAAAATTCGCCTCAAGAAGTGCGGCAGGCAGCCGATAGGTATAAGCACAGGTCAACAGCCTGCTCTTAAAACGGACTAATAATACGGAGCCAGTCGCTATGTCATTTGTCGCAAGACTCATGGGAACGTCGAAACATCCCACCGCGGACGCTGCAAAGCCCGCCAAGGCAATGGACACGCTCGCTGATGGCGCTATCGATACACTCTCCAATGTCCTGCGAGTCATGGGCGATGAATCGTTCGAACTGGAGAACGAGATTGACCCAACCGTATTCCCGGAGATGTGCAAGGAATTTTCCGGTCACGTAGCCAACGGGACAGCAGTACCGTCCGTCGGAATCGCAGCCTGTGAAGAAGGAACTCGCCAATGGGCACGGGTACGGCAATTCTATGCAGATCGCCGACGAGCCGAGAAGTCCTTTGTGTGCGAACGCCTGCACAACTACCGAGGCGTTGTCTCGGACCTCGTGGCCGGACTACGCAGCATCGGCGAAAGGGATCAGACCACAGAAACCAGTGTCCTGCGATGCCTGACAACTATCGAGGATGCCGTCGGTACCGGCGTGCTGCCAGAAATAAAACGAGCGCTTTCGCACACCGTCGAAGAAGTGCATGAGACTTTCGCCGAACAGAAACGTCAGTACGAAGAACAACTTTCGGAATTGAACGAGCGCATGCTATCACTGCGCCAGGACCTGGTTGCTGCCCGTGAAGAAATGAAACGCGACTCGCTAACCGGTGCCTATAACCGGCGCGCCTTCGACGCTTCAATACTGCAAAGTCTGAATACCCGGTTCATCCTCAACCAGCCGGCTACCCTCGCCCTGATCGATCTAGACAACTTCAAAGAGATCAACGATACACACGGTCATGCCGCCGGTGACGAAATACTTAAAGCTGTCGGTGAGTGCCTGGCACGGGCCTTTATCCGCAAGAGTGACTTTGTTTCTCGCTACGGCGGCGACGAATTTGCCGTGATTCTCAACGATACGTCGGCAGCCAACTCAAGAACGCTAATCGAACGATTTCTCGAATATGTGCGGGATATAAGAGTCTCCAGCTTGCAGGGTACGGCCTCAGTCACTTGTTCAATCGGTTTTACTGAGCTCGAAAACACCGATTGCGTCAAGAGTGCCATCGAGCGCGCGGATGCCGGACTGTACACCGCCAAGCATGCGGGCAGAAACCAGGCTGCACTTGCCGAAGCGGATACTGAGGTTGTCGCTGCGTAGAACACCAATCACCGCTCTAATCAATTTGCGCGCACACTAAAGAGTGCGCGTTTCGTGCCGATACAAAGCATATAGAACGAACCCCAGAACGCAGTAACGAAGGAGCCCATCTTGGACCTCGCAACACTTATCGGGCTTTTTGGCGCCCTCGCAGTTGTGTTGACGTCGATTATTCTCGGCGGATCAGCGGGTACTTTTGTAAACACCCCTTCTATTCTCGTCGTACTTGGCGGCACCGCACTTGTCACGATGATGAAGTTCAGTTTGAGCAAATTTTTCAGTGCAGCTTCGATCGCTGTCAAAGCCTTCCTTTACAAGCCCATGAATGCCGAGGAACTGATAGCGGAAGCTGTTGACCTCGCAAAATCTGCCCGGCAAGGCGGCCTGCTGGCCCTCGAAGACCGCGAGATAAAAGACGAGTTCATGAAGAATGGACTGACCCTGCTGATTGATGGTCATCCGGCTGAAACTGTCCGCGCGATGCTGCAGAAAGATCTGGCACAGACGTTGCGACGACACGGCGATGGCCAGGATATTTTCAAAGCCATCGGTGACGTCGGCCCCGCGATGGGCATGATCGGTACGCTGATTGGCCTGGTGCAGATGCTGGCAAACATGGACGACCCCAAACAAATCGGTCCGGCCATGGCCGTTGCGCTCCTGACCACGCTGTACGGCGCTGTTCTCGCCAATGTTATCGCGCTACCCATAGCTGACAAGCTGGCAGTAAGAAGCCGCGAAGAAAATACCAACAAGTCACTGATTATTGACGCGTTGCTGAGCATTCAGGGCGGTCAGAACCCACGGGTCATCGAAAACATGCTGGAAGCCTATCTGCCACGCTCGAAGCGCAAGGAGGATGACGTCGAAGGCGCATAAGCCGTCGCGTTACTGCCACCATGGAACTCACCGAAACAAAAGCACCAGCCGCCGGCGTACCGGCCTGGGTCATGACCTTCGCGGACCTGATGACCTTGCTAATGTGCTTTTTCGTATTGCTACTTGCTTTTTCGGAAATGGACGTACTCAAGTTCAAGCAGCTTTCCGGATCCATGCGTGAGGCATTCGGCGTGCAGGCTGAAGTCGAAGCAAAAACCATCCCGAAAGGCACCAGCGTTGTTGCCCAGGAGTTCAGCCCCGGCAAGCCCGAGGTCACGGCCATTAACGAGGTCCGCCAGTTCACGATTGATACCAATCGGAATACGCTCGACGCACTGGATCGAGAACTGAAAGAACTCGAAGAGGCGCGGAAACATGCACAGCGATTGCGCGTCGCGCTACGAGACGAAATTGAACGCGGTTACGTCTCGATCGAAACCGAAGGACTGCGCGTTACCATTCACATTATGGAGAACGCCTCCTTCGATTCCGGCCTAGCCAAGGTGCGCCCGGAGTTTCAGCCGGTGCTGGCTAAAATCTCCGGGCTGATAGACAACAATAGTGGCGACGTCACAATTTCAGGGCATACAGACAACGTACCGATATCCACAGCAAGGTTTCGCTCAAACTGGGAGCTTTCAACATCGCGTGCTGTTTCTGTTGCGCATGAAGTACTGGAATTTTCACCGATTAATCCAGAGCGTGTAACGGTGACCGGACATGCTGACACAAAACCCCGGGCCGAGAACGACACACCGGAAGGTCGAGCGAAGAATCGACGTGTCGACATCGCAATAGTCCGGGGTAGCGAACTGGATCAGATGCGTCAGATGAGTATCAGCGAGAACCGGGTTCCGGACTTCGCTAAAGCAGAAGGTGTAATAGAATGAACGAACCCGAGAAAAGGCGGTCTTTTCGTGTACGCGAACCGGCGTTCCTGAAGTACGAAGTCCTGAGCGACCTCGACTTTTACGAAGGACTGGAACGGCGCAAAATGCGTCAGGGACTGGGTCCGGGTGTCGCTTCGACGCTTGCAGAAATCGACGCGCGACTCAAAGAAGAATTGCAGCGCCTGCGCGGCGAATCCAATAGTGCCAGTCGGTGCCTTGTGTTACTGAATGACAAACTGAATATTGTCATGTCACAAATGCCCGAGATGCGCAAAATCAGAACCGAGCTCGCCAACCAGCGACCGCAAACCTGCGAAATCAGCGCCGATGGTATCGTTTTTTCATCGCGTGAAGCCCTGCCGCTGGGCACCAAACTGTATGTCGAATTTCTGCTCGAATCCGACAATCTGTTTATCGACTCCTTTGCCGAAGTAATTCGCGAAACCGAAGCGCCAGATGACACAAACCCGGAACTTGTCCACGGTATCGCGATTGCATTTACCGGGATGAAGCCGGAAATGCGTGAAACGCTGATCCAGCACATGTTCAGCCGCGAGTCCGAGACGCTTCGAATGCGGCGCCTCGAACTCGATCCAGGCCAATAGCCAGCGGCAACGTTTCGCAGGACTAGCTCAGAGACTGCTGCATCGACTGCAACTTCTCGCGATAGGCGCCCATGATCGGCGGCAGCGCATCGCGATCAATGCCGAGCTTAACGAAGGTAGGCAAGCTTTGCGGATCAAGCCCGATGCTGCTTTGGCCTGCGTCGAGCAGTTTCTTCGCTGCCCAAACCACGTCGACCAGGCGAATATCGCTTTGTGGATCCTCGTCCAGGTAGTTGTCCGAGTCGGCTGACTCCGCGATGTCTTCATTGAATCCCCACGACTCCATGATGGTCTTGGAAATTTGCGCATTCCATTCATCGAACATTGCCTTGAGCGACTCAGGGCTGCCCAGAATCGTCGGGAACTCCTCAGCCTTGGTAACAATGTAGAGCTTGCCTACGTCGTGCAACAAACCGGCGAGATAGGCCGACTCCTGACTCGCCGCCGGTACTCTTCCTGCGACCGCCCAGGCCATGCAGGAGAGCTTCATCCCGTTCGCCCAGATGCGGCGCAAGTGTTGCGATGCCTCGCTGTGCTTGTTTGATCCGTACAACTGTTTCATAGCGAGCGACATTGCCGTGTTACGAACCACTTCCAGCCCCAGG
>JAUHZT010000225.1 GCA_030425905.1 Gammaproteobacteria bacterium
GCGAAATGGCAGAACGTAGTAACCCCATTTTCTACGCGCAGCAGGAACGTATATTTCAATGCGATAGTGAAAATCGAAGATGCGTTCGGCGCGCGGTCGGCACCACACGACAGGATCAAACGGTGACAACAGGCTCGCGCCGCGTATCGCGCGCGGCACACGCGCATCTCTTGCGAGCCATGCCGGGCTATCCCAGCCTTCTACCTGTACCGGGCTTAGCTCACCCTCCTCCACAAGTTCCGCAATACGTGGCGCGGCATCGCGCGGTGACATACGAAAGTAGTCGGCAAGGTCCTGCAGGTTTGCAACGCCGCAGGCCTGCGCCGCCATGCGCAGGAGTACCCGCTGTGACTTGTGTGTATCGGGACGGGTGTTCAGATGCACGTCCGGAATTACGCGCTCCGGCAGGTCGTAGATTCTCTGGAAGTTGCTTTTGCGCGCACGTACCGTCAGCCGGCCTTTGCCAAAATGGTGTTCCAGGGCCCAGCGCGGTATGGAACGACGCCAGTCACCTGCTTTTGGCTTGCGAGGTGCAGGCACAGGCGGGAGATCGTTCGCACAGACTGCGCCCTGCTCTCGCACCTGCTCAAGCACTGTCTGCAGATAGGACTCGGCATCGTTGAGATGGCGCAACGGACTGCTCGACCACGGTTTCCATGTAGCACGACGAAACTCCAGCAGCGGCCAGGCAGCGACCGGCACTATGCAGGCCTCATGCGCCCATTGCTCGGTGAACTGGCCGCTATTGTGGATGTAGTGGTCGAATTGTTCCCGGTCGTAGGCACCGAGCCGCGACCAGACTACAAGGTAATGCGCAGGCACCAGCACGTTGACGTAGTCGAGCTGCAGCAGCTGCGTATTGTCGAAAACCCGTGCAAAGTGCTGACGGTTTATCCTGCCGCCAGGCCGGGGGCGATCAAAGCCTTGCGCCGCCAGTGCTACACGACGCGCTTCGGCGGCGCTCAGGTTGCTGCGCTGCGCCACAGCCGCTCAACCCTCCTGCAGACCATCGCTTACGTGTCCTGCGCGAACAAACAGGCGCTTGTCTATGCTGACCGTGTACGCTTTGGTGTGGACTGAATTGAGCAGGTGCCATTCACCCAGGCATCGCTCTGGCGTCAGAGACAGCAACAGCCAGCCGCGCCGATCTGTTTCGATGTACTTCATCATCGGGTTGATTGCGAGCGTGGCGTCACGCACGGCGCCTGGCCGCTTCTCGGGCAGGTATTCCGCGAAGCCAGGTGACGATACAGAGCCGGTCATGAACTCGACACTAACGGGCTTGTCCCTGCCATTGAGGTACAGGTCGCCCGCCATCGAGGTATGCAGATCGCCGCTCAGTACGATCGGATTTCTTGCGTACTCGGCAAGCTCCGCGAGCAATTGTTGCCGGGCCACCGGATAGCCGTTCCAGGTGTCGAGAATCATCGGCGGATTGTTCTTGCTGAGGGCGATGTATTGCTGCAGTTGTTCAATCGGCACCATCGAGTCGAGCGCCAGGTCCAGCAGTGGCTCGAGATCTGGTGACAGGGCCGGCAGCATCATCACCTGCTGGCCAAGCACCTGCCAGGTGGCTTTCGACGAGACCAGCGTTTCACGCAGCCAGCTTTCCTGCCTGGCCCCGAGCAAGCGCCGTTTTGGATCGCGCATTGCCGCTCCAACGGACTCGGCCGTAACGCCGGGGCCTTCGTCAGGTTGCAGGTCCCGTCCGACCAGCCGGGTGTCCAGCATTACCAGGCTCAACAAATCGCCGTAGTCGAATTTTCGATAGATGCGTGTATGGCCCTGTTCATGGTTCACGCGCACAGGCATCCATTCCAGCCAGGCCTGGATCGCGGCGTCCCTTCTCGAGGACCAGTCGCCCTCTTCGCCCTGGTGATTCTGTGCCCCATCTCGCCAGGCGTTGTTGGCCAGCTCATGGTCATCCCAGACGGCAATCAGCGGGTGGGCGGCATGCAATGCCTGTAAATCCGGGTCCGTCTTGTACTGCGCATGTCGAGTTCGCAGGTCAGCCAGCGACACCGTTTCGCCAGCCGGTTCGGGAACGCGTCCAAGTTCCTCGGCACGCTCAGTCGCATACTCCCCCATGCCGTACTCATAGAGGTAGTCACCCAGATGAATGACAGCATCCAGGTCGTCGCGGTTGGCTATTTCACGGTAGACATGAAAATAGCCGTAGGGGTAATTCGCACACGACACTACGGCAAAGCGCGCGGCTGCGAGTGTGCTCGTTGGCAGGGTGCGGGTGCGACCCACTGGAGATTGCACAGCGGTATTGTCGCAGCCGTCAGCTTCGAACTGATAAAACAATTCTGCGCCACTCGGCAGCCCGGTCACGTCGACCTTGACGGTGTAGTCACGAAAGACCCCGGTGCGTGCCCGGCCGCGCTTTAGCACCTTCTGCATGGCCGGGTCGGATGCGACCTTCCAGCGTACTTCTCCGAAGTCGTTGGCGCAGCCGGACACCCGGGTCCAGATAACCACCGCGTCTGCCGTCGGGTCACCACTTGCTACGCCGTGCTTAAAGGAAACACTGGCGGCGTTCTCGGCCGCATTGCTTGCTGTGACCGGTAGCAACGCCCCACCCAGCACGGAGCCCAAAAAATGGCGTCTTTTCATTTCGTTTATTTAACCTTCGTCGACCAGAACTTCCGCACTGACGGTTCTGATTAGTAGCAAACCAAGCAACGAGAGTGCGGTGTAAAATGTGGCGAGCCAGATCGCCTCGCTGCGTAGCGGCGTAAGCCAAACGGCCTGCAACAACAGAATAATAGGGTTGAATGCCAGCAGGCGGATCGCCTCCAGTTTTACCGC
>JAUHZT010000003.1 GCA_030425905.1 Gammaproteobacteria bacterium
GTCGCGAGCACACGCATCGACGACGCCGTGCTCGATTACGCCGTCCGGATAGTTCGTGAAACGCGCCAGGCATCAGGGATTCGCCTGGGCTCAGGACCGCGCGGCTCAATTTCACTCGTACGGGCCGCACGCGCTGCGGCAGTGCTTGCAGACCGGGACTTTGTCACACCCGATGACGTCAAGTCGATTGCCATACCGGCATTGCGCCACCGCATCGCGCTGGCACCCGAGCTTGAGATCGAATCGTACCGGCCGGACGATATTCTCGCGGATATCCTGCGCGATGTGAGCGCTCCAAGGCAGTGATCCCTCGTCGTCCACTACTGCTGTTGCTGGCGGCCCTGATGCTGGGCTGGCTGGCCTGCGCAGGGTATCCGCCGCTCGGTACAACCATGCTCGTTGCGACTCTCCTCGCGCTGCTGCTGGCTGCCGCAGATGCGGTGCTGGCACTGTTAACGGAACCGCCGGAGGTCGAACGAAACGCGCGCAATTCAATGTCACTTGCCACCTGGACCGAGGTGGGCCTGGTGATCAGAAATAACACCTGGCGCACAATGCGCATGCAACTCTATGATCACTATCCCGCCACTTTCATGGCGCGGGGCCTGCCGCTTGACGCTGTGGTCGAAAAAGGGCGCACGCTTGACGTTTCCTATGCCGTCCGCCCCACCGAACGCGGCGCTGTAAGTTTTCCCGTCTGCGACCTGCGCATTGCATCGCCATTGCGCTTGTGGTGGCGACGAAAGACATTGCCCGTGGAGTCACAGTCGCGCGTCTACCCAAACTACTCCACCATTTCCAAGCTGCTTACTTACGAAGTGTCCAACCAGTTGCAGGTATCAGGCATTCGCCTCAGCCGCCGGCGTGGCGAAGGTATCGAATTTCATCAGCTTCGTGATTATCGCGAGGGTGACAGCCAACGCTCGATTGACTGGAAAGCAACCGCTCGAATGAGTCGCCTGATAGCGCGCGAGTACCAGGACGAACGCGACCAGCAACTGGTTTTTGTACTCGACGCGGGGCGCCGAATGCTCGCCAAAGACGCCGAGCTCAGTCACTTTGATCATGCATTGAATGCCATGCTGTTGTTGAGCTTCGTTGCGCTGCGGCAGGGTGACTCGGCTGGCATCATGAGTGTGGGTGAGTCACGCAGCTGGTTGCCGCCGCGCAAGGGCGCCGATGCCATCAACGGGCTTCTGAACCATGTCTACGACATCCAGCCAACGGCCATTGAAATTGATTACCTGGCTGCTGCCACTGACCTCGCTGTCCGCCAGCGACGACGCTCCCTGGTCATTTTCCTGACTAACATTCGCGAGGAAGACAGCGATGATCTGCGGGTTGCGATAGAGCTGTTAAAGCGGCGCCACCTTGTTATCGTTGCCAGCCTGCGGGAGCGGGCGCTGGATGAAACGCTGAAGCGACCCATCCAGACCTTCGATGAAGCACTCTTGTACGCCGCAACAAACCAATACCTTGATTCACGCAGAGAGTCGCAGAAACTGTTGCAGGCAAACGGTGTCTTTGTCGAAGACTGCCTGAGCGATGAGCTTCCCACCGCTATTACGAATCGCTACCTCGCGATCAAGCGCGCCGGCATACTTTAGTTCTTCTGGAGTCACTCTAGGCTTTGATGACCTTGGTGCCCGCAATCAGGTCATGCACACAACGGCGATCGTCACGAAATATGTACAGCACATCCACCAACGATAATACGGGCCCGAGCAGCGGGATCTGTGAGACGAACGCTACCGGCAGATAGCGCAAGCCCACGAGACGCGCAAACGGTAGAATTCTCTCGTCCTGTACCGAGACAATACGGGTTTTGGCCAGGTGTTTGCCAACCGTCTGCCCGTAATTGGCCAGCAGATAACCGTGTACGGCGAGAAACAGGACAAAGCCGAGTACACTGATACCGACCAGTTCGAGCAGCGTCTGCTGCTGCGCCATCGCCCGGTCCCAGGCACCGCTAAACTTCATCACCGGCAGAATGATCGCGAAAGAGATTATTGTATCGATCACCGCACCGCCAAGTCGCGCTCCGCGCCCGGCAAGCACTGTCTGTCCCGCCTCTGCAACTTCAACATTCGCCTCGGGCGGCGCGTACGGATTTTCATTCGACATTACTTTTCTCCGCGGCTGGGTTAGCCTTGAGCCTAGGGGAGCAGGCTAATTCGAGCTTGCAACGATAGCAAGGACGCGTCTGGCATTATCTGGCCTGCACAGGGGGTACGCAGCATGGATGAAGTTAAGAGAAGCGATTCAGACTCAATCTATCGAACACCGGCGAGCCCAACCGACGTCACGCCCGCAGGTGATGCACTGGCTGCCTACGTCGGGCCAAAGAATGCCGACTACTACGCGGAGCGCTTTGCCCGCTTTCGCAGCGGCGGCAGCAAACTGAGCTGGAGCTGGCCTGCCTTCTTTGTCGCGGCCTACTGGCTGCTATACCGAAAAATGTGGCTGAACGCATTGCTCTACTGGGTGGGGCTCCCTGTCGTACTCGGCGCACTGTCCGTTGGCGTTGCATTAGTCGCCGGTGAGGCTGCCTCAACCGCGTTCTACTATGGCGCTTACCTGACTATTACCTTCATTCTCGTGCCACTGTTTGCGAACTATCTCTACTACCGCCATGCACAGCGCAAAGTGGACAAAATCGCGGGCATGATCTCGTCACCTGAACGACAGAGCGCAGAACTGACACGGATCGGCGGCACCAGCAATATCGTCATCATCGTGTTAATAGTCGTCTCGATCATGCTGCTTGGCATCATTGCGGCGATTGCCATTCCGGCGTACCAGGACTACACCATTCGCGCCCAGGTAGCACAAGGGCTGCATTTATCCGAAGCCGTCAAGCCCCGGATCGAAGAGTACATTGCCACGCACGACAGCCTGCCTGCCGAGGAGAGCGACCTTGATATCGATCGCGCTTTCTTGGGCTCAGGGAGTTTTGTCTCGGGGATCGGGATTGAAGACGGTACGATCATTATCACTTACGGAAACCAGGCGCACCCGATCATTCAGGGTACAAACCTCATGCTGGTGCCCGAACAGACGGCTGACGCGTACATCGAGTGGAGCTGCTATAGCCCCGATATCGAAGCAAAGCATTTGCCGGCAGCGTGCCGCTGAGAGCAACGGCGGCCGGGGCTAGTCGCGGTACTCTCGGTGCACCCGCGCCGAGACACGCGTCAGCAATTCGTAGGCACTGGTAGCAACGGCCTCTGCAACGCGTGTTGCGGGTAATTCAGGACCCCACAACTGGGCATGATCGCCCGGCTTCACGCCGGGTGCGCGAGTGACATCAACCGTAATCATGTCCATGGTCACAGTGCCTGCTAGCGGCACCTCGACACCGTTGATCAGAACCGGCGTACCGTTCGGTGCGCAGCGCGGATATCCGTCGGCATAGCCAATCGCAATGGTCGCGATACGCGCCGGCGCATCGGCCTTCCAGCGGTTGTTGTAACTCACTGCGTCGCCGGCCGTGATCTCGCGCACGGCAATAACTTCCGAGCTCAGCGTCATTGCCGGGCGCAATGCATGGCCTTCAGGGTGATCAACAGTTAACGGCGAATAGCCGTACAACATGAAGCCGGGACGATTCCAGTGCCGGTGACTCGCGGGCCAGGCCAGTATTGCGGCCGAATTGCTGATACTTTGCGGCAGATCATCTGCACTTGTGCAGGCAGCAAAAATATCGAGTTGCTGTTTGGTATACGGGCTGTCGAGATTATCTGCGCTGGCGAGATGCGTACACACCACGATATCGTTTTCGCAAGCGCTGCTGGCGCGAAGGATTGCGAGCACATCATCGACGCGCGCTGGTGGCAGGCCAAGCCGATGCATTCCCGTGTCAATTTTGAGCCATACATGCACTGGCCGGGGCAACGTTGTCGCGGCGAGCAGGTTTAGCTGCTCTTCGTTGTGCACCATCAGCGTCAAATCGTGGCGAGCGGCCGCCTTGAGCGCTGCCGCTGAGTTAACGCCCTGCAGCAACAGTAAAGGCTCGGTGATACCGGCTTCGCGCAGTTCGACAGCTTCCTCAATAATCGCCACGGCAAATGCCGGTGCAACGCCCTGCAAGGCACGAGCAACCGCAACAGCACCATGCCCATAGGCGTTGGCTTTAACGACCGCCAGCGCGCGCGACTCTGGCGCCAGTGAACAGGCGTGCCGGTAGTTGTCGCGGATCGCCGCGAGGTCGATCGTGGCCACACAGTTGCGAAACCGGTTGCTCACAGGGACACCGGCCGCGCGTAAATTCCGGGCGTCGAACCGGCAATGGCTACAGCGCCAACCGCATTCTCATAAAAGCCGCGCACGTGCTCACCCACGCCACCAATGATCGCGTAAGCGTGGCCAGCGGCACGCATGCCCTGCAGGGTACTGACGAGCAATGCCGCGCCGATGCCCTGCCCTCGCTCAGATTCAGCGGTACCCGTCGGCCCGAAAAAGCCAGGCGCCGTGGCGTCATGACAGGCAAAGCCCAGCATCTCCTCGCCGCGCACCGCGATGTAGCAACCGGCCGGTACCCGCGATAATGCAACAGCTACCTCGCTGCCCCAGGGGCGTGCTTCGCGCGGAAAGTTCTGTTGCACCCATTCAATAATATCCGCGCGTTCATGGGACATCGCGCGACGTATCAGCACATCGTCCGCTAGCGCGGCCCGCAATCGCTGCGTCGCGTCTTCAATTGCATACAGTCGTACGAGCATATCCATGACTAGTGTGCCGAGTCCGATTTGGACAGACGGTACAGGAGCAATGCAGCACGCTTGATCGCTACTGGTACGGAGTCGATCTGCAGACTTTCGTTCGGTGTATGCGCGCCCTTGCCGAGCGCGCCCAGTCCGGCCAGCGAATCCGCATAGGGTGCCGCGAAAGAAATGTCGGCAGCACCACGTCGCGACGGATCCAGCAGCGGCATTGGCCCGCGGCCAAGATCTTCATTGATTTGCGACAGGAGGCTTGCCAGGCGTTTGTTGCCTGCGCTTGGCGCCATTGGCGGATAACGATGTTCGATTTCTATCGTGGCGCTCGTGTGCGGAGATACATCGGCCACGATCGCCCGCATCTTTGCCTCGGCACGTTCGATCTGTTCCCTCGACAAGCCGCGCAGGTCGCCATGCATGATGACCTTGTTCGGCACCACATTGGTCTTGCCAAAAGTCGTACCGCGATTCTCTTCAAAGGCGTAGGTGACATCGGTGCCGCCCTGAATCGTGCCAACATTGAAGGTCAGGTATTCCTCACCACGCACCTCGGTATTGAACTGATGCAGGATTCGCGCTGCCTCAAAGATGGCACCGTGCCCGATGTCATCATTAAATATCTGCGACGAATGTGCCTGCTTGCCACTGACCTCCAGGTACCAGTTCGAAGAACTGCGGCGCGCGATAGTCGCCCAGTCCTTGCCGTCGTAATTCGTGCCGTCTTCAAAGCCGAGCGCGACATCAGCCCACTTCCCCGCCTCAACCAGGTCGCGCTTTGACACCGACAGTGGCGAACCCGCATTTTCTTCGTCGCCGGTCAGGATAACCGTGACCGGAATATCGTCCAGCACCCCGTTTTCCCGCAAGGCTTTGAGTGCATAGATAATCACGGCGTTGCCCGACTTCATATCATCCACACCGGGCCCGTGTGCAAGATTGCCTTCACGCCGGAACGACTGAAAGCCTTCATCAGATTCAAAAACGGTATCCAGATGCCCAATCAGCAGTACCTTTGCCGCGGTACCGCTTGTCTTGCGCCCGATGAGATGGCCCGCACGCTGCATTTCCTCAGGCATATCAACCCATTCGGTTTCCAGGCCCAGCGCATCCAGCTCCTCACGGTACAGTGCGCCGACCTCACGAACACCGGCAAGATTCGACGTGCCACTGTTGATGTTCACGGACCGCTCGATCAACTCCATAGCCGTACCTGCGTTGTCGTCGACCCAGTCGGCAATCTGTTGCTCCACAGGGTCCAGTTCGCTGGCGCCTGCACAAGCGGCGACCGCAAACAAAATCAATCCTGCTACGCGGGAAATCCTGGAATGTTTCATGCTGTTTACTTGCTCCTTGAATGCCATCCGTAAATCACTGCTTCCTGACCCAGCGTTCCTTTGCTACGGCTTCGCCGAGCGCCTCCATGAACGGTCTCGCGATCGTATCGTAGTCGTACTGATCATCGTTCAGTGTGCCATTCGAGTTCGTATATAGCGTCGCTGCAAGAAAAAAGCCGCTCCCCGTTCGAATGTCCTCTACCCACGCGTTCTCGATACTGAACCCGTAAGCCCGACCCGTCTTGTTATAGATACGTATGTATTCTCGCGGGATCACACGCGCAATACCCGGCAACATCTCTTTCACATAGTTATCAGGAAACTCTGCAGCACTGTAGAGCGGATTGCGCGACTGCCGCGGATACTGCGACATCGCTTCAAGCATCGTATCGCGTGCATCTTCTGTCAACGCAAACGCCGGGCCGCCACCACAATCGAGCGTTGGCTGTACCAGTTTGCACAGGCCACGCTGCAGTTCGGGTAGTGGAACATAGTTCTTTTCCGAAAAATCCATGGGTTCATGGTGCAGCTCGCCGTTGCCGAAATATTTCTGACCGACTTGCAGTCGGCTGATGCCCTGCAGCGCTGGCAACGGATCCGAGCTTCGCTCCGCAAGCGTGTATACAACTTGCGGGTCCATGAAATCGATACGGGGATAACGCCGGTTCTCGGCTGGCGTTCGAAACTCCGAGAGTCTTTGAACTATCCGTGACCCGGTAAGGCCCGCTGCCTGCATACTGCGGGCAATGCCGTCTTGCCCGGCAAGTTCGTACAGCGTGTTGTAGGCCTGGTTATCAGAAACCAGGAGAATCTTCCTGATCTGCTGGCGAACCGTAATCGCAGCGCCGTCAATATTGGATTCGTCGCGATCCTCGAGTACGTCATCGTCGAAGAGCGGGTGAACAACCAGCGGCGTGTCGAGCGTCAGCTCAACACCTGTCTGTTCCCCTAATCGTTCAATTGTCTCTGCGGCCGCGACGGCTGCAAACAGCTTGACGCTGCTGGCGGGGTAAAAATACTCGTTGCTTACGCGATATTCGTATTGCTTAAGGTACGGGTTGCCGCTGCCATCGGTTTCCACCGTGCCCAGCACGATCTGCAGTCGATACTCGTCGGCGTTCTGTAGCACCTGCCTGAGTGCAGGTTGTTGCGCCAGTGCGCGCTGCAGCGGATCCTGTACCTGCGTTGCACACGCACCCGTCAACAATACAGATCCCAGCCACAGCAGCCTTGCCACAGTTCTGAACATCAGACTTCCGCTCCTGCGCGTTTGCGGCCGAAGTTCTCATCAACCCTGATCAGGCTCGCCGCGATGAAAGATGGAACAGTCGCGACCAGGATCCAGACAAAAAACCACTGGTAACCCAGTGCTTCCTGCAGCTCGCCGCTGAACATTCCCGGCAGCATCATGCCCAGCGCCATGAAGGCTGTGCATATCGCAAAATGCGCTGTGCTGTGTTCGCCACGTGAAATGTAGATCATGTACAGCATATACGCCGTAAAACCGAAACCATAGCCAAACTGTTCGACGCCCACCGCGGCATTCACCAGTAGCTGACTTTGCGGCTGCGTGAAGGCGAGCAGGATATAGACCGCATTAGGCAGGTTGATGGCTGCCACCATCCACCAGAGCCAGTTGCGAAAGCCGTCGCGCGCACACAGAAACCCACCCAGGATGCCGCCTAGCGTGAGCATTACGATACCAACCGTGCCGTACGCGATACCGACTTGTGTTGTATCGAAGCCGAGCCCGCCCGCCGCGCGTTCATCGAGCAGAAACGGCGGCGCGAGCTTGACGAGCTGCGCCTCGGCAAAACGGTAGGCAAGCAGAAAGAACAGTGCGCTGACGATATGAGGTTTCTGAAAAAATGAAATAACCGTCTCCGCGAACTGCCCGAACAGCGAACGCAACGAGATCATGTCGAGACGGGGCGCCTCGTTACTGGCCGGTAATTTTCGGGCGTGCCAGGCGAACAACAGCACAAACAGTCCGGCCAGCAGGTAGAAGGTAACCATCCAGCCGAGGCGCGGGTCATCCGTTGTGCGGCCGATGAATCCTGCGAGCACCACCAGCAGACCCTGCCCGGAGATCATTGCCAGCCGGTAAAAGGTACTGCGGATCCCCACAAACCAGGCTTGCTGGTGATCGTCGAGCTGGCTGATGTAAAAGCCATCGGCAGCAATGTCGTGCGTAGCCGAACTGAGCGCGAGTAACCAGAACACAGCGAGCGAGTAGCGAAAGAAATTGTCGGCCGGCAACGTCAGCGCAACGCCGGCAAAAGCCGCACCGATGAGCAGTTGAGCAAGCAGTACCCAGCGTCGCTGCGTGCTGAGAACGTCGACAACAGGGCTCCAGAGAGGCTTTATAACCCAGGGCAAATACAACCAGCTCGTGTAGAACGCGATCGCGCTATTGGAGATACCAAGACTCTTGTACATCACGACCGAGACGGTCATGACCACCACATAAGGGAGGCCCTCCGCGTAGTACAGGCTGGGCACCCACCACCACGGTGAATTTGTGCGCGCCGGTCTTGTCACGCTCTTACAGCCTTGTCACGCGCGATCCGAAGCGTACCGTCGACGGGCGCATCGGCGACTACAACGGCAGCAAAGCGCTGGCCACTAGCGCCCAGCTTTTGCAGCACCGCGTCACGGTAACTGCGGCTGTTGCAAACGGCACCGCCTGCGAGTGCCAGGCCAGGCAAAGCGGCAATATCGAGCTTTTGTATTGCAGCGACCACAAGAGCCGCTGCAGCCGCGGCGCACTCGTCAACAACTTGACCGGCAACCCTATCGCCGGCTTCGCTGTTCGCCAGGACCAGGGGAGCCAGCAAGGCTATGCGCTGTTTCGCCTCCGTCGCGGAACCGAGCTCGCGCACCAGTTCCCGCGGCTCGTCGACACCAAGATGTTCGAGCAACGCAGGCAGCAACGCTGTTTGCGGACCCATACCGTCCACCGCCGCGGTCGCTGCAATCAAACCACGCCTGCCGATATCAAACGCGCTGCCAAAGTCACCTATCAGGTGGCCCCAGCCACCAACCACGCTCTGGCGGCCCTCGGCGTCGCGCCCGATCGCCGCCGAGCCAGTACCCAGTATCAGCGCAACACCCGCGCTGGCAGTTGGCAGCATTGCGAGCACAGCATCCGCATCGTGCACAATCTCGGTGTGTGCCGCGAGCTGCCTGGCATTGGCCCAGGCGCCCAGTTGCTGGCGAACATCCGGCAAAGAACTGCCGGCCAGTGCGAGCACGGCGATATCGCAGGATTTGCCCCCGCGTTCTGCCGCTGCGAGCGCCGTATCGATAGCCCTGTCGAGGTTCGCCAGTGCCTGTTCCGCACCAACTGCGCGAATATTGGATGGGCCCGCGCTGCCGCTGCCACGGACATGCAACTCGCCGTCACCAGTTAGCCGTGCGACCTGTGCGACTGTTTTCGAACCGCCGCCGTCGACACCAAGCAGCCAGGTCACGACCGGACCCCGCCCGCACGAGTTGCTCTGCGAGTAGTACTTCCGCGTCGCGAAATCTTGTATCGTGTCTTGCTAATGATCCGCATCCTCCGGCTTCTTATTATCCAGCGTAGCGCAATCCTTTGCGCCGGGTTGTTTTGTCTCGGTCTTCCGGCAGCAAGCTTGGCCGACGAACCCGCGCAGGTAATGACAGGCATTGACGTCCTGCAGGCACAGCTGTTCGCGCCGCTCGAAGGTGCGCGCGTCGCCCTGATCACCAATCACACGGGTGTCGACAGTAGTGGCCGCAGTACCGCAAGTATTCTGCATGCCGCGCCCAACGTCACGCTGATTGCACTGTTCAGCCCCGAGCATGGTTTTAGAGGGCAGCTTGACGTGCCTGAAATCGGCCATGCGACTGACAGCAAGACCGGCATGACGGTCTACAGCCTGTACGGCGAGACCCGCACCCCTACCAAAGAGATGCTGCGCGGCGTCGATACGATCGTGTTCGACATCCAGGACATCGGCACTCGCTTCTATACCTATGTCTCGACCATGGGCAATGCGATGCAGGCGGCGGCAGACCATCAATTGAGATTCGTCGTCCTTGATCGCCCGAACCCGATCAACGGCGTCATCGTCAGCGGCCCGGTGCTCGATGAAGGCAAACAGTCGTTTGTCGGATTTCATCGGCTGCCCGTCCGGCACGGCATGACGATCGGCGAACTTGCGCGGATGTTTCAAAACGATCTTGAGCTCGATATCGCGCTTGATATCGTGCCGTTGCAAGGCTGGCGACGCAGCCAGTACTTCGATGCCACGGGGCTTGCATGGATCAATCCCTCGCCGAACATGCGCAGCCTCAATGCCGCCATTCTGTATCCCGGCATCGGCCTGCTCGAAACCACGAACCTCTCGGTAGGGCGTGGCACGGACGCGCCGTTCGAATGGTTTGGCGCGCCGTGGCTCAATGCACGTGCGCTCGCCGCCGCACTGAACAATGCGGCTATCGACGGCGCGGCCTTCATGCCGGTTACTTTCACGCCAACGTCGAGCAAGTTTGCCGATCAGCTTTGCGCCGGTGTGCGCATCTCGATTACGAATCGTGACCGCTTTGACCCGCTCCGTCTTGGTCTTGAAATTGCACATCAACTGGTACGGCTGCACCCGGACGATTGGGACAACCGCAATTACAACCGGCTGCTTGGCAACGACGCTGTGCTCGACGCCGTACGACAGGGCCGCCCGCTGGCTGAACTCGAAGAAACATTTAGTGACGGCCTCGACGACTTTCGCGAAGCGCGGTCCGGGTTTCTGCTGTACCGCGACTGAGTAAGACACTGGCATCAACGCAGGCGTCGTGCCGGCAGCAACAACGAAAGCGTGACGCCGCACAACAATGTCGCGAGCGCACCGGCCAGCGCGTACCAGGGCCAGTAAAGCGCGGTCCCCATCGCCAGCCAGGACAAAATTGCGACGCCCGCGATGAAGCCGCCCACGGCCGCTCGCTGGTCTACACGCGGTGCGAAGACTGCCAGCAGGTAAAGGCCGAGCACCGGACCGGTCGCAAAACCGCTGATCTTGAGCACGTTGCTAACAGTGCTTTCGTCGGACCCAAGCATCGCAAAAAGAATCGCGATACCTGCCTGCACGATACCGAAACCAACGGTTGCCATCCGTCCGACCTTCATCGCGTTAGCGGGCGTGCCACTGCCCGCCCGCAGAGGCAGGTATATGTCAGTACAGAATGCGGCAGCGGAAGAGTTAAGCGAACTCGATAACGTAGACATCGCTGCGGCAAATACCGCAGCCAGTGTCAGTCCGAGCAGCCCGGCAGGCATGTAGTGCACCACGAAATAGGCGAGCAGCTGATCATTCTTGAGCTCAGCCGGAAACACGTTAGCGCTCGCGGCAGAGGCGAACCATGCCAGGCCGACGCCTATCGCGAGGAATACAGCAAACTGCAGCAAGACGATAAAGCCGCTGAACCCGAGCGCCAGCGAAGCATCCTTGCGGCTGCGTGCCGACAGGTAACGCTGCACCATAAGCTGGTCTGTGCCGTGCGTGGCGGCGGTAAGAAAAGCACCGCCTGCGAGCCCGGCCCAGAACGTCATCGTTGGCTTAACAAGGCTGAACTCGAAGTCGAAGAACTGCAGTTTCTCATTCTGCGCCGCGAACGTGACAACCTGGCCCCAGCCACCCGGTGCGCTGTCCACGATAATCATCGCGATCGCCGCCGCCCCCAGCATGTAGATAAGAAACTGGATGCAGTCGTTCCAGATGACCGACTTCGCACCGCCAACGAACGTATAGAGAATCGTCACCACGCCAATCGCGATGATGCTGCTCGCAATATCCAGTCCTAGCACTATTTGCAGAACCAGCGCGGTGAGAAACAGGCGCAGCGCATCGCTGACGTTGCGCGTCAGCAGGAACAGGCCGGACACGGTACGCCGGGATAACTTGCCAAAACGCCCTTCGAGCACTTCGTAGGCGGTGAACGGTGCGCCGCGGAAATACAGCGGCAACAAGAAGGCAATCACAAAGAAACGACCCACAATATAACCGAGGGCAATCTGCAGAAACGTAAAGTTGCCGCCTGCGGCAGCCGAAATGCCGGGGATACTCAGGAACGTGACGGTGCTGGTTTCGGTCGCGACAATGGACAACAGCAACGCACCCCAGGGCAAGGCGCGGCCGCCAAGGAAGTAGTCTGCCGTGTCCTGTTTCTTGCGACCGAGCCAGAGACCGAACGCGACGACCGCAAGCATGTAGCCAAGGATGATCAGGCTGTCGAGCAGACCAATACCCAGATTCATTGCTGCCGGCCTCGTGACTCTTCTCCAGCACCAGACCTGCAACTCGTAAGCGTAGTACTGTCGTCGTAGATGCGGCGCTCAAAACCTTCGAGCACCTTCGGTGCTTTAAATACCGGGAATACGTACACCGGATCGATTTGTGCCCGCCAGCAACCATCGTCGCTGCGCTCGATGTTCACCTCCAGGTGACCGTAGTGTCGTCCACCGTCCAGCAGTACGCCGTCAGCCCACTGCTCGGGTGCATGGGTGTCCGCACTGAAGGTTTTCATTGCATTACGCACCTTGGGAAAACTTTCGCGTAAACCGTCTCCGCCGATGCCCGCA
Organism: Gammaproteobacteria bacterium; assembly: GCA_030425905.1. Taxonomy (GTDB): domain Bacteria; phylum Pseudomonadota; class Gammaproteobacteria; order Steroidobacterales; family Woeseiaceae; genus UBA1847. The sequence goes on from JAUHZT010000003.1 coordinate 12,651, forward strand.
ACGAAGAAATGCACCTGGCTGGCTTGCGTACGACCCGCGGCCGTTTTCTCCCTGCCTGCCACGATCGAATGTTCATACATCTCATCGTGACCGTTAAACACGGCGTCTACGCCATAACGCAGAAACAGCGGTGTGAGGCTGCGCAAGGGCACGCCCGACAGGTAGTCCTCACCCTTTTTTAATCCCGGTGGTTGATTGTGTACGCCCGAGGCATACGGTGCCGTATGAAACATCACGAATGTGAACGCGCTCGATTGCTGTGCCGCTGCCAGCGTTTCCTCCAGCCAGCGGTACTGCTCGGAGCCCGGCGTCCAGGGCGGCGCCACGCCTTCCAGTATCCAGTTGGTATCGCGTCGGCTTTGTTGCGGTAGACCGTCATTGGCATCGATGACGATGAGACTGACCGGTCCGTATTCGAACGCGAAGTAGCGTTTGTCAGCAACCTCAGACGACTTGCTCGTGAAGTAGCTGTCGTACTTGGCAATCGCCCAGGCCGCCTCGCCGTAACCGCCGAGCACCCGGGGTCCGGCGAAGTACTCGTGGTTGCCTGCGGCGGCAACAATCGGCGTAGTAGCGGCCAGCCGTGCGTTGTGCCGCCAGAACTCGTCCCAGTCCCGCTGCTCGCCGCCGGACTCGACCAGGTCACCGGCGATGGCGATGAAATCCGGCGCACGACGCATGATCACATCCAGGTTTGCGGCATAGCCCGTTGACTGATCAACGAGGTATAGCCGGTCGGGCTCAGCATCGCCTGGCCAGGCCGCTGGCTTGCCATGCGACTCGGGTTCCGTCTCACTGTCTGCATAAACGACGAAGCGCAGGGACGCCGCGTCCGGATCCGGTGTCTGGAAGTACGCGCCTGCGTGCTCGTTACCCTGGTACACGCGATACTCGTATCGCTGCCCGGGCTGCAGGTCCTCCAGGTGAACCTCGTGACGATACGGCAGCGTTTTGAAAGCGCGCGTCGCTGGCTCGCCGTCGGCATAATCCAGTTCCGGCGCCGCGACCGCTTGCGTCACTGCGCTCTGTATGTCGCTAGCGCCAGCGCGGCTACCGTCCTCCGATGATGCCCACCATTCCACCCGTCCCGGACTCGCATCATGACTAAACCAGCGCAACACAATTGAGTCTGGCTGCGGGTCCTGCACATAGGGGGTTACACGAAATCCGCTGCTCCCGGCCGCAGCGCGAGGTGCCTCGTCGGCACTGTAAGCACCTACCCGACGTTCCCAGCCCGGCAACCAGCGCAGCTCGTTTCGTTCAGGTGGCGACAATTCGACGCGCTGACGCAGGCGCGCCGCTGCTGCCGCACTGAATTGCTGTAGCCAGCACCCAGCGTCCGGGGCAGCACAAACATCTTCACTGGCGCTTATGTCCCCCAGCACCTGTACGAGCCCCCAGCCTGCGCCGGCATAACGCTCACGCTCGTTGGTACCGAGGCCTTTAAAGTTGTAGTAATCGATAACCGCAAAACGCCCTTGTGCGGTGCTCATGAGCGTATCGAGCACCTGCTGCAAAGCCTGCTTGCGCTTGCCCGGCAGTTCCACCTCTGCCCAGCGCTGGTTAAAACTGCACACGATGAAACGCGCCTGTGTGCTTGCCGTGGCACGCAGCCAGCTACGCAGGTCGCTCAACGGTGCAGCCGTCAATTGCTCGTCAAATGTAGCCTTGTCAGACCAGGGCGCATCAAACGGCTGCAACTGCAACAGCCACTCCGGTGGCGGTGTTGTGCCGAATTGCCGGACGAACTCAAACATCGGTGGGAACGATTCGTCGAACGGTGCGTCGACGTTGGGCGGGTACCAGATGAAGTGCCCGATACCGAAAGACGGAAAGTCTTCGCCCGCCCCCCAGTAGGTCAGGAACCGGTCTTCGCCGCCGGTTTCATTCTGCGCGATGCGGGTGGCAATCCACGCATAGTCAGATTCACGAAGGTCCTGTGAACCCGGGGCCGCACACTCATCCTGCGCGAACGCCAGACCCGGGATGCAGAGCCATAGAACAGCCAGCAGGTCCCGCAAAAAACTTGTCCCGCCGCTGCGGCCAGGGGGAGGAGGCACGCAGGGGCAGGACACAGTACTCGTCACTTCAGCAAGCGCTTGGGTGACTTGATCAACTTAGAACTGGAACTTCACAGCCACTTGCAAACGACGCGGATTGAAGAAGTCGCGCGGTTGACCGTAGCCAGAGCTGCTCAGGAACGGATTGATGTCGTAACCGGTTTGCTTGTCAAACACGTTGAACAGGTCGGCTCGAAGCTGCAGGTTCGTATCACCGAAGAACTTGAAGTTATGCGTGTAGTTCAGGTCAAGCTGCCAGTGCGACGATGAAGTGCGCGAACCTGCCGGCTCAGCATAGCGAATCGTGCTGCTGGTGCTGCCACTGCCTACCGCCGTCAACTGATCACGGTAGTACTCAACATCCCAGGTTTCCCAAGGCTGGCCTGACTGGTACACAAGGTAGGCACCGGCACGACCGCTCCAGTTGAACTCATAGAAACCGTAGATCTTCAGCAGGTGACGACGGTCACCGCGCAGGTTGCCGTCCTTGAAGTTCCACAACTGGCGGCCCAGGTCATCAGCAATGTTCGACGAGCCGATAAAAATATTGCCGTCGTTGTCGGTCGTCGTGTTGTCCTGGTCGAAGTTTCCGTAGTAGTGACTCCAGACATACGATGCCGAGACATACCAGTTGTCGCGCGTCCAGTCCGCTTCGAAGCTGGCTTCCCAGAACTTCGTATAGCTGCCGTCGAGTTCGGCAACAACGTAGGACGAGCCACCGATTTCAGCGCGAATCTCATCCAGATTCGGTACATAAAGCTGCTGCGGAATACCCTCGGGCGGGAAGAAATCGACCCGCGCACTGTTGTTGGTATCTTCCCAGAAATGCGAGCCCTTGCGATGCCGTACGTGAGCACGAACGCTGAGGTCACTTGATACATCCATGGTCCAGCCGAGCAGGTACTCATCGATGCCGCGCGGTGTGAGTCCGTCCTGGAACCACTTACCCGAGGAAGAACCGACTGTTTCGGCTTCGATGAAATTACCGTTGGCGTCGAATGCTACGTCGATGTCGCTACGCAGATTACGGTCCCAGGAGGCCGCACGGGCCAGGGACGAAGCCGAAGGATTGTACTTCGCGTAGTTCACGTACACGGAACTGCTGTCCGAGTAATCCCAGGTTACGCCAAGACGCGGCTGGATCATGTCGGACCAGTCGACTTCGTACATCTTGTAGCGAGTGCCGGGAGACGGACGCAAACCGGTTACCGGGTTGCTGGCGTCCTCTGCCAGACCTTGGCCGTACAGCACGTCATTGCTGATCAGGACACCAATGTTGTAGGTCCAGTCACCCACCTGGATCGTGTCATTGATCTCGAAGCTCGCCATTTCAACCAGCGAATTGATGTCCGGGATCGCGGCCTGGCCTGCCGGGTCAAGCAGGCTCATTTGCTGCAGGCGCGCGTTGAAGAAGACAGGTGTTACTCCGTCGGAAGCGAATACGCGACCACCCGGTGCTGTGATGATGCCCCAGCCATTTGAGAAGCGGGACAGGTCTTCTTCAAGTTCCTGGTACTGGTAGCCGATGTGCACATCGTGCGTCACATCACCGACAAAAAACAGGTGGTCGTAACCAAACTCGTAACTCGTACGGCTGAAGTCCTGGTTATCGATGGTGCTACCGCCACCCACATTACCGCCGCCGGTTGCAACGCCATTGTCGAGATAGCCGTATTGGTCAATCAGAGGCTGAATAAATGCGTTGTACGCGGCCTCGCCAGCGATCGGCGTTGGAACAATGAAGTTACCTTCCTGGTCCAGCGAATTGATATCCAGCGAATCGCCGAGGCTTGTTGAGAAATCGAAGATACGATCCGGGCGGGATGCCGTGTCGTTCTGGAAGTCAGTGAGCTTGAAGTTGAAAGAACTCACGTCCGAGATAATCCAGGAACCTTCGAGGATGCCGATATCCAGCGTCGCCGTGTCGCCAACCGCTGTGGATGCTGCACCGAACTGATCAACGCTGCGGTTGTTGATCTCACGGTCCGAGGTCCGGTAGCTGCCATCCAGCAGGATATTGTCGGTCGGCGAGAAGGTCAGCTTGGCGAAGTATTCGTCACGCGATTCGTCGAAATCCGGCACCGGGCCATACGCATTTTCAGAATTGCTGCGCTCGGCTGTCGGCCGGTAGTACGAGGTATAGAAGTACAGGCGATCGCGGATAATTGGTCCGCCCAGACTCATCGTTGTCCAGGTCTTGTCTTCATCGAATTCTTCAGGATTATCGCCGGTCTTGCGATCGCCGGTCATGCTGGCGCTCTGCAGCTGGTAGCTGATTTCACCGTGGAACTCGTCGGTACCCGACTTGCTGAGCGTGTTCATCAGGAAACCGCCGGAACGATTAAAGCCGATAGCTTTTGCGCCACCGCGAACGACCGAGACCTGCGCAATGTCATGCGACGAAGGCTCAGCCGAGAGGGTGCCAAACAGCGGCAAGGAAACATCGACACCGTCAAACTGGTAGCCGTTGTCCTGACCACTGCCGCCCGCGCTGGGGCCACGCACCGAGTCTTCCGAGTACTGGACGCCTGGAATCAGTTTTTGCAGATCGCGGTATTCCTGCCCGACCGGCAGGGAATCGATCGTTGCAGAGCTGATCGAATTCTTCAGCGAGGCCTGCCCGGTATCGAGCAGTGCTGCACTGCCAAGCACGACCACCTCTTCCATACTGTCGCTGTAGGCGAGGTTAATTTCTGTGGATTGCTGCAGCAACACGCTGGCCGTGCGTTCCTGCACACTGCCGTCAGGAAGCGTGAAGGTCACGGTGTAGTTGCCCGGCGGCAACAGTGGCAAACGGTAGCGGCCATTTGCAGCCGTTGTTGTCGATCGAGGTTGCGGCAGGTTCGCGCTGCGTGCCTCAATGCTGACGCCTGCGAGTCCGGCGCCATTTTCTGAGCTCACCACACCCGAGATATCACCGGTCTGCTGTGCGAGTGCGGCGCTACTCATGAAGCTTGCGCCCAGACCGAGCACCAGCCAGGCCATGATCGAACGGACAGCCGGCAAGGACCCCCTGCCGATTAAAAGAGTTTTCATCGTTTATCCCCTCGTAAGAACGGTTTTCTTGACTGCTACCACAGGTTTACGCATAAAATATCATTCGACGCGCAAAAGTAAAGAATCTTTTATTCCTGACCGGCTGTTGCGCAAATCCAACAAGGTACAAGATACAGGCCCCGCAAATGACCCGAAACCCTAATTCCCAGCCAGACCAGCGCGTGGCAGCGCATTGTGTCGCGCTTGCCACAATCGCTTTGTTGCTGGGTGGCTGTGCCGCTCCCAGCCACACCGTGCGGGTACCGTCCGAAAACCACAACAGCCGCGTAAATATTATCGTTATTCACCACACGACGGCTGATTTCGGCGATTCACTGAATATTCTGACCAAGCCTTCGTCGAATTCGGTGAGCTCGCACTACCTGATTCCCGAGCCCGGCGATCCCAGTTACGACGGCGACGATCTCAAGGTTTACGAGCTGGTACCCGAGGAGCGGCGCGCCTGGCATGCCGGCCGCAGCTACTGGGGCGGCAAGACGGCACTCAACGATCAGTCGATTGGCATCGAGCTGGTAAACCAGACCTACTGTCATCAGCGCGCAGATGGAGCGCTTGCCGAGATCGCAAGCGACGAGCAACGGCGCATATGCTTCTTTCCGGACTTCGCCGAGTCGCAAATTCGCCTGCTGACCGACCTGCTCGGCGAGCTGCTCGAGCGTTACCCCGATGTGCAGCCAACCCAGATTGTCGGTCACTCCGACATCGCGCCGAGCCGCAAGATTGACCCTGGCCCGCGCTTTCCCTGGGAGCGACTCTACAAACTAGGCTACGGCGCCTGGTTCGATGACGCGACCGTGATCCGCTACTGGGAACAGTTCAGCGACCAGCCGGTGCCGCTGGCAACCGTGCAACGTGCGCTGCGCACGTATGGCTACGGCATAGAGGAAACCGGAGTACTCGATGAGCAGACGCGCGATGTGCTGCGCGCTTTCCAGATGCACTTTCGGCCCGCGACGGTAACGGGCGAGCCTTCGACGGCGACCGTTGCAATTCTGTTTGCGCTGATTGAGAAATACTACCCGGATGCACTGGCCGCGTTGCTCGAATTTGAACCTGTGGTCGCGGACCCGCTACCCGCCGAACTGCCCAGTAACGACGACGCCCTGTAACCGTGCTCGCAAGACTATGAACTTTCGATCGTCGCTACTGGCAGGCACGGCCATGCTGCAATGCTGCGCGTTGCTCGGTGCCTGCGCTGGAAGCACAACGAAAAACGCTTCGCCGGCAAGCAGCGATTCCTGGTCAACAGACGTCATTGGCGTCGAGGAGCAACATTTGAACGTCGATTTCTGGCTTGAACGCACGCGCAACAAGACGCGCGTGATCATGTCGGGCGATGCCATCCGGGAATTTAACGAGCTGACTTTTGCGACAGACCCTACGATGGTGCGTCTCGCCGAATTTCCTGACACGCTAACTGCAGAGGCATTGAAAAGCCGTATTCGATCGATCAGCAAGATACCTGACAGCCCGCGCTTCTACGCTGACGGCCGCGAAGTGACGGCCGCTGACTTCGCCGTTTACGAGTCTGGCCTGAACCTCGAAGCTGTCGCGGACATCAATCCGGTGCGCTTTGGGCTGGTAGTGCGACGCGCCAGCATGCGCAGTTACCCGACAAATGACAGCCTGTACAAAGCACCCGATGACCTCGACCTGGATCGCTTCCAGGAAAACGCGGTTTTTCCAGCGGATGCCGTCGCGGTTCTTCACGAAAGTCGCGACGGCGAATGGTTACTCGTACAAACCTACAATTATCTTGCCTGGGTACCCGCCGACGTCGTTGCGATTGGCGACCGCGACACGATGCTCGACTACAAGTCACGTGACGATTTCCTCGTCATCACGGGCGACAAGGTATCCAGCAACTACAACCCGACACTGCCTGAGATTTCGGAAGTCCAGTTCGACATGGGCGTGCGCTTGCCGCTCGTCAGCCACAGCGATGCCGCATTCAATGTCCACGGCCAGAACCCGTTTGCGAGCCACATTGTCGAAGTCCCTGTACGAAACCCCGATGGCACGCTCCGGTTCGAGCAAGCACTGATTGCACGCAGTCGTGATATCAACAAGGGCTACCTGCCGTACACACGCGAGAACCTGCTTCGCCAGGCATTCAAGTTTCTTGGCGAACGCTATGGCTGGGGCCATGCCTACAACGCTCGTGACTGCACCGGGTTTGTCTCTGAGATATACAAGACCTTCGGCATCCCCCTGCCGCGCAATTCCGGTGACCAGAGCAGAAGCACTATCGGTGTGAACAAGCGTTTTGCCGATGACGATCACAGCGGCAAGATGTCTGCATTGCAGAAGCTCGACGTCGGCGACCTGATCTACATTCCCGGCCATGTCGTCATGGTGATCGGCGAGATCGACAACAAACCCTACGTGATCCACGACGTCAGCAATCTCAAGTACCGCTCGGACGATGGTGAGTATTACAGCGGTGTTCTAAGTGGCGTTTCTGTCACACCCTTTCTTCCCCTCAGCGTTTCGCCGGAGATTAGTTTTGTTGACTCGATACAAACCATCAAGTCGATCCGCAACTAGTCAAACCAGTAAACCGAACAACCAACGGACAACAAAATGAAAATTATCGGCATCGAATTCGGCAAGCTCCGGGTACCCCTGAAATCACCGTTCAAGACAGCACTGCGTTCGATCGACAGTATCGAGGACGTGGTGATCATCCTGGAGACGGACACCGGGCATCGCGGTTATGGCAGTGCGCCATCGACGCCGGTGATTACGGGCGAAACGCACGGCTCGGTAATCGATGCCATCCGCTCGGCCATCGTGCCGAGAATTCTTGGCGAAGACGTCGCAAACCTCAATCGCATTGTCGACAAGATCCAGAAATCGATTTTTGCAAACTTCAGCGCCAAGGCGGCTGTAGAAATCGCGGTGTACGACCTCTACGCGCAGTCGTTCAATGCGCCGCTGTACCGGGTGCTCGGCGGCGGCGAACCCAACGTAACAACGGACCTGACAATCAGCGTCGACTATATCGACAAGATGGTTGCAGACGCGGTGGCGGCCGTCGACCAGGGCTTCGAAGCGCTAAAGATCAAGGTTGGCAAGGATCTCGCGGTCGACATCGAACGGGTAAAAGCCATCTACGCAGCCGTTAGCGACCGGGCACTTATTCGCCTCGACGCAAACCAGGGCTGGACCCCGAAGCAAACAGTCTCCGCCATGCGCGAACTCGAGGCCAGCGGAATACGCATGGAATTTGTAGAGCAACCCGTACGCGGTGACGATGTCGAAGGTATGCGCTACGTAACGGAACGCGTGTCCACGCCCGTGATGGCCGATGAAAGCACTTTCGGCCCCAAGGAAGTTATCGACCTGATCCAGATGCGAGGTGCCGATATTATTAATATCAAGCTTATGAAAACCGGCGGCATATCGAACGCGATCAAGATTGCCGATATCGCCTCTATTTATGACGTGGAATGCATGATGGGCTGCATGGCAGAAACCAGCATTGCCGTATCGGCGGCGGCACACGTGGCCATCGCAAAGTCGAACATCATTACTCGCGTCGATCTCGACCCACCTTCGCTGGTCAGCAAGGATCCCGTCGTTTGCGGGGTGCGCTTTGACCACGCCGAAATTTCGATCTCCGACGCGCCGGGCCTCGGTATAGAACGTATTGACGATCTCGTTATGATGAAATTCGACTAGCGGCTGGGTGGCGCGACCGGGAAGCGCGTTTAGCTATATACTTCAGCGCCATGACTTCAATTCAGAATACAACAACGGGCGGCCGGGCCAGCACAGTACTTGGTCTCGCATTTCTCGGTGCGCTCGTTATTCCTGCGCTGGTATTCCTCCTGGTCGGCCTTATCGAGGGCATGAGTGCGAATGAGCTGCTCGGCGCACTGCGCGCGCAATATGTTTCGGGCAAGCAAAACCTGCTCGTGCTGGGCCTGGTAGGCTGCCTGCCACTGGCGCTGCTGGCACTCGTAGTCTGGATACTCGGGCGGATCAAGCGCATCTCGACCAGTCGACGTCGTTTCAGCATGGGTGGAGCGTTCGCAATTCTGCTGGTGCTGCTGTGGGTCAACTTCGAGTACTGGCCAACATTCCTTCCGCATCGTACCTACGCGGGCTTTCCGCACGGTCTCGAATTTGTCATCGGGCCGTTCGTCTTTGCACCGGTGGCGATGGTCTTCGGGCTGCTGCTGGCGGCATTCTGGCCGCGACGCGCAGCAACATGATGCGCGTCGTCGCACTTGTAGCGCTTGCGCTTGCTGCGACATCAGCGGATGCCTGCCGCTGCGCCCAGCGCAGCCTCGCAGAGTACTTCGCCGCAGCCGATGAAGTCTTCGTCGCTACATTGGTCGAGGTTCGACCGTTTGGTGAAGGCACCCGGGAGTTCCTGTTCAAGCGGCAGGGAGAGCACTACAAGTCGCCAGTGAACCAGGCAGGCCACCTCCCCTACGTCAGCAACACGTCCACCGCCGCCTGCCGTCTTGTCGCAGAGCCCGGTGCCACCTACGTGGTCTTCGCGGCACACGACACGGATGCAGGTGCTGCGTGGCTGACAAGTTGCGACGGCTCACGTGTCCATCGCTCAACAGACGGGACAATGCACGGCTTCGAGGATGTACCGGAGAAATTCGTGATATCCCAGCTTACTGCCCTGCAGGGTCTTGCGGCGCTGCAAACCATCACCGCTGCCGAGCCAAAAGCCGACGATGCGGCTAACACCAGCCTGATCGGCTTACTGGATGTCGCGGCGCTGGCGCATACGGATGCAGTGCCATTGTTCGACTCGGCCGGCAAGGGCGCAAAGGCGGTTGCCACAATCAACGACTACGAGGATCTCGAACATCGCGAATCGGGCTACGAAGTAGACGCGGCTGTTGTCTATGCAAAAGCTGATGCTGCGTACAAACTGCGACTGGCGAATGGCGAGTTCGCCTGGCTGCATGCGGATGCCGCCGGCACCTTCATGCCCCTGGCGACCTTGCTGCCAAATCGCCTGACCTACCTGACACGCGACTGGAATCGGCTTGTCTGGCCGGGTATCGGCGCGGGTATACCGCATCGTCTCAGCTACGCCGGCGAGGAGCGGCCGCGTGAGCAGGCCGTGCGCATATTGCAGGCGAAGCACATTGTTACGAGTTTGTGGCTGGAGGTTGAGGTGCTCACCACAGACGGTTGCGAAGGCGGCCCCGTCAAGGTCCTGGCGCGCGGCTGGATTCCAGCCTATGCCGAAACCGGCGCGCCGGTTGCCTGGTATTACTCGCGGGGCTGCTGAGTCGGCAGGGCCACAGACCCGTCATTGACCGGCTGCAGCAGACACGCCATTCGCCAGCACAGCCGGTGTGCTTAACTCCGACTGCATTATCTGCTGAACCGAAATACCTTCGTCGCCCGCGGCATTCGCCGCATCCATCACACTCGTGTGCAGGTCGGCGATATGCGGTCGATAACGAGGCCCAGTGCGCGTCCAGCGAAAAATATTGCCGAGTTTTTGCTCACGCGTAAAGCGCCGATGCAGGTCGCGCTCGAAAGCGAAGTGCGCTTCGATTTGTTGAGAACTGTAGCGCTTGCTGAAACGCGCAACCTCCGTTGCACCGTCGAGCAACGCGGATGGCAACAGAAACGCCGGCGCATCGACGCCCAGCCAGGTCATCACCTGGTTGAGTGAATCATTCTCTGTGCGTGGGGTCAGCGGAATAGCGTCCTGCCCAGCCTGCTGCAGCGCCAATGCGACAAACTCGTTGCAGTACACGCGATCCGGCGTTCGATAGTCGAACAGGCCATCGAATGGAATCCCCTGCTCATAAGCCGACCGCGCAAATGCTTCAATCGCGTCGAGATTCAGCGCAGCATGTTCGAAGATCGCCGTCGCCGTGCCGCGACCCAGAAAGCTTGCGAGCGACACACGCCGGATTTTGCCGCGCAGTCGTCGCGTGGGCGGCTCCCAGAACCGGACGTTGAGAAAGCCGAAAGCCTCGTAAACAAATACGCCATCGTCCTCAACACTGAGGATGCCAGCGTGACCATAAGGCGAATATTCGCTGGCCATCAGGTCCATCAGAAAACTGAGAGAAGAGCCTGATTCACTCACAACAACCTGCCCGGAACGTACCGGTAGCTCGCTGATGGAACCGGCCGCTGTATTTCCGTCAGCCCGCACCTGCACAGTGCGAAAGTCGGCAAGCTCAACGCTCGCGCAGCCGCTCAACAGCAGCAGAGCAATAACGGCTGTCAAGCGGTGCAAGCGAGCGACGCCGTCAGGAGGCATCGGCTGAGCGCGCCTCAAAATGGCTGAGCTGCCTGTCACCCGGTATGAACTCATCACTGACATAGTCCGGCGCGATCACGCAGCCCGAGACAACAAGGATGTATCCGCCCAGCGAAAAACGGCACAGCCGTTTTGCCATCGGAATTCGCTGCGGCGCCCACCCGTCACTGCGGGCAGGCGCCGGGTGTGAAGAGGCTACTCGACTATGCAACATTACTCGCCGGGGGTAGCGGGTCCCGCTTCGTCCGGGATCACGTAGTCGTCATCGTCATCTTCACAAATGATGGTTTCAAGCGCGCACAGCAGCGCGAGCGTTCCAACACCCAGAACAGCAGCCAGTCCCCAGCCACTACCGAGGCTCTCGAACGATGTGTCACCCTGGGAGGAGCCTTCGGTAGAGTTAAGCTGCCGCGGTGACAGGTAGACCGGCGCATCCAGCACGCGCAGGCTCTGGCCGTAGCCCTTCGTCCAGCGCAGGTCCAGCAAGTCTGTTTGCAGCGCAACCGCCCGCTTGTGGTCGTAGGGCAAGTTGCCCGGCGAGAATTCCTTCTCAAGCCGCAAGCCGAACTGCGGTGCAGTCTCCAGCTTGCTGCTCTCACCAAAGCCTTTGCTCACATAGAACATCAAGCGCGGCTGAGTGTCGGGGGCAACAGCAAACTCCTGGGCACTCGCATACGGCAGGATGATGGTTTGCACCAGTAGCGCAATGATCGCGCATCCGGCCGTACGTCTCTTGGTTCGTGACATCGAAAAACTCCTTTGCTGGTCCGGTTGATGTGTCTGCACAAGCTAACGAGCGGCCGCGGCAATGTAGTGCAACAAAAATTCTTTAAGCCACTTTTTGTGCCCTGCTCGTTAGGTCTGAAGTAGCCATCGCAGTAAACGGGGAGACGCATTGGATAGCGCACAAACAGTCCGGGCGAATACGGACGATAAGCTTCGGACTCAGTTTGCTACCATTAGCCACCTGCATCCGACGAGCAAAGGAAGGCACACAAGCATGTCCCGAGCGAACGACGCGACAGGTGATGAAACTGATGTGCGCCTTTTTCTTCGCTTTCGTGACGAAGGCGACGCCGACGCCTTCGAGAAGATTTTTCGTCGCCATCGCGACGCGCTGCTGGCCTATCTGTGGAGTCTGTCTGGCAACCAGAATGTCGCCGAAGATATCTCTCAGTATTGCTGGCTGCGGCTCGTGGAAAGCGACCGGAAATCGGGATACCGGCCGCAGCCGGGCGCCACGCTGCTAACGTACCTGAGAACGCTCGGCCGTAATCGCTATATTGACGAATACACGCGCAAACACGGTGAGGCACGCACCGACTCCGTCGACGACGTTGAGACTCGAGTCCGCTCTGAATACACCGCGCTCGACGCGGCTGCCGGTATCGAGGTTCAGCTAATTATCGAAGCGGCGCTCACTGAGTTGCCGTTTGAGCAGCGTGATGTAATTTCCATGTGGCTGCAGGGGTTCAGCATCAAGGAAATGATGGGCCTGACAACCGCACCCCGGGATACAGTTCTGAGCCGGAAGAAATACGCTATTCAAAAACTGAAAGCGGCGTTCGAAGCCGCAGGGTTGAGACTACATGATGCAACACTCTGACCTGGAGTCCGCCGCAGAAGAGCGCCTGCGTGAAGCGCTCGATGATGCCGCTCCACACCCGTCGACAACACACGACGAGACAATCCTGCGTGCAGCACGAGCCAAAGCGCAGGCAACGGCGCAAGACATTGCGAAACCGCGCCGCAGCCTAAGCATGCCGGCTCTTGGCATTGCGGCCACATTCATCCTCGCGATCGCGGTCGCGTGGTTGTTGCGCATCGAAACACCGGATGACAGCTATGTTCGCAGCGGCACATCGGCAAACGTCATACCGGCAGACGGCGTGCGTCTGAAAGAAGCACCCTCGCGATTTGCCTGGCCAGCCTCAAGCGAGGCAGAGCGTTATCGCCTGAGCGTCTACAACGATGCCGCTGATCTGCTCTGGGCGTCGCCACCGACTACCGAGAGCGAGTGGCTGGTTGGCGACGAGCTGCGACTGCCTGCCAATGCCCGCTACTTTTGGGTTGTTGATTTGCTGGACTCGGCGCAACGCCCAACAATTGGCCCGTTCTGGTTCACGCTCGAGTGAGCACGCTGCGCAGCTTTTTCGCTCTTGCCTCCCTGCTGCTGATGCCGGTGGCCTATGCGGCGGAGCCGTATCCGGGAACTGTCATTGAGTCGGTCGCACCGTACTTTGCGGCTGAGCGTGGCGGGCTGAAAGCGGGTGACCGCATCGTCGGCTGGTCGAGCGCCGATGCTCCTGAGACCATCAAGCCACTAACTGGCGCTTTTGCTTTGCGTCTGCTGGAACGCGAAGTGCACCAGCGCACACCTGTCACGCTGCACGGCTGGCGCGGCGATGTCCGCATTTCGATCACGCCTGCGCATGGCCGCTGGCGGATTGGCGCACACCCGGACTGGCCCAATGAAGTTGTTGCTGACTACGAACAACTGCGGGCCCGTATAACAACCGACGCAGTCACCGCAGTTGACGACGCCAGTAAACTGGCTACCTCGATGCAGGCGGCCGGGGACCCCGAAGCCGCGGCCTGGTTGTGGTACAGCTTAAGCGCCCCTGCCGCAGCCGAAGGGCGCTGGCCACAGGCCACCGAGCTCTACCGCAAAGCGCTTGGAGAACTGCAAAGTGCAGCGTTCACTGCCGAACGCGGTCTGTTGTGGTACCTGCTCGCGGGTGCGCAAGTGCGGCAGAACCTCTTTGACGAAGCTGTCGCCAGCCATGAGCAGGCACTGGCACTTGAAAGCACCATCAGTACCGATCGACTGGCGATCGCCGCGAATTACGTGGGCCTCGGTCAGATAGCCAGGCGCCGCAGCGATCTGACACACGCGCTTTCCCTGCTCGAGAGTGCCCGCTCGCTGCAGGAACGGCTGGCGCCGGAAAGCCTGCTGGTTGCCAGTACATTGCAGGAACTTGCGCGCATCCACCTTGCATTGGGCGACATAGAGCTTGCAGCGGACCAATACGATCGCGCTTATACCATCGCCAGTGTACGAGACCCGGGTGGTGTCGCCGCCTCCGGCTACCTGAACGGCCTCGGCATCGTGAACTACATGCGTGGCGATGTCGCGGCTGCCGAACAGCAGTGGACGCTGGCGCTGCAAATGAAACAGCGCATGGAGCCCGGTAGCCGCAACGTCGCCTCTATCTTGCACAATGTCGGACTGATTAATCGTGAGCGCGGCGACCTGCGTGAAGCCGAGTCCTATTACCGGGAGGCGCTGGCTATCGGTGAGCACCTCGAACCAGGCAGCCTGAATATGTCGCGAACGCTGAATAACCTGGGGACGCTGGCACTCGAACAGGGTGATCTGCGCAATGCCGAATACTTCCATCAGCGCGCCTTTGAAGTACGTCAATCCACCGTGCCGGATTCGCTGGATCTCGTTATCTCTCTGATTAATCTCGGCAACGTTGCGCGCGAAAAAGAAGACTACCAGCAGGCTGTCGCATTTTATCGTGACGCGCTCACGATACAGGAGCGCATCGCGCCCAACACCGCCGACCACGCCCGCATTCTGGCCAACCTTGGCGTTAGCGCAAGACTGCAGCAACAGCTTGAAAAGGCTGAGCAGCTTTTTGAGCAAGCGCTACAGGTCCAGCTGGCGATTGCCCCGGACAGCGCCGACACGGCAGAGATTGCGACCCAACTGGGACAGACTCTGCTCGCCAGCGGCGAGCCTGCGCGCGCCGCCGCCATGTACGAGAAAGCCAGCAACATCCTGACCGAGCTTGCACCGGACACGTTTCGCAGTGCGCGCGCCTGGCACGGCCTGGCGCTGGTAGCCGAAGCGACCGGCGATGCGAAAACGGCCAACCAGCACTACGTTCGCGCGGTGGGTGCCCTGCAACGACAGCAAGAACGGCTGGGCGGCTCGGACGAGTCGCGCGCGCGCGTCAAGGCGCGCTTCATGAATATCTACAAAGATTACATTCGCTTCTTGCTCGAAGCAGGAGAACCCGAACGGGCCTTCGAAATTCTGGAACAGTCCAGGGCAAAAGAACTCTCGAACATGCTGGCGGAGCGCGACCTCGTTTTCGCCGAGAGCGTGCCGCCCGAACTCGAACGTGAGCGCCGGCAACTCGGCAAACGCTACGAAGACCAGCAACGCGAACTGTACAGTACGACCGATGCGGCAAGACGCGAGGAACTTCAGACCAGCCTGCTTGCCATCCGCCGCGAGCAGGATGCAATGCAGCGCCGACTGCGTGACGAGGCGCCCGGGCTTGCGCAGCTCAAGTACCCGGGCAGTCACTCGTTTGAGGATTATCGCCAGGCTGTGCCCGCCGGCGCCGTCGCCGTCGCCTTCAATCTCAACAAGACGTATACCGACAGCTTCCTGATAGACAGGCACGGGCAACTGCACGTAGCCAGGCTGGAGGTCGGCGAGGAGGCGCTCCGTGAGCAGGTTCGGCGCTTCCGGTTTCTGATAGACGCAGGCCGATGGGACAGCGAACCTGGCGCACCGTTGCTCGACCTGGCGGCCCGCTTATACGAGGAATTGCTAGAACCCCTGCAATCACAGATAGAGGATGCGGACCTGTTGCTGATTGTGCCCGATGGCGCGCTGCAGGTATTGCCTTTCGCCGCGATGCGGCGCGCTAACGGCGCTACCGGCCAGTACCTCGCCGAGTGGAAACCAAGCCTGCTTGTCAGCTCCCTCGGTATCTACTCACAGCTTGCACAACGCTCTGACTCGCAAAAAACAGGCGAGTTGCGCGGCCTGGTGGCATTCGGAGACCCGAACTTCCTGTCGGCCACAGAGAGTACCGCGGCAGTAAACAAGCGTGTTGGCTATAACCTGGCACAACTGGCCCCGCTACCCTGGACCGCGACCGAAGTTAAGAATATCGCTGACACCTATCCGGACAACAGTGTGATTTACACTGGCGCTGAAGCCACCGAGGAGCGCGCGAAATCGGTACCTGGCAGCACGCGTTTCCTGCATTTCGCAACGCACGCAATGCTCGATGTGTGGCATCCGCTCGATACCGCCATCGTACTCAGCGCTCCGGATGATCCCGAAAACGCTGCCGAAAACGGACTGCTGAGCGCCTGGGAGATCTACGAAGGCCTGCGCGTTGATGCTGAACTGGTCACTTTGTCCGCCTGTGAGACAGCACTCGGTGGCGCTTACTCCGGTGAAGGCCTGCTTGGTCTCACACGGGCTTTTCAATACGCCGGTGCGTCCACGGTCATGGCTTCACTCTGGAATATCAACGACCGCTCCACCAGTGATCTGATGACTCACTTTTACAAAGCCACCGCCGAGGGGCTGCCCCTGGCTGAGGCCTTGCAACAGGCGCAGTTGGCGATGCTGCGTGGCGACAGCCCGGCGCCGCGATCCCTGCGCGCCCGACTGAAACGCTGGTTGCGGGCAGACGACTCGACAACGTCATTGCAGCACCCCTACCACTGGGGCGGCTTTGTCATGAACGGGCGCGGCCACTAAGCCGCGGATTCCGGACGCCCTAGAAACGCAGATCAAGACGTGGTGGCGGCTTGATGGGCGGCTGGAAACAAAGTGAACGTCCGATCGCATTGCCAGTCACGGTGCCTTTGTCCACCAGCGTTACAAAGCAGTCAATCAGCACGCTGCCATTGTTCACAATGCGCGCCCCTGTGTCGTTGACGAGTACCGCTCTACTCGTGGCGTGCAGCCGTCCACCGCCGCCCGTGGTAATTGTTCCGACACCGTAATTGGACCAGGGGCCCTCATTGCGCAGGGTGCCGGACGTGACGGTGAGTAAGCCGTTCACATTGAGCGTGGCGCCCAGGTTGGTGATGTAACTGCCGGGAGTGGCATCGAACCGGCCACCTTCATCGACTGTCAGTACACCGTGCTCTGACCACATGATCAGGTTACCGGCAAGCTCGAGGCGACCACGGCCAGATACTGTCAATCGGCGGCGTAGTTTCATTTCCGACCCTGCATGATTGACAAGTTGCCCGTGAATCAGGGCCAGGTGCGGATTGAAGCGGGAGCCTCCCTTGTTGATAAAGACGCCGCCCAGATCAACCAGCAAGGATTCGAGATTAGGGGTAAGTCTTGTATCCCGGTCAAAGTAAAAACCATTGTTAATCAACTCCCCGCCATCAAATACCTGGATGTGACCGGAGTTGTATATCCCCCATTGCACGAGCGTTGGGGAAGGCAAGCCATTTTCAATGGTCCCTTCCGACCGAACAATCCCTTCGTTGCTCAACGAACCCTTGTTGAGCCGCAGCGTTGCTTTGTTGGCAAGAATAACGGTGCCGCGGTTCAGGAAACTGGTATGCGGCGGGATACGCATGATCGAGTCGTTCAGCAGGCTCAGGTTGCCCTCATTTATCATCTGTCCGCTAATCGCAAGATCGATGCGCGCCGCCACTTCCAGCCGGTCGCCCGCCGCGATGGTATAGCCGGCTGGCAACAAGCAGCTTCCCAGTGCAGGGCTATTCGCGGGTGGCGAACCCCAGGTGCCACCAAGACCGGTGCAGTCCGACTCCCAGATTAGCGACACGGTTGCAGCAAATGTCGGGGTCGTTAAAAGCGCGGAAAGTGCCACGCTCCAGAAGAATCGTTTAACGTTGACACTGTTCATATAAGCCCCTGACTCGCGATTGGTGAGAATGAAGCCGGCCGGCTTCTGCAGGAAGAACGATCAGGCAACGAAAATTGGTGCAACGCCCGGCGAATAGCGACAGGTTTTCCTGGCAGCGACTGATCACTCACAGCCAGACTGCCGGGAGATCGGACCGAGCCTGCCGCCCTACGCAACAGGCCCGGCACCGCCTGGCGAAAACAGCGCTGCTAGCAGGCCGTAAGATTAAATTCAACCGGCAACGAATTTGAAATGACGTCATAGACTGGCGAGAACAATGCCATTTCAGTCAGCTCCTCCACACTGGCTTCGCTCTTGACGCGCATGTTCACCGTGACCTTGCTGAAACCTTTGCGCACCTCTTCAGAGAGCCCGAACAGGCCTCGAACGTCCATGTCACCGGTATATGAAGAATTGACAGCCTCAATTTCCACGCCGCGTACGGCCGCATGGTTAACAAGTGTCCCGGTAAGACAGGCGGCCAGCGCATGCAGCAGATACTCCATTGCATTGGGTGCCCGGTTCTGGCCGCACGCGATCGGCGGCTCATCCGCCTCCAGCGTAAAGGCCTCCTTGCGCGTCGTGTCCTCTTCATTGCCTGCGTAGAAGCCCTTGATCTCGCTGCGGCTCAGCTCCCCATCAATCCACTGGTTGTTTGCCCGCCATTGAAACCTTGCAAAGCCCGTGTCGGCTTCGATGGAGCCGATAACGTTCATGAGCTGGTTTACGTCTACGCCATTGGTCAGGTCCTGAACTTGCGGTGTCGTGCTAGTCGTTGTCATTTCATCTCTCTCATAAAGTGGGTGTCAGTGACGGAATACAACCGCCTGAGAGCATGTTAGAAATTGGGTCAGCTTGCCGGATACTGTAGGAAGTGTAGTATTTAGCTACATATTCTGTAGTTAGCCAGGGGTCGGGAGGGGCGCAATGACAGGCTACGGACAGTTTTGCCCGGTCGCGAAAGCGACCGAAATCGTCGGCGAGAAGTGGACGCTGCTTGTGTTGCGTGAGCTCTTGCTGGGCACCACACGGTTCAATGACTTTCAGCGCGCGATGGCGCGCATGTCGCCAACGCTGCTTGCCAAAAGGCTCAGGCATCTTGAAAACGCTGGCATTGTCATACGCAAGAAAATCCCCGGTCAGAAGGGTTATGAATACCGTCTAACCGCGGCAGGCAAAGAGCTTGCGCCACTGGTAGAAGTTCTTGCAACCTGGGGTATGCGATGGGCGCGCAGCCAGTTGACGGACGACGAACTCGATGTGGAATTCCTGATGCGCGAGGTGCAACGGCGGTTGCAGACGGCGTACCTGCCCGATGGCCAGACAGTCATTTGCCTGATATTCGATGAACTGGCGAAACACAAGTCCTGGTGGCTGCTGGTCGACGACGACGTTGTTGACGTGTGCACCGAAGATCCCGGGAAGGACGTCGATCTCTACCTCAATTCGAGCGTGCGCAAGCTCGTTGAAGTGTGGGAAGGCGACCTCGAGATACGCAGTGCATTGCGTAACGGGTCGATCAAGGCGCACGGTTCGCGACACCTGATTCGCACAATGCCCGACTGGTTCGGTGTTTGCCTGTACAAGCACGTGCAGCGCGGTGACCCTGTCCTCCTGCAGCAAATCGCCGAGTAAGACCTGTTGCGCCCTGACGCACCGGCGCAAACCTAGCGACGCCGCAGGTCGAGATCCTCAAATTCAAAATCGCTGCGCTTGTCGACTGAGCGCATCACGATGCGTGCAAACTCGCCCGGCGTGTCGCCCGTAAACGTCACGTAGGCATCGCCGTCGACCGAGCGGTCGGTCCAGCGCGCAATAAACGTATCGCCGCGCCAGGGTTCCATAGGGCCGGTCAGTTTGGGTGACTTTTCAGCGCTGAACCACAACACGCCCTCTTTGATCGTGATGTCGACCCGGCCGAACCAGTCATCCTCGAAAACCCCCGCATAGGCTTCGAGTGATGCGAACGGGGCAAGCGCCTGTCCCGCAGGCAGCTCGTCTGCCGTTGCCTCTTCCCCATTTGCTGCAGCTTCTGCCGCCCGCCGCGCGTCTTCCGCTTCGTACCAGGCAATCCAGTCGGTAACCCCCTCGCCCATGTACTTGCGCACCACGGTATTCGCCAGCACCTCGCGTGCGCGGCCACTGGAGCCGTTCGTCAACACGACCACGCCAAGATTGACCTCGGGAATCAGCACCATGTTCGAATTCCAGCCCGATAAGGTCCCGGTGTGCGCCACTTCCAGGTAGCCGTGCACGTCGGCCAATCGCCAGCCCAGGCCATATGCCTTGAAGTGTGTCTGGTTAACTTCGGTGTCGCGCTGCGATACCGAACGAATTGTGTAGGGCTGCCACATCGCCTCACTTTGTTCGACGCTGAAGAGCACTTCACCGTCCGGGGTCACGCCACGATTCAGCTGCACTTGCGCCCAGGTCACCATGTCTTTGAGGCTGCAGCGAATACCGCCGGCAGCAACCGAGGTGTTTGGCTCGGCAACAATCCGACTGCGTTCGATCACCTGCAGGCGCCCTTCTACCTCACCGTGCGGCAAGGCAACATTGCGCATGTCGCGCTTCGACAGCGTACCGGCAAAGCAGCGATCCGCATCGAGCGCGCCCATGATGCGCTCGTCGACAAATGACTCCCAGCGCTCACCCGTGATCGCGGGAACCAGTTCTCCTGCGACGATGTACAGCAGGTTGTCGTAGGCATACTCGCTGCGAAAACCGGACTCGGGCTTGAAGTAGCGCAGGTTGTCGCGGATATCATCGCGCGAGAAATTATTCGGTTCCGGCCACAGCATCAGGTCGCCAACAAACGGTGCCAGCCCGCTGCGGTGAGTCAGCAGGTCGATGACCGTGAACTCCCGCGTTACCCAGGGGTCATGCAGGCGAAACTCGGGCATGTGATCGATGATCTTGTCGTCCCAGGCGAGCTTGCCCTCATCGACCAGGATCGCGAGCGAGGCGGCTGTAAACGCTTTGCTGTTCGAGGCAATCTTGAACAGCGTTTTGTCATCGATCCGCTCGCGCCGGCCAAGCTCACGCACGCCATAGCCTTTGGCATGTACGACTTCGCCATCTTTGACAATACCGAGCGCAAGACCTGGCACCGGGTAGTAATCAAGGATACGTTCGGCCAGCGCGTCAATTTCTGCCTCGCTGAGCGATTCGTCAGCCGTTGCCGGTGTGCCGAACATCAGCACCGCCAAAGCGATCACTGCGAGCAGGTGCCCGATCCAGCAGCGACGTACGAAGAAAGCTTTAAGTGACATGAACACAGCTAGAGCATTACAAGACCGGCACCGATGTATAGCACCAGCGCAATCAGGCCTGCAAAAAGTGCGTACGGCAACTGGGTGCGAACATGCTCGAGAAGGTCACAGCCGGACGCAATGGCCGACACCGCCGTTGTATCGGAAATGGGTGAACAATGATCCCCGAATACACCGCCGCCCAGTATGGGTGCCAACAGCAGCGCGGGCGGCAGGTTCAGGTCGACAGCCAGCGGCATGCCGAGCGGGATCAGGATTGCGAAGGTGCCCCAGGACGTGCCCGTGGAGAACGAGATCAGCGCACCCGCCAGGAACAACATGGCCGGTATCAGGAAGTGTGGCAGGTTCTCATCGACCAGCCCGGCGATGTACTTGCCGGTACCAAGGTCGCCTAAGCTCGCGCCGAGCGCCAGCGACAGCAGCACGATCGCTACCAGCGGCAGCAACTCACCCATACCGTCAAAGCTGATCTTGATGAGTTCGTGATGATTGAAGCGGCCGCCCAGCAATAACTGAAAATAGCCGACCAGTATTGCAAGCGTCGTGGCATACAGCACCGACTTTGAACCACTGCCATCGGCCAGCACGCCATTGCCGGTCCAGAACATGAAACCGACCATGCCAAAAATCATCACGGCCAGCGGCACAATCATGTAGCGCGCTTTGGTTGGTTCGATGGCCTCGACATCCGCACCGCCAACCGGTGGCTTGTTGCTCGTTGCGAGCGGGCCAAAGTAGCGACCCGTCAAAGCTGTGAGAAAAACGATGCCCAGGGTGACGATTGCATAAAAATTGAAGGCTACCGAAGACCACAGCACGCTCGCCGAACTCATATTGAACTGGTAGCTGTTGAGCAGCACGAGAATGAATGCGCCCCAACCGTTCAGGAGGATCAGGATACATACCGGTGCCGAGGTACTGTCGATGATGTAGGCGAGCTTCGCGCGACTCATGCCGAACTTGTCAAACAGGCCGCGCGAAAGAATGCCCGCCGTCAGCACACTCAGGTTGGATTCAACGAAGATCAGCGCACCGACGGTGCTGGTCAGCAGTGTCGCCTGCCGCTCGGTCTTGGCAACACCCCGGTTCACGAGGCTGTTGACCATCGCGGCAACACCGCCCGAATAACGGATCAGGGCGAGCAGCGCGCCGATCATCAGGCTGAAGATAAGAAGACGCGCGTTCCCGGCGTCGCCGAATACGGCCACGATGCGTTCGATACTGTTCAACACGCCGTGCAACGGCGCCTGCCAGTGCCGGTTTATCTGCAGCAACTCCGCGGAGAAGATCGCCAGCAGCAACGCAATGATGACTTCGCGTCGCCACAAGACAACAGCAATCGCGACAATCGGTGGAATGACAGAGGTCCAGTCCAAAGCCGGATTCCAGGCGCAGTGAACGTGGCAAATTAATCATTTATTCGAGTACAGTCAACTTGTATCATAAATTATTCTTTGCCTTGTCCGGGTTTCTGCAATGCCCCAGTTCGACTACCGAGATGGCCACTATGCGGTCGAAGATGTCGCGGTGCGCGATATCGCAGCGACCTGCAAGACGCCGTTCTACTGCTATTCGAGAGCAGCGATAGAGCGGGCCTATGCGGCCTATGCCGATGCCTTCGCCGACTACGACATGCAGATTTGCTACGCGCTGAAAGCCAATTCCAATCTTTCTATTGTCGGGCTGCTCGCTGCCGCCGGTGCCGGGGCCGATGTTGTGTCCGGCGGTGAACTGCAGCGCGCCCAGGCGGCCGGCATCCCGGGTTCACGTATCGTCTACTCCGGTGTCGCCAAGACCGTGCCGGAAATCGAGCTGGCGCTCGATGCTGGCATTCGCCAGTTCAATGTTGAATCGATGCCCGAACTGCACGCTATCAACGAGACGGCAATGCGCCGCCAGCAGCGTGCCCCCGTCGCTTTTCGCATTAACCCCGACGTCGACGCTGAAACCCACGAAAAAATCTCGACCGGCAAGTCCGAGAACAAGTTTGGTATCCCCTGGCATTCCGCAAGTGACGCTTACGCGCACGCTGCAAGCCTGCCGGGCATTGAGATTTGCGGCATCGATATGCACATCGGCTCGCAGATCCAGAGCCTGACACCGTTTCGCAATGCCTTTGCACGCATCGCCGAGCTGACGCAGCAACTGCGTGACCAGGGCCATGCGATCGATACGATTGATCTCGGCGGCGGTCTCGGCGTCAACTACGGCGGCGACGGCAAGACCCCGCCGACACCGGCAGAGTATGCGCAACTGGTAACCGAAGCATTTGCCGATCTCGACTGCCGGCTAATTATCGAACCCGGTCGCTCACTCGTCGGCGCGGCGGGCATGCTGGTCAGCACAGTAATTTACGTCAAGGAAACCGCCACGCTGGACTTCCTGATTATTGACGCCGCGATGAATGACTTCATGCGCCCGAGCATCTACAACGCCTACCACGCTATTCGGACGGAGCGGCAAGGGCACGGCGCACAGCGACCGTATGAAATTGTCGGGCCGGTTTGCGAGACCGGCGACATGTTTGCACGCGGGCGCCTGCTGCACGAATTACAAGCCGGCGACATGGTCGTACTGGAAGACGCCGGTGCCTACGGTGCGGTTATGGCATCAACTTACAACACGCGGCCGCTGGTGCCGGAAGTACTGGTCGAAGGCAATTCGTTCAGGATAATTCGCAAGCGCGTCAGCGAAGCGGCGCTGCTGGCACTCGACGAGCCGTGGCCGGCAACGGCGACGGAACAGGCATAGCCAGGTGCGAGTGACTATTTGCCGCCCGAGTTCTCGATATTCGCGATCGTCTCCGGATCGCTCAAACAACCCTTGCGCTTGGTCAGCATGTAAAACAGCACGTCCAGCACATGTTGCTGACAGGCGGCGGTAATGACGGCCGGCATGTCGAATTTGCCGCCATTGGACAGCGTGAATAACCGTATATCGGCAAGCGCGCGGATAGGGTTCGCGCTTTGACTGGTCAGGGAGACAACCGTAACACCGGCATCGCGCGCTTTTTTTGCAACGCGCACGAGATCCGGCGCCTGCCCCGACCCCGACACAATTACGAGACAGTCGCCGCTCTGCAGGGTCGCCACACCGGAAAGCTGCAACTGTGTATCGCCGACGGCGATACACGGCACACCGATACTCATCAGCTTGAAAGCAAAATCCTGTGCGATCAGGCTGGCGTTGCCGCGGCCGACAAGCTCTACCCGCACCGCCTTGTTGATGGCGTTCACAGCAGCCTCAAGCGTCTCGTCGTCATTCAGCTCCGTCACACTACCCAGCGCTTCGCACTTGCTGTGATAAAGCTGTTCGCGCAATGTCGACGCGCCGCTTTGCATCGATTTACCATCGCGCAGAATCGCGACGTTGGAATTATGCTTGACCACCGATTCGTGAATAGCGAGCTTGAGGTCGGTGAACCCCTTGTAGCCAATCTTCTGGCTGAACTTGACGACACTCGACTGGCTGACGCCGACCGACCCCGCAATCTGTTGCGAGGAGTAGTCGCGAATCAGCGAGGCGTTTTCGAGGATGAAGTCGGCGAGTTTTTTTTCATTCGCCGACATCTGATCCCTGGCCGAGCGAATGAGAGTCAGGCAGGACATAGGCTGCATAATAATTTATTCCTGGTGCAATGCAATTGATGGATTGCCCAGCCCGGACACAGGTAACAGAAAATCAACAACTTACGGGCCGAGGACGGCCGCGGCCCAGGAATTACTTATTTAAGGAGTCACCATGAATCGACGCAATGCCATCAAGACCGCCCTCGGAGTCGCCGCCGTCAGCGCTGCGGGCCTGCGCCCGGCCGCCGCCAGTGAGCAGCCCGTTCTGAAACCGGCGCGGCTCAGGCCGGGCATGACGGTCGGCATCATAGCGCCGGCGAGCAGCACCGGCGAGAACGAAGACATCCATGCGGCGACCGAAATTGTCCAGTCCCTGGGCTTCAAGACGAAACACAGCAAAAACCTGTTCGCTCGCAGTCAGTACCTGGCTGGAAGCGATCGCGGCCGAGCCGAGGATGTGAATGCCATGTTTGGCGACGATGGTGTAGACGCAATCATCTGCCTGCGCGGCGGTTACGGCACGCCGCGCATCCTGCCCTATCTCGACTACGATATTATCCGTGCCAATCCAAAAGTGCTGCTGGGCTACAGCGATATCACGGGACTGCTCACGGCCATTCATGCCCGGACCGGCATGGTCGTTTACCACGGGCCAACCGCACACCACAGTTATTCGGACTACTCCCTGGCCGAGTTTCAAAAAGTGCTGATGTCGCCTGAATCTGGTAGCTCTATCGGCGCGCCACCACCGTTCGAAGCCGCCCCCGGGCGCATCGACATGAAAAACCGCCTCACGACCTATACACCGGGCAAAGCGCGCGGCCGGCTGCTGGGCGGCAACCTGACGTTACTCACCTCACTGATGGGTTCTCCGTATGAGCCGGACTTTCGTGGCCGCATCCTGTTTCTTGAAGACGTGGGCGAAGCGCCTTACCGGATCGACCGCATGCTGACCCAGTTGTGGCTCGCGGGACGGTTGCAGGAAGTGGCCGGCATCGCATTTGGCAAATTTACTGATGCCGACGCCGGCAGCGGCAACTCGTTCAGCATCGAGGAAATCATTCACATGCGTTGTGACGAACTGGGCGTTCCTGTGCTGCGCGGCCTCATGATCGGCCATGTTGCAGACCAGACCGTCGTGCCCATTGGTATCGAGGCCGAGCTCGATGCCGACCACAAGACACTGCGACTGCTTGAAACCCCCACCACCTGATCACATCTGAACTGGCATGGACACCGTCACTGGCACATTGATGTACAAGGAAGCCCGTGAGGCAGCGGACGGTGTGTTGCGGCAAGCCGCATCGCTTCCCGGCATCATTGCCGGTTTGCGTCGTCAATTTGACGATGCCGGCATTCAGCTTATCTGCCTTTGTGCGCGTGGCAGCTCTGATCATGCCGGCCTGTTTGCGAAGTACCTGTTCGAACGTGAGCTCGGTATTCCAGTGAGTTCGGTCGCCCCGTCGATTGCATCGGTACACGGCATTGACCTGCGCTTGCCGCGCACGCTGTTCCTTGCAATATCCCAGTCGGGCCAAAGCCCTGACATTCTGCAAAGCACAGCTTCCGCAGCACGTTCGGGTGCCATCACAGCCTGCATCGTCAACGACACGCAATCAAAGCTCGCCGAGCTGTGCGACATCGTTATTCCGATGGAAGCCGGACCTGAACGAAGTGTTGCCGCGACCAAGTCGTTTATCTGTTCCTTGTCGGCACTCTGTGCGATCGCGGCCGCCTTGTCGGACAGCGCTGCACTGCGAAACGCCATCGACGCATTGCCGGCCTCCCTGCACCAGGCGCTTGAGATGAACTGGCGCGCGGCAACCAACGGTCTGGTCGCCGCCCGCAGCCTGTTTGTACTCGGTCGCGGTGTCGGTTTTGCCATCGCCTCTGAAGCAGCGCTCAAGCTCAAGGAAACCTGCGCATTACACGCTGAAGCCTTTAGCGCTGCAGAAGTGCAACACGGCCCGATGGAACTCATCGAGAACCAGTTTGTGCTGCTGGTATTTGACACGGAACCCGCCGCTCACGATGGCGTTGATGATGCCGTCCGGCGCTTTATTGACGCTGGCGCCAGTGTTTTTCTTGCCGGCAGCAATCAGCCGGGAGCCACAGTACTGCCCAGCGTGCCGGCCGAGTCGCCCTATACCAACGCAATTTTGCAGATCCAGAGCTTCTACCTGATGGCGAATGACCTGTCACTGGCACGGGGCCGCCATCCGGACACACCGAAGCATCTGCAAAAGGTTACCGAAACGCGCTAGGCGCCAGCCCTGTTACAGACCGAAGCGCGTGCGAATGCCAACCAGCGCCGTGCGCCCCTGCGTGCGGTATCCAAACACTTCTTCGTAATCTTCGTCGAGCAGGTTGCTACCGCGCACAAACACATCGAGCGAGCTTGTCAGCCGGTATTGCAGGGTCAGGCCCAGTAACCAGTGACTGTCGAGCGTCACTATCTGCGCCGGCGCAGGAAACGGCGGGTAAAAAATATCCAGCCGTTCGCCGCCAAGGTCGGCCGTTAGCGTGGCGCGCATGCGCTCGTCACTTGTGTGCATATCCGCTGCAAGACTCGCGGTATGCCGCGGCCGCCGCAACTCCCGGGTGTCGCCTCCTGTTGCAGCGGGTTCGTCAGCCTCTGTGTAGGTATACGACGCGCGCAAGCCGACCAGGTCGTTGAAAGACCACCAGGCGTTCAGTTCCACGCCGCTGCGCCTGCTCTTGCCATCGACATTCTCCGCCGTGGTAAGGAAAGTCAGCGGATCGAAAACATAGCCGTTAATTTCGTCACGCAGGTCCTGACGAAACAATGAAACTTGCGTGAGCAATGCGCCGTTCAGGAATTCGTAGTCGAGACCGATATCGTAGGAGAGTGATTGTTCGGGCTTGAGCTCGGGATTACCCGCGAACTGGCCAGGAAAGTAACCGTAACGCTCGATGAAAGTAGGGTTTGACCGGCCCGTACCAATATTCGCCCGCAGTGTCGCAACATCAGTGAGCTGGTAGACGGTGGAGACCCGACCGCTGAATGCATTCTCGAAGTCGCTGTTGTCGTCGAAGCGCGCACTCAGCAACCACGTCAGACGGTCACTGCCGCGCGCCTGAAAGTCCGCAATCGCGCTGGTCACATCGATGCTCTGGTTCTGGTTAGGGTCACCGAAGATCACGGCACCGCGTTGCTCAAAGCGGGTTCGTTCGTGCTCTAGCGCCAGTGACAAACGATTGTGCGCAAACGCGATATCGGCCTGGTAAGCATAACCGATTCGGTCGGAGCCGTTTGACGATGCCTCTATGCCGTCCATCAGGTTGCTGTTGTCAGACTCGAAGTAATTCACACGCAGATGGTGCGTCACACGACTGCCGTCACGGTGCAGGCTCGCACCCAGGTTCGCGAAATAATTTGTCGTATCGGTCACGGCATCTGCGTCGGCCGGCAAACCGCTTGCGAAATCGACAGGATCGTATTGTGAAGAGGCATCAACGGCGCGCAGACCAGCGCTGATCGTCAAACTGTCGCTGGCATGCAAGCGACCGGACAGCGAAGCCGTTAGCAGGTCCGCACCGTCAACCTCGTTGCCGCTGCGGGAAATGTTGTAGCCTTCCGTATCCAGGTACTCAAGGCCGGCGCTGACAGATCCACTGTCTGTCCCCAGAGTGCCGTTTAAACCCGCATTGCCCGTCGACAGCGAGCCACCTTCTGCATAAGCATTCAAGCGTGGCTCACCCTCGTTCTGTCGGGTAACAACGTGCACCACTGCCGCTACCGCGTCGCTGCCCCACAGTGCGCTTTGTGGCCCGCGCACGATCTCGATGCGTTCAATGTTGCCCGTGGACAGGTACTCCCAACGAAACTCGTCGCCGCTGGTCGGGTCATTGGCGCGCACGCCGTCAATGAGTACCAGCACATGATTGGCCTCAGCGCCACGCACGCGAACCTGCGTTTGTGCACCCGCGCCACCGCTCTGGCTGACAGAAAACCCCGGCACTGAACGCAACAGGTCGGTCACGTAACGTGCCTGGCGACGTTCAATTTCATCACGGCTGATGACGGTGCTCGCGCTGCCAAGCTGGTTCAGTTGAATCGGCGCCAGGGCGCCGGTCACTATGATCTGGTCGAAATCCGGCACCGTATCGGCTGCGGAATCGATCCCGGAATCGGCCAGGGCTAACGTGAACGGAAACAAGGTCCAGCAGAACGCCGGCATACATCTCAGTTTGAACATTGGGCTCTCCCGCAGGGTTCCCCGACTCTGCGTATAAAGGTCCATCGGGGAGGGAGAGAATCAGATTCTCCACGAATCGCCCGCCGCGATGTGACTGTGGAACGGTCGACGGGCCGGTCTCCGGACTCATGAGCGACATTGACTTCAGGTCTTCGCCAGTCGCCTTCCCACGCTATGCGCGCAGTGACTTCAATGACTGGCTATCTCATTTACCGTTGCGGGGGCAGTGACGGGATTGCCTCTCGGCGCACCGTCTTCCCGTTTAATGTTCCCGTTAAAGAACATTCACCTGTCGAGGTTGCTGGCGACTGTACGTGACTCATATGCAAGCCGCAAGCGATCGCCGGCGCTGGGCGCGAAAGCCCGCGAATTGCAACTTGCTGGCGGCTGTCAGTTGCTCAGCAACTTTGCGATTTGCGCGCAACCGTCGACGAGCGGATCTATACAGGGCAAACCGGTTTCATCAGCAAGCTGTGCAAGGTACGACGGCCGTTCGGCCGACGGCAGCCCGGACGTATTCACGCTGACACCGACACAGCGAATAGCCGGGTTGGTGAGACTGCCCATACGCAGGTGCCGATCAATACATTCGCTAATACCGGGTACGGCATAGTGTTCCCAGCCACTGATGACGCTGCGGTTTGCGTCGTGGCACACGACAATTGCGTCGGGTTGCGAGCCGTGCAACAAACCGAGGCTGACGGCCGCATAGCCCGGGTGGAACAGCGAACCCTGGCCTTCAATAACATCCCAGTGATCGGCGTCATTGTCGGGCGACACAAGTTCCGCGGCACCCGACACGAAATCTGCAACAACCGCATCAATCGGCATGCCCTCACCGGCAATCATGATGCCGGTCTGGCCGGTGGCGCGAAAAGTCGCTTTGACGCCGGCTTCAAGCAACGCGGCATGCAATGCAAGCGCCGAGTATTTTTTGCCGACGGCGCAATCCGTGCCCACCATCAGGACGCGTTTGCCCGAGCGCTTGCGGCCGCTGCCGACCGGGATGTTCCTGGGCGGCACGCGTATATCGATCAGTGCAGCACCCGATGCCTGCGCCGCCGCGCGCAGCGCATCGTTTTCTGCAAGGCGAATATGCAGGCCGCTGACAATATCCATGCCCAGCCCAGCCGCCTTGATAAAGAGCTGCCACCAATCCTCGGAAATACCGCCGCCAACCGGCGCGACCCCGACCACCAGGCTTTGCACACCCGCCTGGTGGGCCGCTTCCAGATCCATATCCGGCACAGCGAGGCCCACGGCATCCGGTCGCAGGCGCAACTGGCCTGCAACCCGGTCCGGACACCAGTACGCGAGACCCAACCCGGTCTTGATGTAGGTTTCGTCTTCCTGGTCACCAACAAAAATGAGATAAGGAGAACGCAGCTGTAATGTTTTGGCGCTTGTGGTCAATCGCGTATCATCAGTGGCCCGGCCAACCCGGCTTGGCGACGACTATAGCTTAAAGTTGCCAGTTCGTAAGCCCTGCAAACTGACAGTAAACAATGCCCTCTGCATACACATTGACCGTCGAATCCAGTTACTGGAAATACAAGTCGCCCTTCGTCATCACGGGCTATACGTTTACCGGCATGGACCTGCTCACGGTGTCGATCAGCCGCGACGGCATCACGGGTCGTGGCGAAGCGGCGGGCGTGTACTATTTCGATGAAACCGGCGCCAGCATGTTGGCCCAGGTGGAAGCTGTTCGATCGAAACTGGAACAAGGCGTCAGCCGCTCAGCGCTACGTGAATTGCTACCCGCCGGTGGCGCGCGCAATGCCGTGGACTGCGCGCTCTGGGACTTTGAAGCCAAGCAACAGGGCAAGTCCATCTGGGAACTGACCGGCCTGGTACCGCGGGAAACACACAGCGTCATGACACTCAGCATCGACACGCCGGAGGCGATGGCGCATGCCGCAAGGCAGATCGAGGGCCAGCGCATCAAGGTCAAGCTCGATGGCCACCAGCCCCTCGAACGCATCACCGCTGTCTGCGCTGCACGGCCTGATGCCGAGATTGTGGTTGACGTGAATCAGGGCTGGAGCTTCGAGCAATTGCGCACATTGGCTCCGTCCTTTAGCCAACTTGGCGTTGCCATGATCGAACAGCCATTGCCGCGCGGAGCCGATGAGTCTCTTGAAGATTACGCAGCGCCGATCACGCTGTGTGCTGACGAATCCTGCCTCGACACCAATGATTTCGAACAGGTTGCGCGGCGCTACCAGATGATCAATATCAAACTCGACAAAACCGGCGGCCTGACAGAAGCGCTCGAGCTTGCAAAACTGGCAAAGGATCACGGTATGGCGCTCATGGTGGGCAACATGGTCGGCACATCACTCGCGATGGCGCCAGCTTATGTGCTTGCGCAACTTTGTCGCTTCGTGGATATCGACGGCATGCTGTTTCTGACCCAGGACCGGGAGCACCCGATGCACTTTGAGGCTGGCCTGGTGGCGGCGCCAACGCCGGCACTCTGGGGTTAGGCTCCGCCCTTATCACTGCAATTAATTTCAGCATGCGCGACCGATTTTTTGCGCTGAGCCCTCTAACGGAGACCTTTGGCCCAGGACGCGCCCGTAGATGTCGCCGTTTGAATTGCTCAAAACCCAGCTTGACTGGCTTAAACCTCTGTTTTTTGTAGTTATTTTCTGCCTCCTGGTAACCGGCTTCGCGCGACTCGGCTTGATCCTTTGGCTCAACGAACGCGTCTACAATACGGGCGGCACGGGTTTCATCATGCTGCAGGGACTGCGCTTTGACCTTGTAACGCTGGCTTACCTGCTAGCGTTGCCCGCCGCCGTCACGCCCCTGCTGAACGCCGTCCGGGCCACCCGCCGCGGCTGGTGGCAGGTTCTGAATGCTTACCTGCTACTCGTGTTCGGGCTGCTCGTGTTCATGGAACTGGTTACCCCGCAGTTCATTCGCGAATACGATGTGCGCCCGAATTACCTGTTCGTCGAATACCTCAAGTACCCGAAGGAAGTCTTTTCCATGCTCTGGGTCGGCTACAAGCCCGCTTTGCTGTCGGTCTTGCTGCTGTTGCCAGCGTTGCTGTGGCTCGCCTACCGGGGATTGCGATTGCAGAGTGCACGAGTTGCACAAAACCGACTCAGGTTTGCGCCTCTACTGGCTTTCACAACACTCGTGCTTTGTGCATTCACTGCACGTTCCACACTCGACCATCGTCCCGTGAATGCGAGCACCGTGGCATTTTCGTCGGACACGCTGGTGAACTCGCTCGCGCTGAACTCGCTCTATGCAACCGCCAATGCCATCTACGAGATGCGTCATGAGGAAGCCGGATTTGCTTACGGCGAAGTCGACAAACGTGCCGCCGTTGCAGCCGTTCGCCGTAGCATGCATCTGCCGGCAACGGCGTTCGCTGACCATGACATTCCTACGTTACATCGGCAGGTCGCCACAGAACATCGGGCACAGCCGCGCAATCTCGTCGTGATTGTCGAAGAGAGCCTCGGCGCAGAGTTTGTTGGGGCACTCGGCGGTTTGCCGTTGACGCCTAATCTTGACGAACTCGCTGAGGAAGGCATCTGGTTCGAGAACCTGTACGCCACCGGCACACGATCCGCCCGCGGCCTCGAAGCCATTGTTACAGGATTTCCTCCAACTACCTCGCAAAGCGTGCTCAAGCTCGGGCGTGCGCAGAACAATTTCTTTACGCTCGGTGACTACCTGAAACGCTACGGCTACGAAACTTCATTTATCTATGGTGGCGAAGCGCAGTTTGACAACATGCGTCGCTTCTTTGCCAATAACGGCTTCGATACCGTTATCGATAAACATGACTTTGTCGATCCGAGCTTTGAGGGCTCCTGGGGCGTGGCGGATGAAGTTGTATTTTCTTTCGCACACGCCTTCTTCCAGTCGATGCCCTCCGACAAACCATTCGCCAGCGTACTCTTTACGACAAGCAATCACTCACCCTGGGAGTTTCCCGACGGGCGCATCGAACTCTATGAAGAACCGAAAGCAACTGTGAACAACGCAGTGAAGTATGCCGACTATGCCATCGGCCAATTTATGCGCGCGGCGAAAGACTCAGATTACTGGAACAGGACCGTGTTCCTTATCGTCTCCGACCACAACTCGCGGGTGTACGGGGCGGACCTCGTGCCGATTGAGCGCTTTCACATTCCTGGGCTGATTCTTGGCGGTGGCGTAGAGCCACAACGACTGAACCGTGTCGCAAGCCAGATAGATTTGCTCCCAACCTTGTTGTCCATAATAGGAATAAGCGGTCAGCACCCCGCACCGGGCATCGATCTCACCCGACCCGATATTGCTGCTATCCCTGGCCGCGCGATCATGCAGTACGGCGATACGCAGGCCTATCGGGAAGACGACAAGGTCGTGATTTTGCGCAAGGAAAAGCCTGCCGCACTGTTTGACTACGTTGGCGAGCAGTTAATCAGAGCGCCTGACGATGACACCTTGCTGCGCAAGGCGCAGCAATTTGCAGCCTGGCCTACTATTGCCTACCGGCAGCAGGAATACCGCCTGCCAAACGCTACAAAGGCAGCTTTACTGGCAACGGGCGCCGCTGCGCAGCGAGACGTTCCCCAGCGCGAACAGCGTCACTTGGCACCAATCGCGAGCGCCGCGTCCTCGGCCATTATGCAATTGGCCTCCGCGATATCGGCGCCGTAAATTCGGTCCCAGAACTTGGTGTCGACCCACTCGCCAACCCAGTGCTCAGGGTCCATCATGCGAAATTCGATCTCGAGCGTGTTGCCATCATTGATCAGCCGCCAGCGCTCCTCGATACGGCCCTGTTTGCCGATCGGGATGCCGGCGTTGATATAGGTAAACGGCTGTCCGAAACCCACCGTCTCCACGAACAGATGATCGTCGGCCCAGTAGGCAATCGAGTCGCCGTTATAGCTGTCGACGCGCACTGCCGGGTCGACGTGGTCGCGACCGTCCCAATAAATGGCGCGGAAGTCATTGTTCATTCGGTGCACCATGAACAGCGCCGTGTTTTCCTGCAACAGCATCATGTTGCCAACGCGCGTCATCGAGCGTACGAGTCCGTGCGGGTAGCACAGCGTTGCAGGATCCGCGGTCGCATCTCCGGCTGCGCGACGCGCCATGACATCGGCATGGATCGCCTTCGACTTCGCCGTTAGTTCCGGCACCGGCAGAAAGTCCCAGGGAAAGCCGCCGCGTTCCTTTGCCAGTTCGCGATTGGGACGGTGCTGCCAGATGCCGGTAAAATCAAACAGTGCGACATCCTTGTGCCGCGCGAGATTGTCCGGATCGAGTGCGCCCTTACGGCTGCCCTGCTCAATCTTTGGCAATTGCGAGGGCCGGTTCGACGCCTCGATCTTCTCAACTTCCTTACGCCGCGCGAGGTAGTCTGCTTGCGTGCGCGCGGCTTTCTTGCTGAGGCTGGCGCTGACTACTTCGGTCTGGTCTTCACGCGCAAGCTGCGTACCGGTCGGCGAGTCTTCGTCAATCGGCAGTACGCGGCCATCAGCAAGCGTTACCCAACGTAAAATGCCGGCGCTGTCGCCGCGTTTTGTCGGGCGAATTTCAGCGGTAATTTTTGTGCCGGGCGCAAGCAGGTCCTTGTTCCAGCCGTCGGCGATCAGTTTCTGGATGCCAGCCGTCTCGAGGGCCCAATAAGACGTCTTGCCGCCTTCCTCAACCTCGAGGCGAATAATGACATGCGGGTTGCGCCACTGCAGGCGATCAACGACACCGGACACCGTCCGTGTCGCATTGTTGTCATAAGCAGCCGCGGAGTGATGTGCCTCAAGCGCCGCGCTTGCGAGCAACAAAGAGACCGTGCCCAGCCAGAGAAGCAGGCGACCCGAAGATTGGCCATTCGGCCAGTGCGATGTGATATCCATGCGCCCAAAGATAGGACATGCACGCGAGTTTCGCCGCTCCCTGTTACGCAGGAGGTGACAGGCTTCGTTACCGCCTACCCCCTTATTCAGGAAGCGCGGCTTAAATCGGGCAGGTTATCTCGCCGAGCTTGCGGGTCAGCAGGGGATTTTCCCGGTAGTCGATCGGTATCACGACCAGGCTCGGGCCCTTCTCCGCCAGTGCGCCGTCAAGCGCCGGTTGCAGATCCTCGGCAGCATCAATGTAGTGACCGTGCCAGCCGAACGCCTTTGCCAGCAACAACCAGTCGGGGTTGCCAAAGTTCAGGTCTGTATGGTGACCGAAGTGGGTGTCCTGTTTCCATTCGATGAGCCCGTACGCATTATCAGCCCACACGAACGCAACGATATTGCTGCCAAGGCGCGCCGCCGTTTCCATTTCCTGAACATTCATCATGAAGCCGGCATCACCACACAGCGCAAGAATACGGCGCTCCGGGTGCACGATGCTGGCCGCTATGGCACCCGGCAGCGCGAACCCCATGGAACAGAAACCGTTGGGGATCAGGCAAGTGTTGGGCTCATGGCAGTGATAGTGCCGGGCAACCCACATCTTGTGCGCACCCACGTCGGACAACAGGATGTCTTCGGGCCCCATCACAGCACGTGCATCCCACAAGGCTTTCTGCGGCCGAATCAGGCCCGTGGTGCGGTCATCCCGGTGTTCAGCAAAGTCGCCCGCCATCGCGGCGCGAATTTCACGCTGCGATGCAAGATCGTATTCAGGCACGCCTTCGGCGTCGAGACGTTCATTCATCATCCACAGCGTGTGCGCCAGGTCGCCGACCAGTTCCAGCTTGGGGTTGTAGTGCTCGTCGATTTCGGCCGGGAGAAAGTCGATGTGCAAAATGCGGTTATCGTTGTGCTGGTTCCACAGGTTCGGATGATACTCGACCATGTCAAAGCCAAGCGCGATGACGAGGTCAGCCTCGTCGATGGCGAGATTCACGCGATCCTTTGCGCCGAGACCGACCGTGTAAAGGCAATAGTCGGCATCCATGTCGACACAACCCTTGGCCATGAACGTGCTGATAACGCCAATGCCGGTTTTCTCGCAAAAGCGCCGCAACTGCTTGCTGGCTCGGCGCCGAATACAACCGTTGCCCGCGATTATCACGGGGCGTTTTGCCGATTTAAGCAATTCGAATGCCTGGCCAGCGAGCTTGTCGTCAATGACCGGCCGCCGAAACCTGCGCGGTGACATGGGTCTGCGCGACGTATCTTCAGCCGCGATGTCCTCCGGCAGTTCTATGTGCACCGCACCCGGTTTTTCGGTACGCGCCAGGCGCACGGCCTTGCGCACGATCTCGGGAATCGTGTCAGGATCAAGAATACTCGTCGCCCATTTCGTCACCGGCTCGAACATGTCCACCACGTTCATGATCTGGTGCGATTCCTTGTGCAGGCGGTTGGTCGAACCCTGCCCGGTCAGCACGAGCATCGGTGCCCGGTCCATGTTGGAATTGGCCACGCCCGTGATCAGGTTGGTCGAACCGGGCCCCAGCGTACCGAGCGCTCCCGCCGGGTTACCGGTCAGGCGGCCGTAGACTTCCGCCATGAACGCAGCGCCCTGCTCATGCCGCGTCAGGATAAAGCGAATCTTGCTCGACTTCTCCAGCGCAATCATGAAATCGGCATTTTCTTCGCCGGGCACGCCAAAAATGTATTCAATGCCTTCAGCTTCCAGGCACTGGGCCAGCAGTTCGGCACCGTTCATTGCTTCGCCCTGGCTGCGCGGCAGGCATCCGCCGCCGCAACAGCACTCATATTAAACAGGCCTTTTGGCGTCGTCGAAGGTGTCGCAATATGCGTTGGTCGCGCCGTGCCCATCAGCAACGGTCCTACCAGTACGGCCTTGCTGGTGGTACGCAGCAAATCGATTGAAATATTTGCGGCATCCAGCGATGGCATGACCAGCAGGTTGGCGGCACCTTCGTAATTGGAATGCCGGACCAGCGCTTCGCGAATGTTCTCGTCGAGTGCGGCATTGGCATGCATCTCCCCGTCGACGGCCAGTTCCGGCGCAAGCCCGTGCAGGCGCTGCGTCGCTGCGCGCATTTTGCGGGCGGCGCTCGAACGGGACGAGCCAAAATTCGAGTGCGACAACATGGCAACTTTCGGCGTCACGCCGAAATCACGCACTCGTTGAGCGGCGGCGAGCGTGGTGTTTACCATGGCATCCACACTCTCGCCCACGTCGATGTACGGGTCGGTGATAAACAGCGGCCCTTGCGGCAGCAACAGCACAGACAGCGACGCTATCCTCTCGCCCTTTGTTTTGCTGCCGATAATTTCGATCACGTGGCGCAGGTGCCGATCGAAACGGCCTTCGATGCCGCACAACATGGCATCGGCTTCGCCTTTCGCCACCATGCAGGCGGCGATGGCCGTGGCACTCGTGCGCATCACGGTTTTGGCGGCTTCTCTTGAGACACCGCGCCGGCAAGTGAGTGCGTGGTAGGTTTCCCAGTAGTCGCGGTAGCGTGGATCATCCTCCGGATCCACCAGCTCGAAGTCACGACCAATGACAAGCTCACTGCCCAGCGCATTAAGGCGCATTTTGACAACCTCCGCGCGGCCGACCAGCGTTACCTTCGCGAGCTGTTCAGACAGCACGGCCTGTACCGTGCGCAGCACAAGCGTATTTTCGCCTTCGGCGTAAACAAGATGTGCATTGCCTTTGCGAGCAATTTCAATTTCCGGCTGCATGAACAGGCTGGAGCGCGTATTAAACGACTTGAGCTGCTGGCGATAGGCATCGAAGTCCGTGATCGGGCGGGTCGCGACACCGCTTTCCACTGCTGCGCGCGCGGTCGCAAGCGACACCTCTACATAGAGCCGGGTGTCAAAAGGTTTCGGGATCAGGTAATTACGTGAGAAAACCGCTTCGTCGTCGGGGTCGCTGCTGGCCTCTTCGTGTGCCGCGGGCCGTTTTACGAGATTCGCAATGGCATCCACGCAAGCAGCCTGCATAGCACGATTGATGGTTGTCGCACCCACATCAAGTGCACCACGGAAGATAAAAGGAAAACACAGGACATTGTTAACCTGGTTCGGGTAGTCCGAGCGGCCCGTGGCAATAATGGCGTCGGGCCGCACCTCGGCCACGGTCTCGGGCATGATCTCGGGTACCGGGTTCGCCAGCGCAAAAACCAGCGGGTCCGGGGCCATTTTGCTGACCATGTCGGTCGTCA
Organism: Gammaproteobacteria bacterium; assembly: GCA_030425905.1. Lineage (GTDB taxonomy): Bacteria > Pseudomonadota > Gammaproteobacteria > Steroidobacterales > Woeseiaceae > UBA1847. The sequence continues at coordinate 50,844 of JAUHZT010000003.1, forward strand.
GAATGCCCGGGGCCGACAGGCCGAGAAATACGTCGGCGTCGGCGATTATGTCATCCAGCGTCCGCGCCTCGGTGTCTTTTGCAAAGCGCGACTTGAACGGGTTCATGTCCTTTTCACGCCCGGCATAGACCACGCCTTCAATATCGACCAGCGTCACGGCTTCAACCGGCAGGCCGATATCCACGAGCAGGTTCAGGCAAGCCAGGCTGGCCGCGCCGCCGCCCGTCGCTACGAGTTTGACCGAATCGAGCTGCTTGCCGACCAGTTCAAGACCGTTGCGGATGGCCGCGGCCACGACGATGGCCGTGCCGTGCTGGTCGTCGTGGAAAACCGGGATATCGAGCCGCCTTTCGAGTTCCGATTCGACCTGGAAACAATCCGGCGCCTTGATGTCCTCTAGATTGATTGCGCCGAAAGTCGGCGCGAGCGCAGCAATCACCTCTACCAGCCTGGCCGGGTCCTTCTCATCGACCTCAATATCGAACGCGTCAATGTTCGCAAAACGCTTGAACAACACCGACTTGCCTTCCATCACCGGTTTTGCCGCGAGCGGCCCGATGTTGCCGAGCCCGAGCACGGCGGAACCGTTGGTGATCACGCCGACAAGGTTGCCGCGTGCCGTATAGAGTGCCGAGGCCAGCGGGTCAGCCATGATCTCTTCACAGGGAAAGGCGACGCCCGGCGAATAGGCCTGGGACAAATCGAGGCGATTCTCGAGCGGTTTGGTGGGGGAGACGGTCAGTTTCCCGGCTGGCGCCGCGCGGTGGTAACGCAGTGCGCTCTCTTTAAAAGACTCAGGCATTCTTAATCCAGGTTTCGAGCAATCAATCCGCTCAAGTTTAACGTAGCTCGCGTCGTGATGTTTGTTTCAGGTAGTGGCCGTTGAGTTTCATTTGCATCCAATCGGCACTGAAGATGGCAGGCGACGCCAACAACAGGCAGACTGGAATGACAACCTCACGCTACCGGCACGGAGTACTATCGTTTGAGTTTGCCTGATCACCGATCCGCGGGTGTCTGCCTGCACCTCACCTCGCTGCCGGGAAACCACGGTATCGGTGAACTTGGTCCGAGCGCGCGTCGTTTCATCGACTTTCTTGCACGCAGCGGGCTGAGCATCTGGCAGTTCCTGCCGGTTGGCCCCACTGCCTATGGCGACTCTCCGTACCAGCCCCTGTCGATCAATGCCGGGAATACACTCCTTATCGACACAGAAGCGCTTTGCGCGCTGGGCTTGCTGACAGACGCGGAAGTTGCGTCTCTGACCCGGCTGCCTGCTGATACAGTCGACTTTGCCGCACTGATCCCCACGAAGAGCAACCTCCTGTCACTGGCCGCGGCGCGCTTTCCACGTTGCGCCAGTGCAGCCATGCAGCAGGCATTCGGCCGCTTTTGCTCCGACAATGATGAGCGCTGGCTGCACGATTTCGCGTTGTTCCAGGTTCTCAAGACACGGCACCAGCAAGCAGCATGGCCTGCCTGGGAAGCAAAGTTCCGCGATCGCGATGCGGCGGCGCTAGCCGATATTGCGCGAGATGAAAAGCCGCGCATCGACGAGACAAAGGTTCTGCAGTTCCTGTTCGCGGAACAATGGCAGGCATTGCAGCGCTATGCACATGACAATGGCGTGCGCCTGTTCGGTGACCTGCCGATCTACATTGCGCTCGATAGCGTCGACGCCTGGGCCCACCGGGAACTGCTACTGCTCGACGACGAAGGGCACCCGCTGCAGGTTGCGGGTGTGCCTCCTGATTATTTCAGTGCGGACGGTCAGCTCTGGGGTAACCCGATCTACGACTGGGCGTACCAGGAACGCACGGGCTTTAAATGGTGGATCGGACGCATGCAATCGGCGATCGAACTCTGCGATATCGTACGGATCGATCATTTTCGCGGCTTTGAGTCCTACTGGTCCGTACCGGCCGACGCCGAAACAGCCCGTACCGGCGAGTGGTGCAAGGGACCGGCCGATCGAATCTTTACGGCCATGCGCGCCGAGCTCGGTACACTGCCAATCGTGGCCGAGGACCTGGGCATCATTACCGAGGACGTGAACGCGCTGCGCGAACGGCAAAACTTTCCCGGCATGAAAGTGCTGCAGTTTCTGCTGGAGGAGCCCGGCTTTAGTGCCGATGCCATCCCCGAGAATTGCGTCTGCTACACCGGCACGCATGACAACGACACAAGCGCGGGCTGGCTGGCAACAACCACAGTACCGCCCGGCGAGATCAAGGCCGCTATAATGGCGGCTACTGCCTACCCGGCTGGTGCGGAGGCAAAGCCCACGGCGCAGGACCTCGTACAACTGGCGTTTGCCTCGCCGGCACGCATCGCGATAGCGCCGATGCAGGACTTCCTGAATCTCGGCACCGAAGCCCGTTTCAATATTCCGGGCACCACGACGAACAACTGGCGTTGGCGCATGCGGCATGACGCGCTCACCGGCGAGCTAAGCGCAACCATTCGCGGCTGGGTAAGCGCTGCTGATCGCTGCAAAAATGCGGTGCTACAATAACCAGTTCGCTCACAAACGAGCACCTAGACAATACCAAGGGAGTTACGCATGGATGAGTTACTGAAGACCGCCGACGATGCACGCTTCGTCAGTCGACTGACTCGTGAGACCCTTGCACTGGTATTGGCCGGTGGACAGGGCAGCCGACTGCATGAACTCACAACCTGGCGCGCCAAACCCTCACTGCCGTTTGGCGGCAAGTTCCGGATTATCGACTTCGCATTATCCAACTGTGTAAATTCCGGCATTCGCCGCATTGGCGTGCTGACACAGTACAAGGCCCACTCGCTGATTCGGCATCTTGTGCAGGGCTGGACGCGACTTTCAAATAACCGCGGCGAGTTTGTGGAAATTTTGCCGGCCTCACAGCGAGTCGGTGGCGAATGGTACCGCGGCACGGCTGATGCGATTTATCAAAACCTCGACATCATCCGCACGCACCACCCACGCCTGGTGCTTATCCTGGCCGGTGACCACGTTTACAAGATGGACTACGGTCCGTTGCTGGCCGCGCATGTCGAATCCGAGGCCGACATGACCGTTTGCTGTATCGAGGTGCCCATTGCGGAGGCCGCCGGGCAATTGGGAGTTATGACCGCTGACGAAAACGGGCGGATCATTGCCTTTGATGAGAAACCCGAGCACCCGACACCGATACCTGGCCAGCCAGACTTGTGCCTGGCATCGATGGGCAACTACCTGTTCAACACGGATTTCCTCTATGAACAGGTGATCAAGGATGCCGATAACCCGAGTACGCAACACGATTTTGGCCGCAACGTGATCCCGTCAATCATCAAGAACTATCGGGTGCAGGCCTACCCGCTGCGCGACCCGGATACCGGCAAGCAAGCTTACTGGCGCGATGTCGGCACCCTCGATGCTTACTGGGAAGCCAACATGGAACTTGTCTCGGTAACCCCCGAACTCAATATTTACGACAAGACCTGGCCAATACTGACGGCGCTTACACAGACACCGCCCGCCAAGTTCGTATTTGACGACGAGGATCGTCGTGGCGAAGCCATCGACTCGATGGTGTCCGGTGGTTGCGTCATTTCCGGTGCGCGCATCAAGCGTTCACTGTTGTACTCAAATTGCACGGTGAATGCCTACAGCATCGTCAAAGACTCGGTACTGCTGCCGGAGGTTCAGGTTGGAGAGCATTGCCGGATTCAGCACGCCATTATCGACCGCGGTGCGGTCGTTCCTGACGGCACCGAGATTGGTGTTGATCACGATGCCGACCGAAAACGCGGCTTTCGCGTCACCGAGAGCGGGCTGACGCTGGTCACGCCGGACATGCTTGGCCAGACCCTGCATTTCATACGTTAGCGGCGGAGCGAGGTCATAAGCGCACGGCATATATTATTTCTCGCCGCCGAGAACGCGGCGGTGCCCGGCGGCAAGGTCGGTGGTATTGGCGATGTAATTCGCGACTTGCCCGCTGCACTGCAAAAGCGTGGCCACCAGTGCACGGTGCTGATGCCCGGCTACGGTGCATTGAGCCAGCTTCCGGGCACGAAGAAAATCGCGGTGCTCAGAACGAGTTTCGGTGGCGCGGCTGTCAGCGTTGCTGTGCACCGCCTCGCGTCACCGGACTCGGGCGTCACTTGCCTGGTGCTGGAACATCCGGGATTTGCCCCCTGTGGTGCGGGCCGGATTTATTGCGATGATCCGGACGACCGGCCGTTCGCAACCGATGCCAGCAAATTTGCGCTGTTCTCTGCCGCCGCAGCTAGCTACGTTGCCGGGCTGCAACAGAAACCCGCGCTGGTGCATTTGAATGACTGGCACAGCAGCCTGTATCTCCTGCTGCGTGAATTCGACCCGTCGTTCAAGGCTCTAAAATCAGTGCGAACGGTATTTACGATTCACAATCTCGCATTGCAGGGCATCCGACCGCTAGCTCAGGACCCGTCATCGCTGGAGGCCTGGTTTCCGCAGCTCAAGTACAAGCGCGCTGTCGTGATCGATCCGCGCTACGGAAACTGCCTCAATCCGATGGCTATCGGCATTCGACTTGCCGACGCCGTTAACACGGTCTCGCCGACCTATGCGCGCGAAATACTCGGTGCGGCCGGGGAAGGCTTGCAACAGGATCTGAAACTGGCCGCGAAGGAAGGTCGCCTGACAGGCATCCTGAATGGCTGCGAATACCCGGCCAGGGCTGGCCGCGCGCCGTCCTGGACACAGTTTCGAAAACTGGCGGGCAAAGGCCTCGAAGCGTGGATGAGTCGCCAGCCAATAATCCACTCGGCGCACTACTTCGCCGAACGCGCGCTTGCACGCCTGCCGCGCAGTCGTCCACAGACGATTCTGACCAGCGTTGGACGACTCACAGAGCAGAAAGCGACCTTGTTTCTTGAACCCGTGGACGGCGCCGAAACGGCGCTCGACCATATACTCGACAGGCTCGGCGATGCAGGCTGGCTCCTCATACTCGGCAGCGGCGATCCGGCCATTGAAGCGGCGCTCACACGCATGAGCGTGGCAAGAAACAATCTGTTGTTTTTGAACGGCTACGATGAAGCCTTGTCCGCGGCACTCTACGAAATCGGTGACCTGTTCCTGATGCCGTCCATTTTTGAGCCTTGCGGCATCAGCCAGATGCTGGCGATGCGCAGCCGCCAGCCTTGCGTCGTCAACGATGTGGGTGGCCTGCATGACACGGTAGTCAATCGCAAGAATGGCTTTGTTTTCAGCGGCAAGACGTCGGCACAGCAAGCGCATAATTTTGTCGCCGCAGTAGGCGAAGCCGTGCAGATGCAACGCGAGCAACCCGCAACCTACAAGGCGATCAGCAAGGCTGCCGGTGCGGCTCGCTTTAGCTGGGACGCGGCGGCGCAACAGTATGAAGAAGGTCTTTATCGTGACTGAGGCTGGCATCGCCGCAGAAGATTGCGAACGGATTGCGAGCGGACGACATAAAGACCCGTTCTCGGTCCTTGGCGTGCACAAGGTCGGCGCAGAACGTCGCGTGCGAACCTTCCAGCCGCATGCACAGAGCGTCAACCTGCTGGATGCTGACAATAAGAAGCTCGTGGCAATGGCGCTGGTGCATGAGGGCGGACTGTTCGAGTGTGTCATGCCGCCAAGACTGCGCCATTATCGACTGGGCATTGAGACCTACGACGGCCACAGCTATGTCAGCGAAGACGCGTACCGTTTCCCTTCGGCACTGGGCCAGCTGGACCTGCACTTGCTGGGCGAAGGCACGCACCAGCAGATCTACGAAAAGCTCGGCGCACGGTGTCTTCATCATCGCGGTTGTGACGGGGTAAATTTTGCGGTCTGGGCACCGAATGCGTCGCGCGTCAGCGTTATCGGCGACTTTAATAGCTGGGACGGCCGCCGACATTGCATGCGCTTCAATCCGGGCAGTGGTGTGTGGGACCTGTTCGTTCCTGGCATCGGTCCGGGTGAACACTACAAATTTGAACTGCTTGACGCTGACGGCAACTTGCTGCCTCTGAAGAGCGACCCGCTCGCCCATTTTTTCGAGCCGCCGCCGGGCAACGCGTCGATCGTCCATTGCTCAAAATACGCGTGGCAGGACGGCGAGTGGATGAGAAATCGGCGCGGCACACCTGACCTCGGCAAGCCGGTCAGCATTTACGAAGTGCACCTTGGCTCCTGGCGCCGCCGCAGTAATGGTAGCTGGCTCAGTTACGCAGAACTCGCAGACGCGCTCATACCTTATGTAAGCGATCTCGGTTTTACGCACATCGAACTGCTGCCAGTGACAGAGTATCCGTTTGACGGTTCCTGGGGCTACCAGCCGATCGGCCTGTATGCACCGACGCAGCGTTTTGGCAACCCCGATGACTTTCGCTATTTTGTCGACCGCTGTCACCAGGCGGGGCTCGCAGTTATTGCCGACTGGGTACCGGCGCACTTTCCGCGCGACGAGCACGGGCTTGCAAGGTTCGACGGCACCGCGCTCTATGAGCACGCAGACCCGCGCCGCGGCGCGCATGCCGACTGGGGTACGCTGATCTACAACTATGGGCGGCGTGAGGTCGTCAACTACCTGCTTGGCAGTGCGCTGTTCTGGATCAATGAAATGCACATTGACGGGCTGCGGGTTGATGCTGTGGCCTCCATGCTCTATCTCGATTACTCACGCAAAGATGGCGAGTGGTTGCCTAACGAGCACGGAGGCAACGAAAATCTCGAAGCGGTCAGCTTTATACGCTTGCTGAACGAACAGGTGCATGCCGCCGGCGCCGAGACCTTTGCCGAGGAGTCGACCGCCTGGCCCGGCGTATCCCGGCCCGTTTACGCAGGCGGCCTTGGCTTTACTTACAAGTGGAACATGGGCTGGATGAACGACACGCTCAAATACATGAGCGAGGATCCGGTCAACAGAAAACACCACCACGACAAGATGACCTTCGGCATGGTCTACGCAACGCACGAGAATTTCGTGCTGCCCCTGTCGCACGATGAAGTCGTGCACGGCAAACGCTCCATTTTGGGGCGCATGCCCGGTGACGACTGGCGCCGTTTTGCCAACCTGCGGGCCTACTATGCCTTCATGTTCGGCCACCCGGGCAAGAAGTTGCTGTTCATGGGCAACGAGTTCGGCCAGACTGGTGAGTGGAATCACGACACGGCACTGGACTGGGGCCTGCTGGAACAGGCACCGCACGCAGGCGTCCGGTCGCTGGTGCGTGACCTGAATCGGTTTTATGTCGCAACGCCTGCACTTTTTGCCCAGGACTTTGATAATCAGGGTTTCGAGTGGCTCGACTGGCAAGCGGCCGATACCAGCGTGCTGGCGTTTTTGCGCTATGACACACAAGGTCGATTTGTGATCTGCGTATCGAACTTCACGCCGGTTGTTCGGGAAGATTACCGAATTGGCGTACCGCACGCCGGACGTTACCGGGAATGCATCAATACGGATGCCAGGGAATACGGCGGTAGCGGCGTGGGGAACATGGGCGAAATCGAAGCGCGCCCGGATACCTCGCTCGGCCGGCCTGCAACGTTACAACTGACGCTGCCGCCGCTGGCCACACTGTTTATTGAAGCTAAATAATATGCCCGCGTACGCAAGGGTTGGGAGTAGTTAATGCCCGCACGACTAGACAATTCGGCCGGAGTCGGCAACATCCAGCTATTACAGGCACCGCCGCTTGAGATGGGCCCCGACGCCCTCCTAGAAGACTTCACTCATTACTTCGGGCGCCTGCTCGGACGACGCACGATTCGGCCGAATTCACCTTTCGTCTACCAGGCTATCGCTTATGCAACGCGCGACCGCCTGATGGAGCGCTGGTCGCAAACGAATGCGGCGCTGGCACAAGCCGATGGCCGCCGCACCGCGTACCTGTCGCTCGAGTTCCTCATGGGTCGCCTGTTGCGCAACAACCTGCTCAATCTGGGTATTGCTGAGGTGGCTGCCGAAGCGCTGCAGCGTCTTGGCCTGAACCTCGCCGATGTGGAAAATGTTGAGCACGATGCCGGACTCGGCAATGGTGGTCTAGGGCGTCTCGCGGCCTGCTTTCTCGATAGCTGCGCGTCATTGCGCCTGCCGGTCGTAGGCTACGGCATCCGCTACCGCTACGGAATGTTTCACCAGCGTATCGATGATGGCTACCAGGTCGAAGAACCCGATGTGTGGCTACGAGAAGGTTTTCCCTGGGAAATAGAGCGTTCTGAGCTGGCGCGCACGGTGCACTTCGGTGGACGTAGCGAGGCATGGACAGACAGCGACGGGTTACAACGGTATCGCTGGAGCAATACCCATGACGTCCTTGCCATTCCGTATGACATCCCGGTACCGGGCTACCACAACGAGATAGTCAACACGTTGCGCCTGTGGTCTGCTTCGGCAACCGATGAATTTGATCTTGAGGAGTTTAATGCCGGCAGTTATACCGATGCCGTGGCGGAAAAGAATGCCGCGGAAAACATCACGATGGTGCTGTACCCGAATGCAACCACCGAGATGGGCAAGGAGCTGCGTTTGCGGCAGCAGTACTTCCTGGTTTCGGCCAGCCTGCAGGACACGCTCCGGGACTGGAACGAGCGCCACGGCGATGACTTCAGCAACTTCGCCGACAAGCATTGCTTCCAGCTCAACGATACGCATCCCGCGATAGCGGTTGCCGAACTCATGCGCTTGTTGGTAGACCGTTACCAGCTCTCCTGGGATGACGCATGGCGCATCACGACGGCGACCATGGCTTATACCAATCACACCCTGCTGCCCGAGGCGCTCGAGCGCTGGCCGGTCGCCATGTTTCGCACGCTGTTGCCGCGACTGCTGGATATTATTTTCGAGATCAACGCACGCTTTCTCGAGGAAGTTCGCGAATGCTGGCCGGGTGATGAGGAACGTGTGCAGCGTATGTCGCTGATTGAAGAAGGCCACGAACCGATGATTCGTATGGCTTATCTCGCCATCGCAGGCAGCTTTTCCGTCAATGGTGTTGCCGCGCTGCACTCAGAATTGATCAAGACAGGCCTGTTTCGTGACTTTTACGAGTTGTGGCCGGAGAAGTTCAATAATAAGACCAATGGCGTGACACAGCGACGCTGGCTCGCGGCGTGCAACCCACGCCTGGCGAGCCTCATCACCGAGGTGATTGGCGACGACTGGGTTACTGACCTCGGCAAGCTGGAGAAACTGAATGATTTCGCCACGGACCCCAACTTCCAGGACGCCTGGCGTCGCGTGAAGCTGGCGAACAAGGTCCGCCTCGCGCGCGAAGTCTCCGCACGCTGCTCCGTCGAGCTCGACTGCAGCATGCTGTTTGATGTACAGGTGAAGCGTATACACGAGTACAAGCGACAGTTGTTGAACTTGCTGCACGCCATACATCTCTACGACCGCATCTGTCGCGGCGATACCGGGGACATGGTGCCGCGCGCAATTATTATTGGTGGTAAAGCCGCGCCCGGTTATGAAATCGCCAAGCAGATTATCAAGTGCATCAACAACGTTGCCGACGTCATTAATGCAGACTCGCGCGCGGACGGCCTCCTGAAGCTCGTCTTCTTCCCCGACTATAATGTATCGGCCATGGAGATTATTTGCCCGGCTACCGAATTGTCCGAACAGATTTCCACGGCTGGCAAAGAAGCTTCGGGCACAGGCAACATGAAGTTCATGATGAACGGTGCGGTTACCATCGGTACGCTGGATGGCGCCAACGTTGAGATCCGCGAAGCCGTCGGCGAGGAAAACTTTTTCCTGTTCGGCCTGACGGTGGAACAAGTCGCTGCAACCAAGCCGAATTACAACCCGGCACAGATTGTGGCAGACGATGCGGATTTCAGCCGTGTGATGGAGTTGCTCACAAGCGGCAAGTTTGGCAGTGAGTCGAGCGATTTTATCCGCAATATCGTGAACAGCATAATGAGCCCGCAAGATGCCTGGATGACGGCCGCGGATTTTCGCAGTTTCGTTGACGCCCAGCATGCAGCAGCGACAGCCTATACAAACCGCAGCGAATGGACCGAGATGAGCATTCGCAATACGGCCATGTCGGGGCGATTTTCCTCCGACCGCACAATCAACGACTACAATGATGACCTGTGGCACCTGACTCCCCTGCAACTGCCTGGCAAGTAAGCGACCGCGGCGCGCCTGCCGAACTCGGCGCAACTCCTGACAAGGACGGTACGGCTTTCGCGGTTTATTCAAAACACGCGGAAGCTGTGGAGCTGTGCCTGTTCGATACCAAAGAGAACGAGGTCGCGCGCTTGCGGTTGCCCGGTCACAACGGCGACCTGTTTCATGGCTATGTGCCCGGCTGCCGTCCCGGCCAGCACTACGGTTTCAGGGTCCACGGCCCGTATGCGCCTGCAGCAGGCATGCGCTTTAATCCTGCCAAGTTATTGCTCGATCCGTACGCGCGCAGAATCAGCCGCAGCGACTTTGGCGCAACCGAAACCCTGGGTTACACCGACGGCGAGCCGGACGTTGCCGCTGCCATCAGTCATACCGATAGTTCCGCACACGTTGCAAAATCCATTGTGGTTGCCCCGGCCGCGCCGGCCGCGCCTTTGGCAGCACGGCGCAACTGGGAAGACAGCGTTATCTATGAAGCCAATGTCCGTGGCTTTACGATGCGACACCCTGATCTGACTGAAAGGGAACGCGGTACTTTTCGTGGACTGAGCAACGGCCAGGTTCTGCGCCACCTGAAAGCGCTCGGCATCACGGCCATTGAACTCATGCCCGTGCATGCATTTGTCGACGAAGCGTTTCTTGCGGCGCGCGGCTTGCGCAATTTCTGGGGCTACAACACGATTAGCTTCTTCGCACCACAACCTCGCTATGCGGCGGCGGGTGCCGACGACACGATCACCGAGCTTGATGAGTTTCGACTGATGGTCGACGCCATTCACGATCAGGGTATCGAAGTCATCCTGGACGTTGTGTACAACCACACGGCCGAGGGCAATCGTTTTGGCCCGACACTTTCGTTCCGGGGCATCGACAACCGCAGTTACTACCGTCTTCTGCCTGACAACGCCGCCCGTTACATCAACGACACCGGCTGCGGCAACACTATTGATGCCGACAGCCCGGCCGTGCAACGACTCGTTCTGGACAGTCTGCATTACTGGGCCGGGCCAATGGGGGTGGACGGTTTCCGCTTTGATCTTGCACCTATCCTCGGCCGCACGCGTGACGGGTTCCAGAAAAAC